>CAVGGQ010000053.1:0-13702 GCA_963628785.1 Oscillospiraceae bacterium | reverse complement strand
TTGTCAGTATCACGCCTATGTCCATTTTTATTTCTTTGTATATCACCTGGCGTCGATATTTCGGTGCAAATACAATATGGTACTTACATTCCCATGTAGTATGTGTTAAACTATTTGTATCCTTATTTCCCCATAAGGTACCTCCTTCGATTCTTTAGTGCGGTCGGCAAACCCTCACTATTCTATCACGGGAGGTTTATTTTTTCCCTCATAGGCTCCGCCTTTTTTGAACCTCGGGCATAGCCCGAGGTTTTCTGGGTTATAATAAAAACGCCGCATCCTTTTTCGGGATGCGGCGTTTGGCGTTTTATCTCACTTTTTCGGTTTGAGGATGAAGTTGATGAGCTTGTTGGGGACATAGATGGTTTTTACGATGTTCATGCCCTCGGCGTAGCCGGCGATCTTCTTATCCTGCAGAGCGGCGGCGGAGACGGCCTCGGCGGTGCTGTCGGCGGGGACGACGACCGTGCTGCGGAGCTTGCCGTTTACCTGCACGGCGATGGTCTTCTCGGTGTCGGCCATTTTGGCTTCATCGAAGGTCGGCCACTCGGATTGGCTCGCGAGGCCCTCAAAGCCCTGGATCTCCCAGAGCTCGTCGCACATGTGCGGCGCGAACGGAGAGAGGAGCGAGAGGAGCACGCGGATGTCGCCGCGGCTCGGAGCCTTGCCGTAGAACTGGTTGACAAGCGACATCATCTGCGCGATGGCGGTGTTGAACTTCATCTCGTCGATGTCAGAGCTGACCTTCTGGATGGTGCGGTGGATCTCCTTTTCGTTCTCATTGGAGACCTCGTCGCCGGCGAGCGGCTTGCTCGCGAGATTCCACACGCGGTCGAGGAAGCGGCGGCAGCCGGCCACAGATTCCTTTGACCAGGCGGCGGCCTTCGTAAAGTCGCCGATGAACATGATGTACACGCGCAGGGTATCCGCGCCGTACTGCTCGACGATGTCGTTCGGGTTCACCACGTTGCCGCGGGACTTGGACATCTTCTCGCCGCCCTCGCCGAGGATCATGCCGTGGCTCGTGCGCTTGGCGTACGGCTCCTTCGTCGGGACAAGACCCTCGTCATAGAGGAACTTATGCCAGAAGCGGGAGTAGAGCAGATGGAGCGTCGTATGCTCCATGCCGCCGTTGTACCAGTCGATGGGCGACCAGTATTTGAGCGCTTCGGGGCTTGCGAAGCACTCCTTGTTGTGCGGATCCATATAGCGGAGGAAGTACCAAGAGGAGCCGGCCCACTGCGGCATGGTGTCGGTCTCGCGCTGCGCGGGGCCTCCGCACTGCGGGCAGGTGGTGTTGACCCAGTCGGTCATTTTGGAGATGGGCGATTCGCCGTCGTCGGTCGGCTCGTAGCTCTCCACCTGCGGGAGGATGAGCGGGAGCTGATCTTCGGGCACGGGCACCCAGCCGCACTTCGGGCACTTGATCATCGGGATGGGCTCGCCCCAGTACCGCTGGCGCGAGAAGACCCAGTCGCGGAGCTTGAAGTTTGTCTTCGGATGGCCGATGCCCTCGTCCGTGACCCACTTCTTCATGGCGGGGATGGACTCTTTCACGGTCATGCCGTTGAGGAAGCCAGAGTTCACCATGATGCCGGTGTCGTCCTTGAGCGTGAAGGCTTCCTTCGTCACATCGCCGCCCTTGACGACCTCGATGATGGGCAGACCGAACTTGGTAGCAAATTCCCAGTCGCGCTGGTCGTGACCGGGCACGCCCATGACGGCACCGGTACCGTAGCTCATGAGGACATAGTCGGAGACGAACATCGGGATCTCTTCTTTGGTGGCGGGGTTGATGGCGCGCACGCCCTCAAGACGCACGCCGGTCTTTTCCTTATTTAGCTCGCTGCGCTCGAAGTCGGACTTGTGCGCGGCTTCCTCGCGGTACGCCTGCACGGCGTCCCAGTTGGTGAGCTTGTCTTTCCACGTGTTGAGGATGGGGTGTTCCGGAGAGAGGACCATGTAGGTGACGCCGAAGAGCGTGTCGCAGCGGGTCGTGTAGACCGTGAGCGAATCCCCGAGCGTAGTGCCGAAAGTGAGTTCCGCGCCCTCGCTGCGGCCGATCCAGTTGCGCTGCTGGATCTTCACGCGGGGAATGTAGTCCACATCGTCGAGATCATCGATAAGCCGGTCGGCGTACTTCGTGATGGCGAGCATCCACTGGCTCTTTTCGCGGCGGACAACGGGGCTGCCACAGCGCTCGCACACGCCGTCGACGACCTCTTCGTTCGCGAGCACGCACTTGCAGCTTGTGCACCAGTTCACGGGCATGGACGCCTTATAGGCGAGTCCCTTTTTGTACATGCGCAGGAAGATCCACTGTGTCCACTTATAATACTCGGGGTCGGTCGTGTCGACGACGCGATCCCAGTCGAAAGAGTAGCCCAGCATATGGAGCTGCTTTTCGAAGTTGGCAATGTTCTGCTTCGTCACGATGGCGGGGTGAACATGGTTCTTGATGGCGTAGTTTTCCGTCGGCAGACCGAAGGCGTCATAGCCGATGGGGAAAAGAACGTTGTAGCCCTGCATGCGCTTGCGGCGGCAGATGACATCCATCGCCGTGAACGGGCGCGTGTGGCCGACGTGCAGTCCCTGTCCGGACGGGTACGGGAACTCGATGAGTCCGTAGAACTTCGGCTTGTCCGAGCCGGCGACGGCCCGGGTGCACTTATGCTCGAGCCAGTACTTCTGCCACTTTTTTTCGATCTCCGCAAAGTTGTAATCCATGATGATCCTTACTCTCCTGCTCTCATTTACTTTTGAGGCTGCACCGGACGGTGTCGGCCGTTACATTAAAGGAACTCTTTATAATCGATCTTCTCCGCATCGGACCACAGGCGGTCGAGCGAGTAGAACGAGCGCATATCTTCGGAGAAGACGTGCACGATGACGCAGCCGAAGTCGAGAAGCGTCCATCCGCCGGAGCGGTAGCCTTCGCGGCGCAGCGGCGGCTCTCCGGCTTCGGAAAGAACCTTGTCCACTTCATCCGCGAGCGTTTTGCTGTGGGTGGAGCTGTTGGCGGTGCAAAGAATGAAGTAATCCGCCAGAGTCGTTACCTTATCGGTTTTGAGGATCTGAATGTCGCGTGCCAGCTTGTTGTCCAGCGCTTTTACCGCCAGAGCGGCGATTTCTTTAGAAGTGAGCATGTGTCGCATCCTTTCATATAAGTCGGTTCGTCAGCCGCCTAAATAGTCATAGAAGCTGTAGAAATCCGGAATGTTGCCGGTGGTGGAGGCAAAGCTTGTACCGTCAAAGGTGAGAACATCGAGGTTGGCCGCCGTTACATCCACATTGAAGGGGTTGAGGTAGTTGTTCACGAGATTGAGCCACTCGTCGAGCCGGATGCTCACATACGAGCCGCCGCGGATGTACACGGTGTCGTAAGGCATGGTGTAGAATGAGATGCTGTCGGAATCCATTTTGAGGAATTCCTCGGCATAGAAGGCGATGTTGCCGCTCGTGAGATTCGTGTCTGTGTTGTCGAGGATCAGATTGATGATCTGCGGCAGATCTGCAATGTTGCCGATCTGCAGCACCTCGCTCGCTAGTGCCTTGAAGAACGCCTGCTGCGTCTCGATGCGGCCGAGGTCGCCGTTCGGGTAGCCGGTGCCGTCGTTGTTCTGTCGGAAGCGCACGACCTGCTCGCACTGCGCACCGTTCAGGATCTGATAGCCCGGGGTGAGATAGATGTGCAGATCCTGATCCGGGTCATCGTAGTACATGTAGATGGGTACATCGAAGTACACGCCGCCGATGCAGTCGATGATCTGCTGGAACACATAGGTGTTTACCACGGCGTAGCTGTCGATCTCGAAGCCGACAAGGTCTTCGATCTCCGATACAAGACCCTCGATGCCGTTCATGCCGTAAACGGAATTCACCTTTTTGACGGCCCACGGAACATTCACGAGCGTGTCGCGCGGGATGCTCACGATGTTGACCTCGTGGTTCGCGCAGTCGAAGCGGGCGACCATGATGGTGTCGGTGTTGAGACCGACGCGGTCGCGGCCGACGACGAGCATCGTGTACACATCCTGCTTGCGGAGCGTCTGCGGCGTGGGCGTGGGTGTGGCCGTGCTCTGCGGCGTGGCGCTTGGGGTAGGCGTAGCGCCCGTGCCGGACGGGGTGGTCTCCGGCGTCGTTGTGGTCTCCGGCGTGGCGGTGACCTGCGTCTTGAGTCCGCTGCTTTGGGTCTTGGGCGCTTTCGACCAGACGTTGTACGCCACGAGCCCCAGAAGGCAAACAGTGAGCAGTGCCGAGAGCACAATGAGGATGATAGTCAACGCGTTCGTATCGCTCTTTTTCTTCGCTTTCTTTCCGGGCTTTTCCGGAACGGGGTCGGTGTCCGGCTCGCGGACGACGGTCTCTTCCGTTTCGTAATTTTCGGGCGCCTCGTGCGTCCGGGAGTGACGGGGTGAATTAGTCATAAAAATCCTCTGCGATTCGCGTGCTCTCCCTCGGAGAGCAATTTTTTTACCTTGCGGGCATCACCGCACAATGTCATCCTCGGTTAAGCATCCGAATTATGCATTGACTGCTGCGCTTTCAGTGACCGGAGCGTTTCGACCGAACGCGGGTGCGGCTCGGCGCCGCAGCTTTCGAGATGAGCGATGCTCATTTCCAGCGATGTGATCATCGCCCGGTCGAGATCTTCCATGGCGAGGGCTCGCACGGCATCAACACTGGGAAAATCGCGGTTCGGCTCGATGTAGTCGGCGAGATACACGATCTTATCGAGCGTCTTCATGCCGGGGCAGCCGGTGGTGTGCCACTCGATGGCGGTGAAAATATTGTCCGGCACGCCGAAATGCTCCCGCGCGAAACAGGCTCCCGTGAGGGCGTGGAGCGTCTTCGGCGCGGCACGATCGAATTTGTCCAACACAATACCATATTTTTCCGCAAGCTGCAACTGTTCTTCATCGGACAGCTTCTTTGTGATGTCATGCAGCATGCCGGCTTCCGCGGCGTCCTCGACATTTTCGCCCCAGCGCTCCGCCAGACGGACGGCCGTCTCCTCGCACCCGCGCACATGAGGAATACGCTTGGGCTTGATGTACCCGGAGCTTTTCTCCCGCAGCCACGCGAGATCCGGCTTCGCGCCGTAAAGGCGCAGGCGGATGATCTCCGCATATACCGCATCGCACAGCCGGTCCGCGCCCGCCCTCTGCGGCAGCGCCGCGCGGAGCGAGGTGGAATCCATCGGGAGAGGGCGCTTCGCTATGATGCGGATGCTCGCGCCGTACGCTTCGCGGATATGTGCCGCCTGCCGCTCCATCGCGGGCAGGTCGCCCTCATTGCGTGCGAGCGCCGCGAGAGTGCACAGCGCGAATATGCCTCGGAAATCGTGCCATTCCTCAATGGTCAGGAGCATGTCCGTGCCGATGAGGAAGTAAAGCTCCGCGCCGGGGTTTTCCCGAGCGATCTCGCGCAGGGTGTCGACGGTGTAGCTCTTCCCTTCGCGCTGCAGCTCCATGGAGGACACTTCCGCATCGGGAAAAGCGAGAGAACAAAGGCATACGCGCTCCTCCGCATCGGGGCTTCCCTCCGCCATTTTCTTATGCGGCGGGACGCTCGCGGGGATGACGATCGTGCGGTCGGGGTGCAGGACTTCCGCCGCGCACCGGAGCGCATCGGCGTGGCCGAGATGCGGCGGGTTGAAGCTGCCGCCGTAAATGAGCAGGCGCATCGGCGTCACTTCTTCCCTTTGCGTTCCGAAACTAAGACGATCTTCGGGTTCTTTTCGTTCTGTTTATAAAGAACAAATTTGCTGCCGATGACCTGCACGCCGTCTGCGCCGCACGCTTCGCACAGCGCATCGCACGCCTTGCGCGCGGAGAGCAGGGAATTGTCGAGCACGCGGCCCTTGATGAGTTCGCGCGCCGTGAGCGCTTCCAATGCCTGACGGATGACATTTTCAGAGATGCCGCCTTTGCCGATCTGGAGCTCGGCGGGCAGGCTCGCCGCCATGGTGCGCAGCTGTGCGCGCTGTTTACTTGTAATCATAATATGACTCCCATTTCTGTTTGAATCGCCGAAGCGCCTTTCCGCGGTGGGAAATAACGTTCTTTTCTTCCATGGTCAGTTCCGCCATGGAGCAATGAAAGCCTTCCGGCTGAAAGATCGGGTCGTAGCCGAAGCCGTTGCTGCCCTGCGGGGCATAGAGGATGGTGCCCTCGCATGTTTCCTCCGCCGTGAGCATGTCCCCGTTCGAGAGCACACAGCAGAGCGAGGCGACATAGCGCGCCGTGCGGTCGGTGCGGTCGGCGAGATTATGAAGCAGCAGCTCGTTGCGCGCTTCGTCCGAGTCGGTGTGGTTGCCGGTATAGCGGGCGGAGTGAACGCCCGGCGCTCCGCCGAGCGCGTCAACGCAAAGCCCCGAGTCGTCCGCAATGGCGGCGAGCCCGGTGGCGTGCATGACGGCCTCCGCTTTGATTTTCGCGTTTTCCGCGAATGTCTCGCCGGTCTCCTCCACTTCGTCCGTGAAGCCGGTCTCGGCTTTGCTCAGGATCTCCACGCCGAAATTCTCGAAAAGCACGCGGAATTCCGTGATCTTATGCTTGTTGTCCGATGCAATGACGAGTTTCATGAGAGCAGCGCCTCCGCAAATTCCTCGGGGACGAACGGCTTGAGATCGTCCACGCCCTCGCCGACGCCGATGTACTTCACGGGAAGGCCGAGCTCGCGCTTGATGGCGAACACGATGCCGCCCTTCGCTGTGCCGTCGAGCTTCGTGAGGACGATGCCGGTGAGGCCGGCGGACTCGCCGAACACCTTGGCCTGAATGAGGCCGTTCTGTCCGGTGGTCGCGTCGAGCACCATGAGGCACTCCACGCTCGCGTCCGGCAGCTCGCGGTCGATGACGCGGCGGATCTTGGAAAGCTCGCTCATGAGATTCTGCTTGTTGTGCAGGCGGCCGGCGGTGTCCACGATGATGACATCGCGTCCGCGCGCCTTGGCGGCGGCGATGCTGTCGAACACGACGGCGGCGGGGTCGCTGCCTTCCTCGTGACGGACGATGTCGCATCCGGCGCGGTTTGCCCACACCGTGAGCTGTTCGGCGGCCGCAGCGCGGAATGTATCGCCCGCGCACAGGAGGACGCTCTTGCCCTCTTTCGTGAGGCGCGAGGCGAGCTTGCCGATGGTCGTCGTCTTGCCGACGCCGTTCACGCCCACCACGAGGATGACGGACGGCACGGTGTCGAGCTTGAGGGAGTTGTCGCCCGCGTCCATCGTTTCGGTGAGGATGGCAGAGAGCGTTTTGCGAAGCTGCGCTTCCCCTCGGCACCCTTCCGTGCGGACGCGCTCGCGCAGCTTGTCCATGATGTCCTCGGTCGTGTCCATGCCGGCGTCGGACAAGATCAGGAGCTCCTCGAGCGTTTCGTATACTTCTTCGTTTTCGCCGGTAAAGTCCGCCATCGCCGAATTGAAGGCGGCTTTCATTTTATCAAAAAATCCCATAGCTGTGTCTCCTCTCAGCGGATCGTTTTCAATGCTTCTTCCATATCCATGGCGAGGACGGTGCTCACGCCCTTTTCCTGCATGGTGACGCCGTAGAGCTGGTCGGCTTCATCCATCGTGCCGCGGCGGTGCGTGATGGCGATGAACTGCGTCTTGCCGCACATGCGGCGCATATAGGCGGCGTAGCGGGCGACGTTTTCCTCGTCCAGCGCCGACTCGATCTCGTCCATGACGCAAAACGGCGTCGGGCGCACGCGCATGATGGCAAAATACAAAGCAATGGCGACAAACGCCTTTTCGCCGCCGGAGAGAAGGCTGATGTTCGATACCGCCTTTCCGGGGGGCTGGATGCGGATGTCGATGCCGCAGTTCAAAACATCGTTCATATCCTCGAGCGAGAGCGACGCTTTGCCGCCGCCGAAGAGCTCAACGAATATCTCGCGGAACGCCTTGTCGATCTCATCGATCTCGTGTACGAAGATCTCTTCCATCTGCTGCGTGATATCGGAAATGATCTTTACGATCTCGTCCTTCGATTTCTGCACATCGTTGCGTTGCTCGGAGAGGAAGTTATAGCGCTCGCTCACGCGCTGATATTCCTCGATGGCGCCGAGGTTCGGGTTGCCGAGCGCGGACATGCTGCGGCGCAGCTCCGCGACCTGCTTGCCCGCCTTGGCGAGGCTCTCGATGGGCTGACGGACTTTTTCCGCCTCGGAGCGGCTGAGCTCGTAGGTATCCCAGAGCTTTTCGACGATCTGCTGCTCCTCCATATCCGCCGCCATTTTCTTCTGCTCGAGCTGGGCGCTGTTGCGTTCCAGATCGAGGAGGGTGCGGTTTTTCTCCTGCGCCGCTTTGTCGGAGGCGCTGCGGCGGCCTTCGAGCTCCATTTTGCTCGCGGTGAGCTGCGATATGGCGTCCTTTTCCTGCTGCACCTGAGTGCGGAGGTTTTCGATGCGCTCGGAGAGCGTGGCCTGCTGCGCTTCGAGCTCGGTCTTCTGCCGCTCGACGGCAGCCATCGTGCTGCGGCGCGTATCGGAATCGGTCTCGAGCTCGGCGCGGAGGCGTTCGAGCTGGTCGATGGCGAGGAGCACGGTGGAGCACTCGGCGTCCAGCGAGGAGTTCTGCGCGCGGATGTTGCTGAAGTTCTCCTGCAGCTCGGCGCGGCGCGCTTCGATCCTCTCGATGCCCGCAGATTCCTTCGCCATATCCTCGCGCAGCGCGGCGAGCTCCGTCTCGGCGGCGGTGCATCTCTTGCGGAGAGCCGCCGTGCGGTCTTCGTTTTCCTTTCTCCTTGCGGAGGAGGTGCGGATCTCCTCGTCGAGCGCATCGAGCGCATCGGATGCGGCTGTGCGAAGGATCTGTGCCTTGGCGACAAGTCCCTCCTGCCGGGCGCTCTCCTGCGCGGCGGCGGTGTGCTCCTCGCGGGCGGTGTCGAGCGCATAGCGGGCGCTTTGCAGCTCGCGCTCTGCATCGCGCTTTTGATTCTCGCTCTGCGAGAGCTGCGCTTCGAGGTCGCCGCGCTTTTCGCGCAAACGCTGCAGCTCGTTGGCGCGCGAGAGGATTCCGGTGTTCTTTCCGGCGCTGCCGCCCGTCATGGAGCCGCCGGCGTTGACGATCTGTCCGTCGAGCGTGACGATGCGGAAGCTGTTTCCGTGCCGCCGCGCGATGGCGATGGCGTCTGTGAGCGTTTCGGCTACCGCCGTGCGCCCCAAGAGGTTCGCGATGACGGCGCTGCAGTGCCTGTCGCACTCCACAAGGTCGGAGCACACGCCGACATAGCCCGCCTCGCCCTTCGGCTCGCCGTTGAGGTGGGAGGGACGGATGACATCGAGCGGCTGGAGCGTAACGCGCCCACCGTCGCGCCGTTTTAAGAGGGCAAAGACATCTTTGCCGTTATCCTGCGTATCTACGATGATATCGCCGACATGCGCCCCGAGCGCCGTTTCAACGGCGAGGGCGAAGCGGTCCTCGGTGCGAATCATTTTGCCGACCGGGCCGTGAACGCCGCGCAGCACGCCACGCTCGGACTCCTGCATGACGATCTTCGCCGCCTTGCTGAAGCCCTCGAGCTCTTTTTCGAGATCCGAAAGCAGACGGATGCGCGATTCGCACGAGCGCAGCTCCACGGTGAGCTTCGTCTGCAGCTCGGCGGCTTCGGAAACCTTGGCTTCGCGCCCCGCCATGAGCATGGTGTGGCCGGAGATGACATTCGCGAGGCTCTGCTCCTTCTCTTTGGCTGCGGCGAGTTTTTTCTTTTCTTCGATGAGGCGCGCGGAGGCTTCCCCGTCCTTCTGCTCGGCGAGGGCCATTTCTTCCTTCGCCTGCGCCGCGCGCTCATTCACGGTCTGCAGATTTTCTTCGAGAAGGCCGATGGCCGTGCGGTTCTCGGCGATGGTGCCGGTGAGGGCGCTCTCGCGCGAGAGCATATCGGCGAGGCGCTTATTCTGCTCGTCCATGCCGGACTCGGCTTCCGCCTCACTGCGGCGCAGCTCCTCCTCGCGGTCGGAGAGCACCTTTCGCTCGGCGGCGATGCTCTCGATGCGGGCGCGGTGGTCGCGGATCTGGTTGGCGATGCCGCCCGCGCGCTCGTTCTGCTCGCCGATCTCGCGCTGCAGACGCTGCAGCGTTTCGGCGTTGTTGGCAAGCTGCGTGCGTACGACAGCAGCGTTGCTCTCGGCGTCCGCCGTCGTCGCTTCGGTCGTACGAAGCTTTTCACGCAGCTCCTCCGAGCGGACATCCATCTCGCGCATACGGGCGGCCAAGCGCTCACTCTCGGCATACAGCCGATCCTGTTCCGAGCGTGCCGCCGTGCATTCTACGACCGAACGCTCATAGTCCGCGTGCAGCAGCTCCGACTGCTCATGCAGACGGTCGAGGTTGGCCATCCACAGGGAGATCTCCTGCTCGCGCAGCTGGTCGCGCAAAATGAGGTATTTCTGCGCGGTCTCCGACTGCTTGCGTAGCGGCTCGACCTGCATCTCAAGCTCCGAGATCTTGTCGCCGATGCGCAGGAGGTTCTCCTCCGTGCGGGCGAGCTTGCGCTCCGACTCATCCTTGCGGTGGCGGAAGCGCGAAATGCCGGCGGCCTCCTCGAATATCTCGCGGCGGTCGGTCGATTTAGCGGACACGATCTCGCTGATGCGGCCCTGCCCGATGATGGAGTAGCCGTCGCAGCCGAGGCCGGTGTCCATTAAGAGCTCGGTCACATCGCGCAGACGCACCTGCTCGCGGTTGATATAATATTCACTGTCGCCGCTGCGGTAATAGCGGCGGGAGATGCTCACCTCGTCCGCATCGAGCGGCAGGATGCGCGTGGTGTTGTCGAGCACAAGCGTCACCTGCGCAAAGCCCATCGCGCCGCGCTTCTCGGTGCCGCCGAAAATGACGTCCTCCATCTTTCCGCCGCGCAGCATGCGCGTTTTCTGCTCACCCATGACCCACAGCAGAGCATCCGACAGATTGGATTTGCCGCTTCCGTTCGGCCCGACGATCACCGTTATATCTTTTTCAAAGCTCAGCCGCGTCTTCTCCGGAAACGACTTGAAGCCCTGGAGTTCCAGTGCTTTTAAATACACGCTATTGTCTCCTCGCCAATTGAATTTCCACGTTTGCACAATCGGAATATATTATAAACCTTTTCCGGAGATTTTGCAACTTTTATATGTTCTAATTGCTGCACTTTTTACAATCTTCGACAACCCATTGAGCGCAAAGAATTTTTATTCTTTCGGCGATAAATGATTCATAGAAAATATAGGAATAGTGTAGAAACAGATTTCGGTGAAGGACTGGTTAGTGCTCCTTGTTATACTCTGCAGTGCTGATTCCGATCAGTGTACCGATGCACAGGGCAATCGTCGAACAGGTGGTCTGCACCTCTTCGCCAAACGGCCAGCCCCAAACGACAGCCAGCGCCTTGTAGCAGACTCCGATCGCATTAAGACCGATCAGAGCGATCCACTTGAGAATATCATAGACCTTGTCACTTAGTTTCATGCGCTTTACCTCCCAAGAATGTATTATTTTTCATGTGTTCACTGTACCTATCCATCAAATAATCGATAGTTCGCACAGCGCACTCATTCTTATACTCGGGGTGTTCCTTGCAGTAGCGATTGTATCGATCGATGTCTTTCAGTACATCGTTCCAATGCTCCTCTGCGTGAGGTACACCCCTGCGATCTTCGTCGGAGAAACGAAGGAAGCGAGTTCGTCCGTCTTCCACCTTATTCTTTGTGTCTTCTTCGATGTGCTTCTGCAGTCGTTTCTCGATCTCATTGAGCTTGTCCATAATCTTGTTATTCAACTCTTCCGCTTCCTTCTTTTGGGTGCGTTTATAAGTCATACTCGAAAGAATCAGTGTGAACATACCGGTTACGAACGCACTTGCACAGGCCAGAAGGATAGCCTTAACAAATTCCATTTTGAATTCCTCCCCTCTGCTGTGTTATGATTTCCAATCGTTGTTCACTTTGAGTTTAATACTGTCTGCCTGAATCCATTTTCCATTGACTTTGATCCATTGAATCGTCGACAACCATTTACCGTTGCTTTTCAGATAAATCGGACTGCCTATACTGGCTGGCACAGCAGTGCTTACTGTCGCAGCAGCTCTACCATAGATGGCTCCTATATAGGCGGTGTCGAATTTGTAGATCTTGGGAAGGGTGTAGTACAGCTTCCCACGTGAATAAAACGAGTCGCCGAATCTGCCCGATATACCTGGTCCCTGTACCCACTCACCGTTTTCGTCTTTCGCATAGCCATAAACAGTGCAGGTATTGCCTGAAGCGCTATCTCCGCCATATCGGATGTAAATATCAGTGCATAGACAGATTTCGTTATTGCGTGTACGAGCAACATAATTTTTTGTGTATAGACCGAATGAAAGATATACGGGTCAAAGAATTATGTGAGTTTTAATGGTATCGAAGATACTTTGGAATTTCCGTTATCCAATGAATCCTTGACCGATAGTCAGATTGAGTGCAGTGTAATGCGAACGGTGGCTACCGGTAATCTCCATTACACCGGCGATTCCGATATTGGAGTGGTGATTACGGCGCATGCCTACGGTTCTGTAAGCACATTAACGCTCTACAACACTATTACCAGAGAAAAGATGACACTGGATCTGAGTAAAGTGGAAACTCTTACCGGGACAGCTTTCGGAACGGGAGACGAAGTTGTCATCAGCACTGTGAAGAACAACAAGTCGGTCCGGTTACTTTGGGACGGTGTCTATACTGATATTCTCCGCTGTCTTGATCTGTCTTCTGATTGGTTCACGATCACGAAGGGCGACAAACTCACTTTCAGACCGTCCCATAAGAACATCCATCTCCTTTTTAATAAAGAAAAAAGAGAAAGAGACGGTTATGTCTCTTTCTCTCCATAAAAGAGTCTGTTTTTTTCGCGGATGACTTAGTCCCAGTCGTTATCGTTTTCAGAATCCCATTGTTGCTGCTTTTGCTGTTCCCGCTTTTCGTCCAGTCGATCGTCTTGGCTTATTCTGCGGTATGCTGTCATCTCTTTGATTGTCTTCCCACACTCCGGGCAACGCCAATATCCTTCGAGACGTTCATCACTTTCGCAAAATACCATGTAACAGCAACAATTGTGGCACCATATTACCAACTTATCCGGGTTCTTGTAATCATCCGGAATATCCATCTCGTCGTCGCCGCTAAGTACTGCGGAATGCCCGAGACCATGATCGTACGAAGTAAATCTGAAGCCATTGTAAAGTTCACCGTATTCATCTGTCATATTACATCGACCTCCTTTTAGGTGTATCTTACCACACTTTAAAAGGCCGTGCAATATCCTTCCGTATACAACCTATAACGAACATTTTTGTCAATGTATGCGCACCCTCGGTCTGAACGAAGATCACCGTCCGCACGATGCGCGAAAAACCTTTGTGACCCTCTGCAAGAAATATAAGGTAGATGAATATGCCATCAAGCATCTCGTTGGTCACTACATAGACGATATAACCGAACGCGTTTACACAGATCGTGCCCCGGAATGGCTCCGCGAAGAAATCGAAAAAATAAAATAGCCTGCAAAATCGGTGTAGGAATAGTGTAGGAACGGCCGAAACCGTCCCACACCATTCTACTCCGTTTCGTATCAAAATATAACAAAAGCCCACCAAACACCTCCATTTCACCCTGTAAATCTGTTATTTACATCCCTATGTAATTTCATATGTTGAAATATAACGGATGATATGCAAAGT
>CAVGGQ010000052.1:0-14180 GCA_963628785.1 Oscillospiraceae bacterium | reverse complement strand
CTTCGGGCTTCTTCGCCTTCTTTTCGGAGTCCAGGGGTTTCATTGTCGGGAAGAGCAGTACATCGCGGATGGCGGGAGAATCGGTGAGGAGCATGACGAGACGGTCAATGCCGTAGCCGATGCCGCCCGTGGGGGGCATGCCGATCTCAAGAGCATTGAGGAAGTCCTCGTCGGTGTGGTTGGCCTCGGCATCGCCGGCGGCGGCGAGGGCATCCTGTGCGGCAAAGCGGGTGCGCTGGTCGATGGGGTCGTTCAGTTCGGAATACGCGTTGCACATCTCGCGGCCGTAAATATAGAGCTCGAAGCGCTCCACCTTGGTCGGGTCGGACGGCTTTTTCTTGGTGAGCGGGCTGATCTCAATGGGGTGATCCATAATGAACACCGGCTGAACGAGATTTTTCTCGCAATAAGTCTCAAAGAACAGATTAAGGATGTCGCCGCGGGTGTGACGCTCTTCAAAAGCGATGTTGTGCTGACGGGCGAGCTCTTTGGCTTCCTCGGTCGTCTTCACGGTATCGAAGTCAACGCCGCAATATTTCTTCACGGCTTCGATCATGGTAAGGCGCTCAAACGGCTTGCCGAGATCGATCTCCGTGCCCTGATAGGTGATGGTCGTGCTGCCGCATACGGTCTTGGCGAGGTGGCGGAACATGGATTCCGTCAATTCCATCATGCCGTTGTAATCTGTGTATGCCTGATAGAGCTCCATGAGCGTAAACTCGGGGTTGTGGCGCGTGTCGACGCCCTCGTTGCGGAAAACTCGGCCGATCTCGTAGACCTTCTCCAGGCCGCCTACAATGAGACGCTTGAGGTAGAGCTCGAGCGAGATGCGGAGCTTTACATCCTCGTTGAGTGCATTGTAGTGCGTCTCAAACGGGCGTGCCGCGGCGCCGCCGGCGTTCGAGACGAGCATCGGCGTTTCGACTTCCATAAATCCGCGATCATCCAGGAAGCGGCGGATCTCACGGATGATCTGCGAACGTTTCACGAAGGTACTGCGCACTTCGGGGTTCACGATAAGGTCGAGGTAGCGCTGGCGGTAGCGCATATCGGAGTCCTGCAGACCGTGAAATTTTTCGGGCAGAGGTTTGAGAGACTTGGAAAGCAGTGTAAGCGATTTGGCGTGAATGGTGATCTCACCGGTTTTCGTGCGGAACACGAAGCCTTCAACGCCGATGATATCGCCAATATCCATTTTCTTGAATTCGGCGTACGTTTCTTCGCCGAGATCATCGCGCGCGACATAGCACTGAATGGTACCGAGCTTATCCTGCACTTTGCAGAACGACGCTTTGCCCATGATACGTTTGACCATCATGCGGCCTGCGACGGATACGGTTTTCTCGAGGATCTCGTCACCGGCGGCCAGAATGTCCGTGCTGTGGTGCGTTACATCGTAGCGCGTGATCGCGAAGGGGTCCTTGCCCGCTTCCTGCAAGTTTGCCAACTTTTCACGGCGAATGCGGAGCAGATCGCTGAGTGATTCCTCCGTCGCGCCGTTCTTTCTTTCCTCTGCCATAATGATCTCCTTATACTAAAAATATCCGTTAAACAGCACCGCAGACGATATTGTGCGGTGTTGCCTTTACATTCCTACGGAAAGGATCTCGTAGTGTACCATGCCGCCCGGGGTCTCGAATTCGATCTTCTCGCCCTCGTGCTTGCCCATAAGGGCGCGGCCGAGCGGGGACTCATCGGAAATGCGGCCGCTCATGGGGTCGGCTTCCTGGCTGCCGACAATCTCATAGGACTCCTCGTCCTCTTCGCCGACTTCGCGTACGGTCACCTTGCTGCCCATGGAAATGCCGGTGCCGGTCGGGGTGTTCTCTACGATGATCGCGTTCTCGATCAGGTTCTTGATCTCGGCGATCTTGGAGTAGAGCTTACCCTGCTCGTTCTTCGCCTCGTCATACTCGCTGTTCTCCGACAGGTCGCCGAAGGAGCGGGCCTCTTTGATCTGCTCGGAAACTTCCTTTTCGCGAACGGTCTGGAGATACTCCAGCTGTTCTTTCAATTTATCGAGCCGTTCCCGGCTCATGCGGAATGAATTGTCGACTGCCATGTTTGTTCTTCCTTTCGATTTATGCTCGCAATTCCCGCACGGAATTTGCTCCGTGCGGGAATTTGTCTTGCCATTATATGTAATGTTTTACGCTATGTCAAGCATTGATTTTGCTTATTTCAGCTCAGTGCGTCCTTGGCTGCTTCAAGCTGGATGTCCATCTCGCTGTCATCGATCTGATAGGAAGCGATGTCCGGCATGACGCCGCCGAGATCCGCCATGGACTTCTTATCGGGAGTAAGGTACTCGAACTTGGAGATACGGATGGCGCTGCCGTCCGAGAGCTCTACGATGACCTGGCTCTGCGCATTGCCGAGCGTTTTGCGTCCGACGACCGTGACGCCCGCCTGCTGCATGATGCAGGTGAATACTTCGGCGGCGCAGGTCGTGTTCTCGTTGGCGAGGACAACCATCGGCATATTGAGATAAGAGCTGCCGGAGGAGTAGGTCGTCTCCTTGCCGTCGCGGTCTCGCAAGAGAAACAGGTCGCCCTTCGGAAGGAGATAATCGAGCGTATCCGCCATTTCGGCGGGCTTGCCGCTCGTGTTGTCGCGGACATCGATCACGAGCGAGGTGGCTCCAGATTCCTGCAGCAATGCGATGGCCGTTTTTACGCTCGCCGCGGCGCTGTCATCGAAGTTCTTGATTTGAAGGTATCCGATGGTGGAAGAGCTGTTCGCCTTGTTGGTGTCGTTTTCGAGGATGTAATAGTACACGGGCTCGGCATATATGAGCTCGCACTTGAGTTTTGCATCGGCCTTGCCGCCCTGCGTGTTGATGAGATGAAGCGTAAAATACTTTTCCGTGTCGGTTTCCTTATCGTTATAGCTGCGGAGAAGCTCGTCGAGCATCTCCGGTGTGTAGTCGGAGACATCGATGTCGTCCACAGCGGCGATCATATTGCCGACTTTGATGTAGGCCTGGTCGGCGGGAGAGCCGGCGGTGACGGATAGGACGGTGAGATAGCCGTAATTTTCGTTAAACTGCGTGGTGATGCCGATGCCGACATACTGGTTCGTGAGCTCCAGCTTGTAGGTCTCGTACTCCTCGGCCGTAAGATAGTAGCTTGCGGCATCGCCGAGCGAGGCGACCATGGCGGCGGCGGAGGCATCCTCCAGAGACGATGTGTCCTGCGGCTGATAGTAGGTTGACTCGATGACCTTGATGACCTCCATGTATTTATCGGAGGAGGCGCTGCTGTCCGCCAGGATGAGGCAGGCGGCTGCCGTTATCACGATGCAGATAAAGCACGCGAGCACCGACCATACAAATTTCGGCACCTGTTTCATGGGCAAATACCTCGGATCTTAAATTCTCAGGCCGTGGGGTCGTAGGTGACGGCGGATGAATCGTAGTACTCCATGGGGTCGACCTGCTCTCCGTCCACGATGACAGCATAGTCCAGATGGCTGCCGGTGGCGATGCCGCTCTCGCCGACATAGCCGATGATCTGTCCCTGCGTGACATATTCACCCGGCTGAACGATGTAGTTTGTCATGTGCGAATAGCGCGTGGCGGTATCGCTGTCGTGCTCGATGCTGACATAGTAGCCGAGACCGTTATTGTAGGTGGCGGTGACAACCTGTCCGTCGGCTGCAGCATAAATCGGCGTGCCAGAGGCGGCGCCGATGTCAATGGCTTTGTGGTTGGTGGAAGCGCCCGCCGTCGGCTGGTCGCGGAAGCCGTACTTGGATGTGACATAGGTGCTGTCCGTCGGCCAGATAAAGGAGCCGTTGTAAGCACTTGAAGCGTTTGCGTTATTTTCGTAGGTACCGCTGGTCGTCGTTGTGCTCGCAGCGGTCGTTGTCGTTGTCGTTGCATTCGTTCCGGACGAAGCATAAGCAGCGGAATAGGTCTGCTGCGCCGCAGCCTGAATGACCTGTTGGGCGGAGTATTCCTGCATGGCTGTCAGGAGCTCCTGCATGGCCTCGTCCTCGGCCTGTGCGATGGCAGTATATTCCGCCTGGGCGTCCGAGGAGAGCTCATCGAGGTTGGCAATCAGCTCGCACGCGGCTTCCACCTGTGCATCGAGCTGCTCGCGGCGGGCCGTGAGTTCCTTGCCGATGGCATCCTGTTCTGCATGTGCGGCTTCGTATTCGCTTTTGATGGTCTCGACATCGCTGCGGGTCTGCTGCAGAGAAAGCTCGAGCTCGCGGTCGTAGGTCATGATGTCGTTCACATCCGCGATGCGCACAAGGATCTCGGTAACGGAGCCGCCCTCGAAAATGAAGGTGAGATAGGAGTAGCTGCCGTTTTCCTCCATGGCGCGGATGCGGGAGCGCAGAAGCGCCGTCTGCTCGTTCTCGGCGGCAGTTGCTTCGGCGAGCTCCGCTTCCTTTTGGTCGATGAGATCCTGATAGGCATCGATCTGCTCTTCCACGAGAGTGATGATCTCGCGGTTGAGAGATATCTGCTTGTCGAGCGCCGCTTTTCGTACCACGATAAGCGACTGATTGTCCGAGAGCGACAGGATAAGCTCTTCCTGCGCGGCCAGCTCGTCTTCGAGCTGTTGGCGCTGTTTCTCCAGCCGCTCAAGATTCGTCTCATCCACCGCATTGGTGGGGATGACGGTGAAGACAAGGGAAAGTGCCATGATCACCGCCAGCAAAACGCAGATGACGGAGATCACGACTTTCCGGAATTTATTGCGTTTCATAATTCAATTCCAATCTGCTGTCAGCAGTTATAATACGAAAGTCCGAAGAAATACGCTGCAGGGTCGGTGGTCGCACCGTTGATGCGGATCTCAAAGTGGCAGTGCGGACCGGTGGATACGCCGGTGGAACCGACAGCGCCGATATACTGACCGGCGGAGACATACGCGCCGTAGCTTACACCGATGGATTCCATGTGGCCGTACACCGTGACGATGCCGTTGCCGTGGTCGATCATGACGCAGTTGCCGTAGCCGCCGTAGTAGCTGGCAACGATGACGGTGCCGGAGGCCGCGGCGACGATGGACGCGCCCTGGCTTGCGCCGATGTCAAGGCCGGCGTGGTTGGAGCTGGCGCCGGAGGTCGGCGAGACGCGGTAGCCGTAGCGGGAGGTGATGAGCGTACAGCTTGGGACAGGCCAGATGAGACTGCTCAGGCTGACAGCCGAACCGCCGGAGCTCGTATTGGTGTCGGTGCCGGTGCTGCTACCGGAGTTGGTGTTTGTGTTAGTATTCGTGTTGGTACTCGTTTGCTGCTGCGCGGCTTTGCGCGCCGCTTCTTCGGCGGCGAGCTGCGCAAGGAGCTCCTGCACCTGCTCTTCGGTCTCCGCTTCTTCCTCGGCGATGGCGTCATACTCTGCCTGGGCGTCGTCCGCGAGCGTTTCAATGTCGGCGATCATGGTATAAGCGGCTTCGACCTGCGCATCGAGCTCGGTCTGCTTGGTGTCGAGCTCTTTTTTCAGAAGCTCCTGCTCCTGACGGGTCTCCTCGTAACTGGCTTTCAGCGTTTCGACATCTTCGCGGGCGGCTTTGTACTCTTCTTCAAGAGTTTTGTCGTAGTGCATGATGTCGTTGACGTCGCCGATGCGCGAGAGGAGCTCGGTGATGCTCGAGGAGTCGAAGAGGAAGTCCATGTAGGAATAGGTGCTGTTCTCCTCCATCGCGCGTATGCGGGAGCGGAGAAGCTCCGTCTGCTCGGTCTCTTTTTCGAGGGCTTTGTCGAGCTCCGCCTGTTTTTCCTCGATGATCTCATCGTAGAGGTCGATCTGCTCACTGATGAGCTCGATCATCTGGCGGTTCGTTTCGATCTTCTCGTCCAGCGCGAGCTTGCGCGTGATGAAGCGGGACTTCTGGTTCGTCAGGTCGTCGATAACGGCCTGCTGCTCCTCCGCCTTCTGCTCAAGCTCTTCGATCTGCTCCTGCAGTTCGGCGATCTGATCCTGCGTGGCGGCGTGTGCCGGAATGCATGCAAGCGGAGAGGCGGCAAGCGCCGCAGCGGCCAGGAGAACGCAAACGATTTTGGGGAGATGTTTCATAGTCTTTCTCGAATCTCGGAAGGCCGGAGGATATCAGACCTTCAGGTAATTACGAATGGCCATAGCGCCGCCGAACGCGCCGACGAGCACGCCGATGGCGAGGAACACGATGAGGAGCGGCGTCATAAGCGTCGCAAAGGGCATGAGCGTGATGAGGCTTGCGGCGACGGATGCGGAAACCTTGTCCACAATGAAGTCGTACACGGCCCACTGCAGCAGGAAGCCGATGCCCGCGCCGAGAAGTCCGAGGATGAGGCCCTCGACCACGAACGGCGTGCGGATGAAGGCGTTGCTCGCGCCGACCATTTTCATGATGGCGATCTCATCACGCCGCGTATATGTGGCGAGCTTGATGGTGTTGGACATCATGAAGACCGACACGACGAGCAGGATAACGATGAGGATGGCCGTGATGACGCTCACCACGTTGCGCACGGCGATGAAGCCTTCGGCGATCGTCACGGGGGCGTTCACATCGGCAATGCCGTTCACGGACTCGATGATGCTCTTGGTCTGCTTCATGAGGGTGATGTCTTTGAGATGGATAACATAGCGGTTGCGGAAGACGGAGGCGTCGAGGTTTTCGAACACGCTACTGTCGCCGTAGGACGCTTTGTAGTTTTCCATGGCCGTCTCGCGGGAGACGAACTCCACGCTGCGGATGTTGGATATGCTCAAAAGGGCACCTTCAATGGAGCGCGCGTCCTCTTCGGAAAGCGTTTCGTCCACAAAGGCGAGGATCTGGCTGTCCTCTTCCATGTCGCCGATGAGGTTGTCGACATTCACGGCCACAAGGCCGAAGCTGCCCATGATGATGAGGCAGGCCGCGATGACGGTGACGGAGGCGAAGGAACGGAAGCCGTGCGAAAATACGCCGCGGAAGCCCTCTTTGAGAAGGTAGGAAATTCTGTTAAGACTCATAGCCGTAGTACCCATCCATTCCGTCGCTGATAAGGCAACCTTCGCTCAGCGACACGACGCGCTTGGAGAAGGCGTTCACCAGCTCCTTTTCGTGTGTGACGACCAGCACCGTAGTGCCGAGCTCATTGATCTTCTGCAGCAGCAGCATGATCTCAAGGCTTCTTGCGGGATCGAGGTTGCCGGTCGGCTCGTCCGCGATGATCATATCGGGCGAGTTTACGAGAGCGCGCGCAATGGCGACGCGCTGCTGCTCGCCGCCGGAGAGCTCCCGCGGATAGCGGTTCTCGCGTCCCTGCAGGTCCACGAGCTCAAGCACATACGGCACGCGCTTGCGGATCTCTTTACCGGATGCTCCGATCACGCGCATGGCAAACGCCACATTTTCGTAGACGGTCATGTCCTTGATGAGCCGGTAGTCCTGAAAAATGACCCCCAGCGAACGGCGCAGCTTCGGGAGATGACGCCGTTTGATGGTGCGCAGGTCAAAGCCGTTGACTTCGATCTCGCCGCCGGTCGCGCGGATCTCACCCGTGAGGAGCTTGATGATCGTCGTTTTGCCGGAGCCCGAGGGGCCGACAAGGAACACGAACTCTCCGTCCTGGATCTCCAGGTCGATATCCCGCAGGGTCTCTTTCCGGCTGCCGGGGTATGTCATTTTTACATCATTGAGTAGTACCATAAGTAATTCTCCGCGTCAGGACAGGGATCAATACTCGCTGTTCTGAGAATTCAGATATTTTTTGACCATGAGGGCGACCTTGAAGATGATCGCGTGGTCGAATTCGCGCAAATCGAGTCCCGTGAGCTTCTTGATCTTTTCGAGGCGGTACACGAGCGTGTTGCGGTGTACGAACAGCTTGCGGGAGGTTTCGGATACGTTGAGGTTGTTCTCAAAGAACTTGTTGATGGTGTAGAGCGTTTCCTGATCGAGCGCTTCGATGGGGTTCTTCTTGAAAACTTCGCTCAGGAACATTTCACACAGGGTCGTAGGCAGCTGGTAGATGAGGCGGCCGATGCCGAGGTTGTCGTAGTGGATGATGGACTTTTCGGTATCGAATACCTTGCCCACTTCGATGGCGACCTGCGCTTCTTTATATTTATCGGCCAGCACACGCAGATGCTTTGCGGTGGTGCCGATGCCGATGACGCACTTGATGTTGAGGTCGTCCGCCAGCTTCTTCTCGATGGTCTCGGCAATCTCGCACACCTCACGGTTGCTGTCGGCGGGGCCGGTGAGTTCCTTGATGAGGACGAGGTCGGTCTCATTGATGCTGAGAACGAAATCCCTCTGGCGGTCGGGGAACATATTGGAAAGAGCTTCAAGAGCTGCCATGTCGGCGTGCTCTACCTGACGGATGAGCAGAACGGCGCGAGGAGTCTCCGTGGCGAAGTGCAGCTCCTTGGCGCGCGAATAAATGTCGCCGGGCAGGATATTATCGGAAATGATGTTCTTAACGAAGATTGTCTTGTTGTGCTTTTCCTCGAAGTTGACCTTTGCTTCCTGGAAAGCAACGGCGGCGAGAATGCAAACGCACCGCGCCGCGGAGTCATGGCCGTCCACAAACACGGCATAGTCCATACGGGAGCCGAGGCCTCCGACGGGCTTGTAGGTACGAACGCTGGAGGTGAAAACCTGATCCGGATAATCGCCGAGTCCGCCGTGGAAATCGTCAAGCTTTGTGTTGATCATGCCAAGCTCGCTGCAGGCTACGACTTCTCCCTGTTCGTCGACAACGCCGATGCACCGATCCGTGGCATCCTTCATCTGAAGGATGATGCTCTGAAAGATCCTGCTGGACATAAATTTTTCCTCCCCAAATTTAGGCGGCCGTGCAGATCATCGTCTGCGGCGAGGCCTTTACTCTCGCAAAATGCGCATAAAAAACTGACCCGCATTTTATATATTTTCCATAATAAAACAAAGCTGTGCAAATTTCAATAGCCAATTCTTTTCAATTTGTAATTTTTATTAATTTCTCAACAAATCAAGGCAGAATCATTAAAGCACAAGGTCGGTTTTTGTAGGATATAACGGTATTTTTTTCGAAAACGCTGTTTTCGGCCATTCGTCATTTCGACAAAATGTCCGGGCGAATCTTTTCGATCTCCGCCGTGGAGAGGCGACGGTACTCCCACTCCTTCAGGGACTCGTCCAGCCACAGTCCGCCGATGCGAAGGCGCTTGAGGACAAGTACGGGAAGACGGCGCGAGCCGAGCATGCGCTTTACCTGATGGTATTTTCCCTCGAACACTTCCACCTGAACGCGGCCGCCTCCGAGGTCGATGAGCTCTGCGGGAAGGCACTGCGTACCGTCCTTAAGGACAATGCCCTCGCGGAAAGCAGTGATGTCCTCCGGCGTCGGAGTTCCGTCGACAACGGCTTCGTAGAGCTTGCTCACATGGCTTTTCGGGGAAATGAGCTTGTGGGCGAAGGTACCGTCGTCCGTGAGGAGAAGAAGACCGGTGGTATCCTTGTCAAGACGGCCGACGGGGAAAAGGCCGCGCCGTTTCCAGTCTTCGGGCATGCCATCCACGACCGTGGGCTTGCGCGGGTCGCGCGTGGCGGTGAGGACCCCGGAGGGTTTATGGAGCATTATATAAATATGTCCCGGTTCATCGAGCGGCTCACCGTCTACCGTGAGCACCGCCGTTTCGTGATCGAATTTTTCGGCGGGGTCGGAGCAGGGCACGCCGTTTACCGCAGCGCGGCCGCGGCGAATGATCTCCCTTGCCTGGGAGCGTGAGCACAGTCCCGTATCGGTGAGCATCTTATCAAAACGAACAAGAGACATAGCTGTTTCCTTTCTCGGTGTGCGGTGCACTGTAAAGGATGCGAGGCACCGCAGATTTTGAAATATCCGGTTACACAAAATGACCGGCAGCAGAGCTGCCGGCCATTTTTAAAATTCGGGTGTAAATCGTGCGAGTAAGAAATTACTCGTTGATGCCGATAACAACACCGGAGCCGACGGTACGGCCGCCCTCGCGGATAGCGAAGCGAAGGCCGTTCTCGATGGCGATCGGGGTGATCAGCTCAACATCCATGTCAACGTTATCGCCGGGCATGCACATCTCAACACCTTCGGGAAGGCTGATGACGCCGGTAACGTCGGTGGTACGGAAGTAGAACTGAGGACGATAGTTGTTGAAGAACGGGGTGTGACGACCGCCTTCGTCCTTGGACAGGACGTAAACCTGGCCCTTGAACTTGCGGAGGGGCTTAATGGACTTCGGGGCAGCGAGAACCTGGCCGCGCTCGACTTCCTTCTTGGTGATGCCGCGGAGCAGGCAGCCAACGTTGTCGCCGGCCTCGGCATACTCGAGGGTCTTGTGGAACATTTCGGTGCCGGTAACGACGGAATCCTTGGTCTCGTCTTCGAGTCCAACGATCTCGACCTTGTCGCCGACCTTGACGGTGCCACGCTCAACACGGCCCGTAACGACGGTGCCGCGGCCGGTGATAGTGAACACATCTTCGATGGGCATCAGGAAGGGCATATCGGCCTTGCGGTCGGGGGTCTTGATCCAAGTGTCAACGGCTTCCATGAGTTCCCAGATGCAGGCATACTCGGGGGCGTTGGGATCGGTGGACTCGGAAGCAAGGGCGTTCAGGGCAGAGCCCTTGATGATCGGGGTGTCGTCGCCGGGGAACTCGTACTTGTCGAGCAGCTCGCGAACTTCCATTTCGACGAGCTCGAGGAGCTCGGGGTCGTCAACCTGGTCGCACTTGTTCAGGAAGACAAGAATGTAAGGCACGTTGACCTGACGAGCGAGCAGCAGGTGCTCACGAGTCTGGGCCATGGGGCCGTCGGAAGCAGCGATGACCAGGATGCCGCCGTCCATCTGGGCAGCGCCGGTGATCATGTTCTTGATGTAGTCGGCGTGGCCCGGGCAGTCGACATGGGCGTAGTGACGACCCTGGATCTGGACGCCGGCGGTGTCGCCGTGAGAACCGACGCGGTCAAACGTCTGGTACTCGACGTGTGCGGTGTTGATGGTAATGCCGCGCTCGCGCTCTTCGGGGGCCTTATCGATGGAGGCGTAGTCGACGAAGTCAGCGGCGTTGGGGTCTGCCATTGCCAGAACCTTGGTGATGGCGGCAGTCAGGGTGGTCTTACCATGGTCGATGTGGCCGATGGTACCGATATTCACATGGGGCTTGGTGCGGTTGAACATTTGCTTAGCCATGGAAACATCCTCCTAGATCGTTTTTTTATAAATTTTTGGTTTTGTCTTATTCTACAGGAAATAAACGGAATTTGCAACAACTATTTCAGTTGTGCGCATGCTTGCCGATAATGGCCTCCTGGAGGCTCTTCGGCAGCTCAACATAAGTGTGAGGCTCCATGCTGTAGTTCGCACGGCCCTGCGTCTTGGAACGCAGGTCGGTGGAATAACCGAACATCGAAGCGAGAGGAACCTCAGCCGTGACCTGGGCAGCACCGTTGCGGATATCCGTTCCGGCTACCTGACCGCGGCGTGCGTTGAGATCGCCGATCACATCGCCCATGTACTGATCAGGCGTGGTGACAACGACCTTCATAATGGGCTCAAGCAGTGTCGCGCCGGCTTTCTGTGCAGCTTCCTTAAAGGCCATGCTGCCGCAGATCTTAAATGCCATTTCGCTGGAGTCGACCTCGTGGTAAGCACCGTCGAGAAGGGTGACCTTCACATCGACGACCGGGTAGCCGGCGAGAACACCGGACGCCATAGCGCCCTGAATGCCTGCGTCTACGCTCGGGATGTACTCCTTGGGGATGGCGCCGCCGGTGACGGCATTGATGAACTCGTAACCCTTGCCCGGGTTCGGCTCTATCATGATCTTCGCCTGTGCGAACTGGCCCTTGCCGCCGGACTGACGCGCATACCGCATATCGATGGTAGCGGAGCCGCGGATGGTTTCCTTATAGGAGACCTGCGGCTTGCCGACATTGGCTTCGACCTTGAACTCGCGGAGCAGACGGTCGACAATGATCTCGAGATGGAGCTCGCCCATGCCGGCGATGATGGTCTGACCCGTTTCCTGATCCGTGTAGGTCTTGAACGTGGGGTCTTCCTCGCTCAGCTTGGCAAGCGCGATGGCCATCTTTTCCTGACCGGCTTTGGTCTTTGGCTCGATGGCGACGCGAATAACAGGCTCGGGGAATTCCATCGATTCGAGAACGATGGGATGCTTGTCATCGCAGAGCGTATCGCCCGTGCGGGTGTTTTTTAGACCCACAACGGCGCAGATTTCGCCGGCGTAGACGGCATCAATGTCCTCGCGGTGGTTGGCGTGCATGTGGAGCAGACGTCCGAGACGCTCGCGCTGGCTGCGTACGGAGTTGATGGCGGTCTCACCGGCCTTAATGGAGCCGGAATACACGCGCATGAATGCCAGACGGCCGACGAACGGGTCGGTCATGATCTTGAAGACGAGTCCGGCGAAGGGCCCGTTCACATCTGCGGGAAGGCTGACTTCCTCGTCCGTTTTGGGATTGATGCCGACGACCGGAGGAATGTCCAGCGGCGAAGGCATGAAGTTCACCACGGCGTCGAGGAGCTTCTGCACGCCCTTGTTCTTGTACGATGTGCCGCACAGCACCGGAACCATCTCACCAGCTACGGTAGCTTTGCGGATGACGGAGCGGATGCGGTCGGCCGGGATGTCCTGACCTTCCAGAGCCATCTCCATCAGTTCATCGTCAAAGAGGGATACGGCGTCGATGAGCTTTTCCCGGTATTCATTGGCCAGATCGACCATGTCTTCGGGAATGCGCTCCACGCGCATATCCTTACCCAGGTCATCATAATAGACGACGGAATCCATATCCACAAGATCGATAATTCCGCGGAAGTCCGATTCCTTTCCGATAGGAAGCTGGATGGGAACGGCATTAGCTTTCAGCCGGTCGTAGATCATGTCCATGACGTTGTAGAAGTCGGCGCCGGTGATATCCATTTTGTTCACGTAGATCATACGCGGAACATTGTAATGGTCTGCCTGACGCCAGACGGTCTCCGTCTGGGGCTCAACGCCGCCCTTGGCGCAGAGAACGGTCACGCAACCGTCCAGCACGCGCAGGGAGCGCTCCACCTCGGCCGTAAAGTCCACGTGACCCGGGGTGTCAATAATATTGATGCGGGTGTCTTTCCAGAAGCAGGTGGTAGCGGCACTGGTAATGGTGATGCCACGCTCCTTTTCCTGTTCCATCCAGTCCATGGTGGCGCTGCCCTCGTGGGTCTCGCCGATCTTATAGTTGACGCCGGTGTAGAAGAGAATACGCTCGGTAGTCGTCGTCTTCCCTGCGTCGATATGAGCCATGATACCGATGTTTCTGGTATTTTCAAGTGAATAGATTCTGGGCATAACTGTCTACCTTTGTTTGGATTACCAACGATAATGGGCGAACGCCTTGTTGGACTCGGCCATCTTGTGCATGTCTTCGCGCTTCTTCACGGAGGCGCCGGTGTTGTTGACGGCGTCCATGATCTCGTTGGCGAGACGCTCTTTCATGGTCTTTTCGCTGCGCTTGCGGGAGTAACCGACGAGCCAGCGGAGTCCGAGGGTCTGACGACGCTCGGGGCGAACCTCGATAGGCACCTGGTAGGTGGCGCCGCCGACACGACGGGCCTTGACTTCCAAAGCCGGCATAACATTGTTGAGAGCTTCGGTGAAGACCTCAAGCGGATTTCGGTTGAGCTTCTTTTCGATCAGCTCGAAGGCGTCATAAACCACTTTCTGGGAGACGCCTTTCTTGCCGTCCAGCATAACGCCGTTGATGAGCTTGGTCACCAGCACGCTGTTGTATACGGGATCCGGCAAGATCTCTCTTTTGGGAACGTTACCTCTTCTGGGCACTTTGCTTCCCTCCTTCATTATGAAATGATCTCATAGGTACTCGACGGCAGCGCTCTGCCGCCGCTGTGTCCGAAAGGTTATCATTATATATAATAACCAACAGGACACTGTTGGGTAGGTGCTGTTACTTCTTCTTACCCGCCTTGGGTCTCTTCGCGCCGTACTTGGAACGGGACTGGCGACGGCCGTCCACGCCCTGAGAGTCGAGAGTGCCGCGGATGATGTGGTAACGAACACCGGGGAGGTCCTTGACACGGCCGCCGCGAATCATGACGACGGAGTGCTCCTGCAGGTTGTGACCGACACCGGGGATGTAGGCCGTTACCTCGTAACCGTTGGTGAGACGGACACGGGCGATCTTACGCAGAGCGGAGTTCGGCTTCTTAG
>CAVGGQ010000051.1:0-14265 GCA_963628785.1 Oscillospiraceae bacterium | reverse complement strand
ATCTTACATAAGTGCCGCCCATTTCTTCAAAAATTGTTTTCTTCATTTTCTGTTCGTAAATTGCAATAACAAGTTGCACATTGGTAACTGAAATACTCCATAGAGCATAAAAGTGGCCATCGGGAGGATGCCCATGCATCCTCTTGATTACCTATCAGCACAGAGCGAGCAAGCGGTCAAGGCCGCTGAAAGCGCCTCGTAAGAGGTTGCCTTGACGGGTTGCGTGCCTGTGCTAGGAGTCCTAGACGTTGCTTATGCCACGACGGTATAGATTTTGTCCAGCTCTGCTTCAAAGAGTTCATCCGGAGTCTGGTAGCCCAAGATCTTCCGCGGGAGACTGTTACACCATAGTTCTACACGGCTAATCTGTTCATTGGTAAAGCTGTCAATTCGCCTACCCTTTGGTATGAACCTGCGTATGAGGCCGTTGTGTCGTTCTACCGAGCCCTTTTCGCATGATGTGTATGGATGGGCAAAATACACAAGCGTTTTACTGATTTCCTCCAAACTGGATAGACTGCTAAACTCAGAACCGTTGTCAGTGGTTATCGTCTTGAAAACATCGTTCCAATGCTCGCTGAAGCTTGACCGAAGCTCCGCGAAGGCGTTCATCACACTGCCGGGATCCTTGCCCGGAATGCGTATCATCCAGAACTCTCGGGTCATTCGTTCAATCATCGTTAGGACAGCATCATCACCGCCTGACTTCGATCCAATGACGAGGTCACATTCCCAGTGGCCGAATTCCTTACGGTCCAGAACTTCAGTCGGCCGTTCCTCAATGCTTCGTCCGAGAATGCGCTTGTTTTTACGAATTACAGGCTTTCTACGGCTTCTTCGAAGTTTCTCCGGCAGGTCGATGTTCTTGATGTCGAGGAGTCCCAGGTCGATGTAGTTGTACAGCGTCTTGGTACAGACGATCTGGCTTCTAGTGAAGCCGCCATCCAGCAGTGCGCGGCCTACACAGACATCCAGAGACCAGTTGTCTTCAGTGAAATGCTTGATGACATAGGCAAGGAACTCAGCTTTTGAGAGATAGTCATAGTGACGGCAACAGTTCAACCGGTTCTTCGCGTACGCTGTCTGTCCAGCCTTTGCCTTGTACCGGTGGACGTTTCCGGTGTATAGGGCAACGTCTCCGCGCTTGATCTCGTTACGAACTGTATTTGGAGCACAGCCAATCTCAGCAGCAATGCGTGCAGGCTTCCACCCATCTTTGAGTCGTGTCTGAATCAAAACTCGCTCCTCAAACGAAAGATGTTGTCCCTTTTTGCGCTTAGTTGTGGTATAATGTTCTTGATCCATAGCGGGTGCTCCTTTCGGATGTTGGTTTGGTCACTTACATTCTACTCGGAAATTTCCGCTATGGATTATTTTATTTCAAAATGTTCAACTTGATTATACAATCGACGTTTTTTTCGATTATACATTTATAAAGAGAAAATAGCTTGACATAACACAAAAATATCTATAAAATAAGAGGGATGATATTATGGGAGGATTGGGGAACTCCTTTAATTTCAAAATTGCCCTTTTTCATAAAGCCCGTCGGTTTCGTCCGGCGGGTGCGGAAAAACTTCAAGAAGGAGGTAGACCAACAAAATGCCAAACGTATGGCTCATCATCGGTGCCATCGTCGGTGTGCTTGTGTTTTTGCTTCTCGGCTTTGTGCTCGGCGTAGCGTATCGGAAAAAGGTTTCCGAGCGTGAGATTTCCAGCGCGGAAGACGAAGCAAAGCGCATCATCAACGACGGCATTAAAGCCGCAGAAAACAAAAAACGCGAAGCATTGCTCGAGGCGAAGGAAGAAATTCACCGCAGCCGTACCGAGTGCGATCGCGAAGTGAAAGAACGCCGCAACGAAGTGCAGAAGCAGGAGCGTCGTCTCCAGCAGAAAGAAGAGAACATCGACCGCAAGACCGAGGCTCTCGAAAAGAAGACCGATGCCCTCAACCGCAAGATTCAGGAGGCGGAGGCTCAGCAGGAAGAGGTCCGCCAGATCAAGAAAAGCCAGCTCGACATGCTGGAAAAAATCTCCGGTTTCTCCGTAGAGGAAGCCAAGCAGTATCTCATCAAGAGCATTGAGACCGAGTGCACGCACGAAATGGCGGCCAAGGTCAAGGATGTTGAAGCCCAGTTCAAGGACGAAGCAGAGCAGAAGGCGCGTGAGATCATCGCCACCGCCATTCAGCGCTGCGCCGCCGACCACGCGAGCGAGATCACCGTTTCCGTCGTTCCTCTCCCCAACGACGAAATGAAGGGCCGCATCATCGGCCGCGAGGGACGCAACATCCGTTCCATCGAAACGCTCACCGGGTGCGACCTGATCATCGACGATACCCCGGAGACCATCACGGTCTCAAGCTTCGACCCCGTCCGCCGCGAAGTGGCGCGGCTCGCGCTTGAAAAGCTCATTCAGGACGGCCGTATCCACCCCGCCCGCATCGAGGAAATGGTTGCCAAGGCGCAGCGCGAGGTCAACCAGAACATCAAGGAAGCCGGCGAGCGCGCCGTGTTCGAGACGAATGTCCATGGCCTGCACCCCGACATTGTCAAGCTCCTCGGCCGTCAGCGCTACCGCACGAGCTACGGTCAGAACGTGCTCAACCACTCCATCGAAGTGGCACAGATCTCCGGCCTCATCGCCGCCGAGCTCGGCGTGGATGTCGCCACGGCCAAGCGCGCAGGCCTTCTGCACGACCTCGGCAAATCCATCGACCACGAGGTTGAGGGCAGCCATGTCACCATCGGCGTGGAGGTTGCCCGCAAGTACAAGGAATCCGAAGAAGTCGTCCACGCCATCGAGGCACACCACGGCGACGTGGAGCCGCACACGGTCATCGCCTGCATCGTGCAGGCCGCCGATGCCATCTCCGCCGCCCGTCCCGGCGCCCGCCGCGAGAATATCGAGAACTATGTCAAGCGTCTCGAAAAGCTCGAGGAAGTCACGCGCTCGTTCCCGGGCATCGCGAGCTGCTATGCCATTCAGGCCGGCCGCGAGATCCGCGTAATGGTCAAGCCCGAGGAAGTCAGCGAGGATCAGATCGTTCTCCTCGCCCGCAACATTGCCAAGAAAATCGAAGCCGAACTCACCTACCCCGGCCAGATCAAGGTACATGTCCTCCGCGAGACCAAAGCCGTCGACTACGCAAAATAATTCCGAAAACAAAAGCTCTCTCCGTTCCGTTCGGAGAGAGCGTTTTTCCGTTGCGCCGCAGCTCTTTTCCTGCTAAAATAGGAAAAAAGATTCGGAGGGCTGAATATGAAAATTCTTCTTGTGATCGATATGCAGAAAGACTTTGTCGACGGGGCACTCGGCACGGCGGAAGCGCAGGGCATTGTGCCGAATGTCGTCGCGAAAATCGAAGAACAGCGCAAAAACGGCGGCGTGATCGTCGCCACGCGCGACACGCACCCCGAAAACTATCTCGAAACGCAGGAAGGACGCCGCCTCCCGGTCGTCCACTGCGTGAAAGGCACAGACGGCTGGCAGCTCAGCGAGGCCGTGCAAAAAGCACTCCCGGACGATGCGCCGATCATCGATAAGCCCACCTTCGGCTCTACGGAGCTCGCCGCACTCATCGGGAAGTACACGGCGGAATACGGTGAGACGAACGTTTCCGCAGAGCTTATCGGCCTCTGCACCGACATCTGCGTCATCTCCAATGCGCTGCTCCTCAAGGCATTTTACCCCGAGATGCCGATCTCCGTCGACAGCACCTGCTGCGCCGGTGTTACCCCCGAAACGCACGCCGCCGCCATCGCCGCCATGCGTATGTGCCAGATCGAAATTCTCTGAATGTGCCCTTAACGGCAAAAGAGCGGTTGCCGGATATGCTTTTTCTGTGAAATCTGCCGAAAACGTCTGATTTGTTTACATTTTTCGCTGAATTTATTAACGAATCGTTCACTTTTTACCGTTCCGCTCGTATATAATCAAAGTATGGAAGCAAACGGAAAGCAGCAGCCGATTGTTTCTCCTTTTCTCTCCCTCCCTTAATAAAAAGCCGCGCCGGAATGAAAATCTCGGCGCGGCTTTTTCCTTTTCCTTCGGCAACCCCTTTCAGAGCTGCCGCATTTTTTACTTTCCGAGCGCCTCGCGGAGAGCGGAGGCTACAGTGTGTGCGATCTCCTCGGTGAGATAGGGGTGCATCGGGAGACTGAGAACGGTGGCACTCAGCTCTTCGGTGACCGGGCAGGGGACATAGTTCGTATTGCCCGCAAAGGCCTGCTGCGTGTGCATCGGCTTCGGGTAGTAGACCATGGTGGGGATGCCCTTTGCCTTGAGTTCGGCCTGCACGCGGTCGCGCTCGGTGCGGCTCGAGAGACGGAGCGTGTACTGCGCCCAGCTCGAGTACCACCCCTCGGGAACGGTGGGACGGATCACGGGCAGATCGGCCAGCGCTTCGTCGTACATTTTCGCGGCGGCATTCACATCCGCAAGCTCGTATTTTTCGAAAGCGTCCAGCTTTACAAGCAGGATCGCCGCCTGTATGGTGTCGAGGCGCGAGTTCATGCCGATGCGGACGTTGTCGTATTTCATCGCGCCCTTGCCGTGGACGCAGAGTGAGCGCACCATGGCCGCCGTCTCGTCGGAGTCGGTGAATACCGCACCGCCGTCGCCGTAGCAGCCGAGCGGTTTTGCGGGGAAGAAGGAAGTGCACGCCGCGTCGCCGAAAGCGCCGTTGCGTTTGCCGTGCAGCATGCCGCCGAAGCCCTGCGCCGCATCCTCAAGGAAGATCAGACCGTACTTTTTGCACACGGCCTCCACAGCCTCATGGTCGGCGGGCAGACCGAACAGATCGACATCGGCCACGACCTTCGGCGTGAGCTTGCCTTCGGCGAGCACCGCCTGAATGGCCGCCTCCAGACTTGCGGCGTCCGCATTGAACGTGTCGGCGCAGACATCATAGAATACCGGAGTCGCACCCACGGAGGACGCAACCTCGCCGGTGGAGAAGAACGTGAAATCGGGCACAAACACGGCGTCACTCGGGCCGATGCCCCATGCCATCAGGCACAGCTCCAGCGCGTCGGTACCGTTGGCACAGGTGATGCAGTGCCGACGGCCGGCATAAGCCGCGAGGCGTTCCTCGAGCGCGGCTACCTGCTCGCCGCCGATAAAGTGCGCGCCCGCCGCAACGGACATCATCGCCGCGTCCATCTGCGGCTTCAGAACCTCATACTGCTTTTGCAAATCACGAAACTGCATTACTCTTTTTCCTCCGTAAGTCCGTTTTCACCCTCGCAGTATGTTCTGCCGCATTTCGGGCAAGTCAGGGATTTTTTCAAAAGCTCACCGCACTCGCACACCCAGCCGCAGCGCCGCGCCGGCACACCGAGCACAAGCGCATGGTCGGGTACATTGTCGGTGACGACCGCACCCGCGCCGATGAGCGCCCAGCGCCCGACGGTGTGGCCGCAGACGATCGTGGCGTTCGCACCGATGGATGCGCCTTCGCGGATGAGCGTCTTTTTGTAGCCCGCCGCGCCTTTGGGGTACTTCGCGCGCGGCGTCAGGTCGTTCGTAAATACACAGCTCGGTCCGCAGAAAACATAGTCCTCCAGCTCCACGCCCTCGTATACGGAAACATTGTTCTGCAGCTTGCAGCCGTTCCCGATGGTGACATTGTTGGAGACATTCACGTTCTGCCCGAGCGAGCAGTGCTTACCGATGACCGCGCCTTTTTGAATATGGCAGAAATGCCAGATGCGCGTGCCATCGCCGATGGAAACGCCGTCATCCACGACACTGGAGGGATGCACATAGTATTCGCTCATTTCTCAAACCTCCCGATATAGTCCGTGGTCGCGCCCTGCTGCAGCGGGAAGCGTACCGGCCGGCCGCTTGCGGCGGACTCGTATATACCGAGCACGAGCTCGAGCGCGCGCCGCCCCTCGCGGGCGGAACAGACCGGTTCGCGGTCCTGCTCAATGGCTCCGATCATGTCGCGGTAGAGCGGTATATGTCCCGCGCCCATATCCTCCACGGAGTACTTCGCGAGAGAGTCCGCAAGGGACACCGTGCCGTCCGAAAACTGCCAGCGCTCGGCGTTGTCGAGATACTTGCCGGACACGGATACTGTCCCCTCCGAGCCGAACACGGCGAGCGAATCGCTGAGGTTATTCGGGTATACATTCACCGTGCCCTCAATGACCGCATAGGCGCCGCTCCGGAATTTTACGAGCGCGAGCCCCATGTCCTCGGCTTCGATGTAGGGGTGTGTCAGGCGGTCGGTGTAGGCAAAAACCTCTTCCGCATCGCCGAAGATCCACTGCAGGAGATCCGTATAATGGATGCACTGATTCATCAGCGTGCCGCCGTCGTTTTTCCATGTGCCGCGCCATTTTCCGACGTCGAAATACGCCTCGTTGCGGTTGCGGCGGACCTGCGCCGCGCCATGCAGCAGCTTGCCGAAGCTGCCGTCCTGCGAGAGCGCGTGCAGCGCGCGGACGGACGGGCAGAAGCGGAGCTGATGGTTCACGCACAGCTTCCGGTGATTGCGTTCGGCCGCTTCCGTCATTGCGTCCGCGTCCTCCAGCGAGAGTGCGATCGGCTTTTCCACGATGACATGGCTTCCGGCATCGAGGCAGTCGCAGACGATCTGCCGCTTTATGCCGCTGCCGAGAGCAACGGCCGTAAGATCGGGATGTTCTTTCTCGAGCATTTCGCGCCGGTCCGCATAGAGCTTTACACTGCCGCGCCGGTCCTCCGGAATGAGGGCAAACGCCTTGGTGCGGTTTTCCTCCACCAGGTCGCAGAGCGCGACGATCTCCAAACCCGTTTCCACGGCGGCGCGGATGTGGTTGGGGGAGATCATGCCGCATCCGATAAGAGCATATCGCATAGTAATTTCCTTCTTTGTCGGGAATATTGCTGCCGCCCCGCACCCCTGCTTTGGGGAGCGGGGCGGCAGTGTGGCTTTTATCTCAGAGAACTTCGATGTTGCAGCGCTCGGCGACATTCTTCATGGCGTTCTTCGTGTCGAACACAAACGGCGCGTGCTTCTGCACGAACTCGTAGTCCACATTGGTGTGCGCGGCCGTGACCATGACGAGGTCGGCGCCCTGCAGCGCCTCCTCGGTGAGCGTGGGAATGCCGGTCATGCTCATGCCATTCCAGCGGAAGGACGGCACCCACGGATCGTAGTAGGTCACCTCGGCGCCGTGCTTCTGCAGATCCTTAATGACATTGATGGCGGGGCTTTCGCGGTAGTCGGCAATGTCCTGCTTGTAGGAAACGCCGAGCACAAGCACCTTCGCACCGTTGAGGGATTTCTTGAAGCCGTTGAGAATGCGGGCGGCGCGATCGACGCAGTACTCCGGCATGCGGTCGTTGACCATCATGGAGGATTCGATCATCGAAGTGTGGAAGCCGTACTCGCGCGCTTTCCAGCTCAGGTAGTAGGGGTCGAGCGGGATGCAGTGGCCGCCGAGACCCGGGCCGGGATAGAACGCCTGGAAGCCGTAGGGCTTGCTCTTCGCGGCGTCGATGACTTCCCAGATGTCGATGCCCATGCGGTCGCAGAGCATGGCGAGCTCGTTGATAAGGCCGATGTTCACATTGCGGTAGGTGTTCTCGAGGATCTTCTCCATCTCGGCGATCGCGGGAGAGGAGACCTTGTATACCGGCGCTTCGAGCACGGTCTCGTACATGGCCGCGGCAACTTCGGTGCACTCGGGCGTGCAGCCGCCGACGACCTTGGGCGTGTTCTTCGTTTTGTAGATGAGGTTGCCCGGATCCACGCGCTCGGGCGAGAATGCAAGATAGAAGTCCTTGCCGCACTTGAGACCGGACTTCTCGAGGATCGGCTTGCACAGCTCCTCGGTTGTGCCGGGGTAGGTGGTGGACTCGAGCACTACGAGCATGTCCTTATGGACATAGGGCATAATGCTCTCGGTAGACGCGCGGACATAGCTGATGTCCGGCTGCTGATGCGCGTCAAGCGGCGTCGGTACGCAGATGCACACACAGTCGCACTTCGCGGCGCCCGCAAAGTTGGAAGTGGCCACGAGCCGGCCGGCTTTTACGAGCGACTCCAGATCGGAGTCCACGACATCGCCGATGTAGTTCTTGCCGGCGTTGACCATGTCGACTTTTTCCTTCTGGACATCGAAGCCGTAAACCTGAAATCCCGCCTTCGCCTTCTCCACCGCCAGCGGCAGACCGACATAGCCGAGACCGATAACGCCGAGAGTGGCCTCTCTTGCGAGCAGCTTTTCTTTAAGACCCATATGTATTTCCTCGATTCTGTAACGATAGTGCGCAGATTATACTTATAACCAATTTATATTAACACACTCACTCAAAGAATTCAATCCATAATTTACGTCATTATACTTACTCCGAAAATAAAGCATCCGAGGCTTCTCTTAACCTCGGATGTCTTATGTTCAGCTTTCTGTACTCCCTTTGGGAGCAGATTCGGTTTCTGCGTGAGATTCTTCACTCGGCTCTGCCGGCGCCTCGGATACGGGAGCGGCTTTCAGCTCGGGCTTTGTTTCCACGCCTTCGGTGCTCTCTTTTACAAAGAGGATCTTGAGCGTGTAGAAGATGAGCTGCAGATCCCAGAGGAACGAGGCCTTCTGGATGTAGTACATGTCGAGCAGCGCCTTATCGGCAAATGTCGTGTTGTATTTGCCGTAGAGCTGCGCGTAGCCGGTGAGGCCGGCCTTCGCGCGAAGCCGGTAGGCAAACTCCGGATGCTCGGCACAGATTTTCTCATAGAATTCCGGCCGCTCCGGGCGGGGACCGACGAGCGTCATATCGCCGCGCAGAATGTTCCAGAGCTGCGGAAGCTCGTCAAGGCGCGAGGCGCGGAGAAACGCGCCGACTTTCGTGATGCGCGAGTCGGATTTGCCCGCCAGCACTGCGCCGGTGGCCAACTCCGCGTTCACGATCATGCTGCGGAACTTGGTGAGGTAAAACTCCTTGCCGTTGAGCGTGAGACGCTTCTGCCGGTAGAACACCGGCCCGCCGTCTTGCACCTTGATGGCAATGGCGGCGCCGAGAAAGAGCGGACTGCAGATAATGAGTCCGCAGGCGGAAGCAAAAACATCGAGCGCGCGCTTGGCGGCGAGATACCCGCGGTTCGGGCTGCCCGTGTGCGCCTCAAAGAGAAGCATATCGCGCATGATCACCGTGTCCGCGCAGTTCACGACGACATCCTGCATGTCGGGCTTTAAGAGCACTTCGATGCCGTGCCAGAAGCAGTCGTCCAAAATGCGGCGGCGGAGCGTCTCATCGACGGGGAGCAGCACGACGGTGTGATAGCGGTGCATGGTGTCGGAAAGCTTTTCCCACTGCGCATCTGCGCTCATCACCTTGTCGATGTAGTAGCGTGTGCGGCGGCGGTCAAACTTGCCGTGGATCTCCTTCTCGTCTGTCCCGGCGGGGCACACGAGGAGCGCCGGCGACACCGGCTCAATCTTCTCGGAGAGGATGCGCACGCCGATGAATATGCCGACTTCGATAAGACACTGCAGGAGGAAGGTGAGAATGGCGTACTTCGGCGGCAGGATCTGCATCGCGATCATGCACATGATGAAATACGCGATGACGTCCGTGAAGAAGCACGAGAGCCCGAAGGCAAACGCGAGCTCGCGCGTGCGGTACTTGCGCACATTGAAGCTACCGTAGATGGCCATGAAGAGCACCAGGATCGCCGTATACACAACGAAGAAGAGAATGTTGCCCTTCATGTAGAATGTTGCGCGCGGGTAATGATGCGTATAGGTGTAGTAGAAGAGAAAGGCCGGGATCAGCGCCAGCGCCGCTTTGAGCAGCACCGACAGAAAAGCATATCCCGTGCGGGAGATTTTCTTCATTGATCGCTCCTGAGTTCGTGGATGATCCACAAAAATAACTGCATTATTTTATCAGATATAAACGCGAAGCGCAATACATTCGGAGAGATTTTCCGCCCCGACGTATTTACCCGCGCGTGGTGTCTGTGATGAGGTGACTTTGCGAGGCAACGAATTCGGGGTCAAGATAGACCTTTTCACCGTCGATCACTTTGTAGTCTACCCACGAACCTTCGCCGTTCATGTATGCCATACCCAGAGCGTCGCGCATGGCGTAGTAATTCTCACTGTAGCGCCACGGATCCTCCACCGAGTGATCCCAGTCCGGAACCTCATGGTAGAGGCAGTCGGGGTGCGCCTCCCGGAGCTGTGCGAGCTGGTCATCCGTGAGCTGCGTGGAATCGAGCCACACCATTTCGAGACTGTTCATAGCCATCAGAAAATCAAACAGCTCCTCGTTGGTAACGCTTCCCATCAGGTTCACCAGATTCAGATCCTGCAGCTTCTTGCAGTTGAGCAGCGGCGAGAGTGAATTGACATACGCGCGGTGCAGCTCCAGATAGACAAGATCCTCCAGACTTCCGATCGGGGTGATGTCATAGCATTCGCCGCGCTGCAGAACGAGGTATTTCACCTGCGGCATATCGTAAAGGAACTCCACGGTGGGGATCCGGCGGTGACCGATATCGATGGCGACCATGTCCTCACAGTACTTGAAGCGCGCCAGTCCCTCTTCGTCCAGATATCCGTAGTGTTTTTCCGTTGCGCGGAAGCCGGTGGCATCCGTGCGGACATCATAGTAAGAAATGTGCATCGTCCAAACAAAACGGATGCTATCATAGCACTTGTTGAGCGCATCCATTTCCTCGTCGGAAAAACCGCAATCGGACATATCGACCTTTTCCAGATGATGCATGACGGGCAAAAGCGCCTCCACGCTCTCGGTCGATTCCATCTCGATGCCCGTGAGATCCAGAAGCGTATCCTGTGTACTCACTGTGACGCCCATGAAATCAAAGGCAAATACGAAATCCACTGCGGGGTACGCCTTGCAAAGCGGCAGCATACCGTCGAGCGTCACGCCGGTATCGGTGAGATCGACGCGCTCGAGAAAGTCGAGCGAGGAGAGCTTTTCCGAAAGTTCCGCAAGATCCGACTCCGTAAGCGTGCGACCGGTGAGATCGAGCTCCGTGATATTGCTCTCGTAGGTCGTGCCGAAAAGCTCCACCGGCCACACGAACGCAACATTCGGAAACTCCGCACACACGGCATCCTTCTGCTCCTCGGTCCATGTGCATGCGGGGGAGGAAACGCTCTGTACGCTCGGCAGATAGCGCAGCGTTTCGGTAAGTTCCTCGACCGTCACGGACGCATCGTCCACGGCTATTTCCGTAGCATCCTGCAGATACTCCGTGCCGCGCAGCGGGACCTGCCAGGTGAGCTCGAGCTCAGGGTACGTTTCGCGCAGCGCGAGAAGCGCATCGTAGCATGTGCACGCATGGCCGTCTGCCGAGCGGAGTGCTGTGAAGTAATCAAAGAGCGAAAGCTCGGAAGCATCAAAATCGGCGAGCGTGATGCTTTCGGCATCGGAAGCATAGCGCGCCGCACCGATGGGAATGCTCCAGCGCACGGCCACGGCGGGGTACGCCGCATGAATGGCGTCAAACTGCGCCGCCGTCACATCCGCACCCGTGAGGTCGAGAGATGTGAGACGGGTAAAATAGGCAAGCAGCGATGCGTCCTCATCGGTGAAGGACGTGAGGGTAAGGCTCTCGCTCTCGCAGTCGTACGACCCGCCGGAGAGCGGTACATTCCAGGTGATGCCGCACGCCGGAAGCTCCTCACAGAGACTCACATACTTTTTCTCCGAAATGCTTTTGCCGCGCAGATCGATCGATGCACTGTCGCGGCGGTAAAGGCCGTCGGCAAAAACATAGAAATGCCGCAGCGTGAAAAAGACCGCAGCGAGCACGAGCAGGACAATGATCGGGAACAGAAACCGAAGCTTTCTGTTCCCGCCCCTTTCGGTGCGCACTGTCGAATGTCTGGACATAAGCCATACCCTCCCGTTGGGAATTGCCGCAAAACGGCATACTATATTTTTATATAGTAGCCCAAAACCGTCGGAATGTCAATTATCATACAAGTTGACATTCTTGCGCGCGGTCGATATAATTGAAAACAGAGAAAGAACGAAAATCGGGGAGACCCGACACAAAGTTCACGGAAAGCGGTGATATACTTATGGAAAAGAAAAAAAGCAAAAAAGTCCTTTGGATCGCCGCGGCGGTGATTGTACTGCTGGCGGCAGCTGCGGCGGTTTTTTTCAGCCGATACATATATGCGGCCGGAGAGTTTCGTCTCCGCGATGCGGAAAGCGTGGATATGCGCGGAACCGAGATCAGCGCAGAGGACCTGGAAGCATTGCATGAGAAGCTGCCGAATGCGCACATTTACTGGGACGTCACCATCGGCGGCAAAATGTTTGACGGCGACAGCACGGAGATCGTGACCGCCGACTTTACGGAAGATGACATTTCCTCGTTCCTGCGCCTTACGGCACTGCAAAGCGTCGACGCGAGCGCATGCACAAGCGCATCGGCGGCGATCGCTCTGCGGGAGGCTCTTCCGGAAGCCGACGTTTTCTGGAATACGGTGCTCGGCGGCGAGAGCATAAAGAGCGGCAGTGAGAGCGCGGCAATCCCGGACGCATCGGCCGATGAGATCCGTGCGGCACTGGCCTTTCTGCCGGAAATGAAAACGCTCACTCTTACAAGCAGCACACTCACGAGCGCAGATCAGCTCGCTCTGACGGAAGATTATCCGGACATCACATTCTGCTGGAATGTCACGCTTGCGGGAAAAACATTTACCTGTGAAGAAACGAGCCTCGACTATTCAGGCACTGCGCTCGATGAAAGCACTCTTGCGGAAATCGAGCAGTACCTTCCGCTGCTGCCGGCCGTTGAGACCATCAACTTCACCGGCTGCGGCCTTTCGGACGATGCCCTGAAAGCCTTTGCCGACCGGCACGACGGTATCACGGTCGTGTGGGAGACGGACCTTTTCGGCGTGACATTCTCCACATCGGCGGAAGAGATCGACTTCACGGACATTCCGCTCACCATCGAGGACGCCGCCGACATCGAAGCGATGCTCCCCTACATGCCGAATCTGCAGAAGGTCATCATGTGCCGCTGCGGTATATCGAACGAGGACATGGAGGAACTCTACAACCGCCACGATGATGTGTGGTTCGTCTGGATGGTGCAGGTGTATACGTACGGTGTGCGCACGGATCAGACATACTTCACTATTTATAACTGCGAATATAACTACTACAACTACGACTGCCTGGCCGAAAATCTCCGCTACTGCCATGCTATGGAGGCCATCGACCTCGGCCATATGCACACCTACGGTGACACGTACTTTTTCTCACAGATGCCGCACCTGAAGTATCTCGTCATCAGCCAGACGGCGCACAGCTCCATCCCCGAATTGGCTGACTGTAAGGGACTGGTGTATCTGGAGGCGGCAAAATGCTCCATGACCGACCTTACACCGCTGCTCGGCTGCCCGAACATCAAGGATCTGAATATCGTCTATAAGCGCGTGCACGGTGATGACGTAGCGGCGAGCGATATGGAAGTCCTCTCGCAGATGACGCAGCTCGAGCACCTTTACATCGGCGGCAACATGTATTCCGACGAGCAGGTGCAGTTCCTGCGCGACTCCCTGCCGAATACGGAGATCGTCATCAACAACGGCCCGGAAACGGGCGAGTTCGGCTGGCGCGAGATGAAGAGCTACTTTGATATGCGCGATGCCATGCACATGTACTACATGGACGGCACCGGGAGTAAGGTGCTATATAACCCCTACACCGGCGAGCGCAGCAAATACGAGGATACGGATCCATTCGATTGACCGTTTATAATTTTTTAAAAGAGAGAAAAAGGAGAACGACACCATGGTTATCGCAGTCACTTATGAAAACGGACAGATCTTCCAGCACTTCGGCCACACCGAGCAGTTCAAGCTCTACGAGATCGCGGACGGCAAGGTCATCGCCACAGAAGTCATGGACACGAACGGCGCCGGCCACGGTGCCCTCGCCGGACTTCTGGAGCGGCAAGGCGTGGACGCCCTCATCTGCGGCGGCATCGGCGGCGGTGCGCAGATGGCACTCGCCGAGGCGGGCATCCGTCTCTTCGGCGGCGTGAGCGGCGACGCGGACACGGCAGTCAACGCCCTCCTCGCCGGCAACCTCGGCTACGACCCCAATGTTCATTGTGATCACCACGACCACGACGAGTCCCACTCCTGCGGCTCCCACGGCTGCGGCGGCCACAGCTGCCACTGACACGACCCCAAAAGAGAAAATCACCGAAATCATAACCACGGGCAAAGCCCGTGGTTTGCTCTAGGCCTATAAGGCCATGATACTGGCCTAGGC
>CAVGGQ010000050.1:15323-15502 GCA_963628785.1 Oscillospiraceae bacterium | reverse complement strand
TATTTCGAAAACAAAAATCAAGCATTCCGTAAATGAACGAACGCTATGATAGCATCACAAACGATGAAGAAAACGAAAGGATGTAAAAAATGAAAATGACAAATGAAACTCTTCTCCGGCTCGCCGAACAGTCCGGCTGCGACATGTACAGTGCCATTGCGGCTCTCGGCCTTCTGATC
>CAVGGQ010000050.1:0-15313 GCA_963628785.1 Oscillospiraceae bacterium | reverse complement strand
ATCCAAACTCGTTCAGGCCAATGCAAAAATCGCCGAGAAGGTCGTCGGCACACACAAGAAAATCGAAGACGCCGTCGGCGGCGGGTACAAGAGCATTGAGAGCGCCGTGGTTGGCGGCTACACGAAAATCGAGGACGGCTTCGTTGACCGCTACCTCACACACGAGGGCGAGAGCGTTGCCGAGGCCAAAGAGCGCCTGAGAGGCAAGAAGTAAACAAAAATAAAATCGGAGGTTACTATTATGAAAAAGAGCAATTTTATCGCATTGGTTCTCGGAACGATTTCCGGCGTGTTCTTCGCGCTGGGTATGTGCATGACACTGCTGCCCGAGTGGGGCATGCGCACACAGGGCGTCGTGTGCGGCTCCGTCGGCATCGCGCTCGGCGTTATCACCTGGACCCTCTGGCGCCGCATGGAAGGCAAAGCCCCCATTCATGTAAGCGGCAAGACCGTAGCATCCGTCCTTCTCGGCGTGATCGGAGCGCTGCTGCTCGGCGTCGGCATGAGCCTTGTGATGGTGTTCGGCAAGCTCGTGCTCGGCATTGTCGTCGGTCTCATCGGCATCGTTGTTCTTCTCATGCTCATTCCCCTTACCAAGGGTCTGAAGTAAGAGGGTTACACTTTTTCTTTTTTGTCAGAATCAAGCGGCATTCGATGACACTTCGGTCGGTTCTGTGCGCAGCTTCTTATTCTTTTCTTATTTTTTCCATATATAAGGTAAGTATATGAATATGCCGGATACGGCAAAAAGGAGTGGAAAACACATGAGCATCAAAACCGATATATACGCTTCCGCCATTCGCGGTGCATACGATTTTCTGGACAAGGATCCTGTAAACAATCTGCCGAAGCCGGGTGAATACATGGACAAGTTCATCCCGGAGGGCTCGCGCATCGGGCGGCTGCATTGCCGGCGGACGGCGGTACCTCCACATCAACGCCGGCGGCAACATTGAGCCGTGCGCGTTCATCCACTACTCGGATTCCAATATCCGCGAAAAGACGCTTCTCGAGGCTCTCTGCTCGCCGCTCTTTATGGCCTACCGTCGCAATCAGCCGTTCAACGACAACCTGCTCCGTCCCTGCCCGGTGCTGGACAACCCCGGTGCGCTGACCCGCCTCGTAGAGGAAAGCGGCGCGAAGAGAGCACCGATTATCAGGCGCAGTAATCCGCAAAGGAATACTGCGACAAGTGCGTGGACAAAGCCGCCGCATGGGCGCCGGTCGCAGACGAACTGTGGAAGTGCTCCGGTCACTGCGCAGAATGCGCCGACGCGAAAAAATAACGCGGGCACCGAGTCCGGCACATTGCCGAATTCGTGATCCATATTTTCTTTTCTCCTCTTCACAGCGGGAAACGCTCCCTCTCCGTACCTTCGGCCGGTCGGAAAGGGAGCGCTTCTTTATTTTTATTTCTTATCGAAGAATTCGTCGATGTAGGCGCGTTTGGGTTTCTCTTCCTCGTCTCCGATGGGTTCGGCGACGCGGGTGGGGTCTTCTTCCTCCGTCTCCGATGGCTCCGCAGCCGGAATCTCACCGCTCACGCGGGTCGGCTCCTCCGGCTCCTGTACGGTATCCGGCGTGAGCATCACATCGTTCCGACGGCGCTTCGCCGCGCGCTCGCGGCGCTCCTGTCGGAGCTCTTCCTCATCGTCCTCCATGTCGATACGGATGGTACGCGCCATGGCCAGACGTTTTTGGTAGGCGCGGCGCTTTGCGCGGTAGCGCACCACGATGACCAGATAGAGTGCGAAGAGCGCAACGAGCACGAAGAAGCCGAGCAGGAAGCCCGGGGAGCGGAGCGTTTCGAGAAGCTCCTCTTTCATGTACTGCGTGCGCGAGAGGTCTACGGATGTCGTGGTGACGAGCGTCGCGCTGCCGTAGGTGACGCCGTCCTTCGATACGGTGATCTCGCCGACGACCTGTCCCGCGCTCACCGGCGCGGTGAGTCCGGTCTCGGTAAGTCCCAGCGTGAGCGTCACGGTGCGCTCATAGGTCGACACATCCGCATCGTTCGGGAGCAGTGCCGAAATGGCCGCGCTCGGGCGCGCCGTTACGGTCTCGGCGTTCGCGCCCATCTCCACGGGCACCTCGGCGACGATCTCGGTGGACTTCACGATGTCCTGATAGCCGAAGTTCGTAAAGCCCCACTCGAAGAGCGTGCGCGTGTCGGCAAAGTTGCCGTAGTAGATCGTGCCGTCTTCCTGCTCATAGGAGTCGCAGTTGAATACGACCGAGACGAGTCTCACGCCGTCCTTTTCTGCGCTCGAGGCGAGGCAGTAGCCGGCGGATTCGGTGTGGCCGGTCTTGATGCCCTTGGCATATTCATAGCCCCAGTCGCCCGGGTAGAGCGTGTTCGTGGGGTTGATGAGCGAGTTCGTGCTCTCCAGCTCACGTGCGACGGAAACATTCGTATCCGGCACGGTGTAGTTGACGGTGTTCGCGATGGTCATGAAAAGCTCATGGGATGCCGCTTCACACACGATCCGCGAGAAGTCCCGGGGCGTTGTGTAGTGGTTTTCGTCCGTCAGGCCGTGGGTGTTCGCAAAGTGCGTGTTCGTGCAGCCGAGCTCCTGCGCGCGCGTGTTCATGCGATCGATGAAGTCGGGGATCGTGCCACCGACATACTGTGCGATCACGTTGCACGCGTCGTTCGCCGAGGCGACCATGGCGCAGTAGAGGAGGCTCTCGAGCGTCATCGTTTCATGCAGCATGATGTAGGCGCTGCTGCCGCCGGATACGAGGTCGTAGTCGTAGCCGCTCTGCGATGTGATCTGATCGGTGAGCGAGATCTTACCCGCTTCGATGTCCTCCACGGCGAGGAGCACGGTCATGATCTTCGTGAGCGATGCGGGGTAGACGCGCTCGTTCTCGTTTTTCATGTAGAGCACCGTCCGGTTCCCGTTGTCATCCACGCCGAGCAGCACGGCGGCGTAGGTCGTGTCGATCTGCGGATCGTCCACGGCGAGCACCCCCGGTGCCGTCATTCCCACCGTCAGCGCAATGATCAGAACACATATGATAAAGCGTATTTTCTTCATTTCGAATAAGCTCCCGTTAGTGTATGGCATAACAGTATAATTATACCTGAACCTTTTCCAAATTGCAACCGTGAAAAAACTCTTGCAATATGGGCGCTTTTAGTATAGAATATTTCAGCAATATCATTTTCACGGAATCGTATTCAAAAAACATATTCACATACAAGGAGGAGATTACCATGATTTCCGCAGGCGATTTTCGCAACGGAGTAACCTTTGAAATGGACGGCCAGGTCATGCAGGTCGTCGAATTCCAGCACGTGAAGCCTGGCAAGGGCGCCGCGTTCGTGCGCACCAAGATGAAGAACGTCATCACCGGTGCCGTCGTCGAGACGAGCTTCAACCCCACTGCGAAGTTTGAAGAGGCGTTTGTCGAGCGCCGCAGCATGGAGTACAGCTACAACGACGGCAACCTCTACTACTTCATGGATCCGAACACCTACGAGCTCGAGCCCATCGACGAGAGCAACCTCTCCGACAGTTTCCGCTTCGTGAAGGAAAACATGGTCTGCACCGTCAGCTCCTACAAGGGCAAGGTGTTTGCCGTCGAGCCCCCGACGTTTGTCGAGCTCGAAGTGACCGAGACCGATCCGGGCTTTGCCGGAAACACCGCCACCAACGTGACGAAGCCCGCCACGCTGGAGACCGGCACCGAGATCAAGGTTCCTCTGTTCATCAACCCCGGCGACCGCATCAAGATCGACACCCGCACCGGCGAGTATCTCGAGCGCGCGAAGGGCTAATTACAGCATAATCGATATCGATCGAGGAGGGTTTCTTATGACGACATCCGAAAAAGTTGCCTATCTGAAGGGCTTAGCGGAAGGCATGGGCATTCAGGAGGACGGCGGTCAGGGCAAGCTGTTCCACGTTATCATTGATATTCTGGAAGATCTTTCTCTCGACCTCGCAGACACGAAGGACGCGTTGGTCGAACTGTCCGACGGCGTGGATGAGATCAACGAAGATCTCACCGAGCTGGAGAATGAGTTTTATAAGAGTCCCTTCTCCTGCTGCGACGAAGACGACGAGGACGACGACGAGGACGACGACGAGGACGACGAAGATGACACCGTGTTCTACTCCGTCGAGTGCCCGGGCTGCGGCTACAAGCTGACCGTAGACGAGGACACCCTCAACGAGGGCGATTTTGAATGCCCCGAATGCGGTGAAGTCATTGACTTCAGCAAAGCCGAAGTCGAAGAAGTCTCGTTTGACGACGATGACGGCTCCGAGCCTCTTCCCTTCTAACAAAAAGCAATAAACGGCAAGCTCCCCGCAAGGTGAAAAACCTTGCGAGGAGCTTTTTCATTAGGGCAGCGCCGCATAATTCGGCAAGGATGATTTGCGAGAGATTTTTTGCCGAATCGAGGAAGAGAGCCGCAGACATACTTTGTGTATGGCAAAGCTTGATGACGCGGAGTCGGCGAAAAAGATCCGCAAAGCGCGCAGACGATATTGTGCGGTGTTGCCTTAATTAGAGGTATCGATCCAGGACTTCCCTGGCGCGGTCCATGGCGCTGCGGGAGCGTTCGAGGAAGTCGCCGAGTTCGCCGGTGAGCTCGGGAACACCGGGCAGGACGCGGTGATGCGGCAGGGCGCCGCTGTTCCAGCGCTCGATGACGCTGCGGTACTGCGCGCGGGCATTTTTCACGCTGTCCTCCCAAGAGATGTAGATCTTCTCCGAGGCGTTCTCGCCGATCTGCGCGAAATGCTCGTGCGTGGCGTCCTCGCGGAGGAGCGCGGCGGCCAGACCGTCGCCGTTTTCCGGAATGAGGATGCCGGTATCGCCGTCCGTGATGCCCTCGGCGGCACAGCTGCCTTCAATGAGCATGCTGCCGAGCGAGCACGCTGCCGCTTCGCGCACGACAAGGCCGTTCGTATCGAATGTTGAGGGGAAGAGCAGAAGGTCGGCACGGGTGTACCAGGCGGTGATCGTTTCGCGGTCGCGCTCCGTGCCGGTGAAGCGGCATTTGTCGGTCAGGCCGAGCTTGGCGGCGTACTGTTCCACCTCGGCGCGGTCCTGTCCGTCGCCGACAAACACCATGCAGAAGTCTTTCCCCGCCTCGCGGACTTTTTTAAGCCCGTCAAGGATGATGCGAAGGCCCTTATACCACATGATGCGTCCGATGAAGAGATATACCGGCGCATCGGAGGGGAGCGACCATTTTTTGCTGAGGGCATCGGCTGCCTCGGACTTGGCCTTGCCGCGCGGCAGATCGACGCCGTTCGGCATGACGACATAATCGCCCTCGTAGCCGAGCGAGCGGAGGTTCTCCCCCGCGCCGCGGCTCACGACCCATACCTCATCGCAGGCAGACACGTTGCTCACGAGCATGCGCACCGCCGCGTCCTGCAGCAGCGCACCGCGCACGGCGCGGGCGATGTCGATGTCGAACTTCGTATGATACGTGAATACCACGGGCTTGTCCGTCGCCTCGCGCAGGCTTCGCGCCAGGATCGTGGACGCGACCGGGCAGTGCGTGTGGATGATATCGAAGTTCATCGCGGCAAGGGCAGCCACCGTGGCAGGGGCGAACGGATTGCCGGCGCGGTAGCCGGTCATTTTCGTGGTGTCGATGCTTGGGTAGCGCACGACCGGGAAGGGGTAGTTGTCCTTCACGTTCGGGTACCCCGGCGTCGCTACGACGCACAGTCCCTCGGTCTCGGTGAGGATCTTCGCATAGTTCACCACAGCGTTTGCCACGCCGTCCACGACCGGCGGGAAAGAGTCGTTCATGAGGCAGACGTTGAGCCCGTCGTGCTCCTCCGTGCGGCGGCGCGCCTGCGACGTGCGCTTGCGGCCGAGGAGCGTCGGCGCGGGACGCGCCGTGCCGCCCTGACGGTTGAGCTTCCGTCCGGTCGTGCCGAGCTCTATGCACACGGCCGTGAGCGTGTCGCTCCCGCCGACCGTCTCGAGGAGGGCGTCTGCCGAAAGGATCTGCCACGGGTCGATCTCCGCCCGCGAGGCCGCAGCCTCCAGCAGAGCGCACACAAGGTCGACGTAGTCGCCGCCCTCGACGCCGAGGCGTTTTTCGAGCGTGGGGAGCCGTTTTTCGCACAGGTCGCGGAGGCTCTCGGTTTTGGCTGCCTCGGCCAGTACCGAGAGAGCTTGCTGCTCGTCCCAATCGCAGTCGATATAATATTTATCACCGCGCAGGCCGTACAGAAGACGCATCGTGTCGAAATATCCGGTGCGGAGATTTTCGCAGCTCTGCTCCGGCGTGAACTCGAGCGTGCTGCCGAGTTCGGCCGTCGGTTCTACGGTGCACAGGTTCACATTCTCCGGGATGCGCACCGGCCGCTCCACCCCAATGCCGAAGAGGCGCAGGGCGATGATGTCTTTATAACCGTGCTCCAGCAGAACATGCAGCGGCAGCACATCACGCAGACCGCCGTCGGCGTAGCGCTTGCCGCCGAGCTTTTCGTTGCGGAATACCGGCAGGTAGGCGCTCGCGAGGAGCATGTCGCAGAGCGTCCCCTCCGGGAGCTCCTTCGCGCGAAGCTCCAGAAGCTTCTGGTCAGAGAGAGAATAGGTGTCGATGAAAAGCTCAACGGGCGACTCGCGCACGGTCTTCTCATCGATGCACTCGGCGATCCACTCGCGCAGCGGCGTCACATCAAAGCCGCGGTTCTTTATGACCGCAAGAAGCTGCTTTGCCACATCATCGATGTCATCCGGGCGGATATCACCGCGGAGGAGGCGTCCCATCGTCTCATCGTCCACATCCATGACTTGCGAAAAACGGATGTTTTTCCAGACGTCCTCCGCTTTGTCGAGATCGTTCATCACGATGAGCGCGCCGTTGAGCGCGCCGACGGATGTGCCGGCGATGGCGGAGATCTGCACACCCGCCTCGCGGAGCGCACGCCATGCGCCGATCTGGTAGGCACCTTTCGCTCCGCCGCCTTCGAGCGCCAGAGCATACGGATACGAAATGTCCAAGCGTAATTTCATAGAGGCTCCTCCTTATCTGTTATGGGTGTAACTGTCGGTGACGCCGACAGAAAGGCATATCGTACTGCTTTTCTATCCCTTTCGTCACGGCTTCGCCGTGCCACCTCCCCTTGTGCACAAGGGGAGGCAATTAAAACAGCGCCGCAGAAAACATTGTGCGGTGTCGCCTTAGATTCTTTCGGGGCAGCCGAGTTCTTCGGCTAATTGGTTGAGCCGGGCGCGAAGAGCATTGGATACGGGGATGCCGGTTTCGAGGCAGGCCTCGGCGTTTCGGTCTTCGGGCTCTCCGGGGAGCAGCACCTCGCCGCCCGCTTTTGCGGGAGTGAGGGCCGCGATGCGCGCAAGGCTCTCTTCGCACATCTCCGTGAATTTCTCGACCGGCAAAAAGCGCGAAATGTCCACGCAGCCGAAAATGTGGCCCGTACCGGATGCGCGCGAAAGATCGGTGAGCTGTCCGCCGCCGCCGAGAAGGCCGCTGCCGGTGAGTACGGAGCAGAGAAGCTCCGTGAATATCGCAAGCCCCGAGCCTTTCGCGCCGCCGATGGGCAGGAGAGATCCGCCTTCGAGCACGGCGTTCGGGTCGGTGGTCGGTGTGCCGTCCTTGTCGAGTCCCCATCCCGCGGGGATAGGCTCGCCGTTGAGCGCGGCGAGGCGCACCTTGCCGCGTGCGGCGGTGGAGAGTGCCATGTCGAGAATGAGCGGCGGTTTTCCTTCGCCGCGCGGCAGAGCCAGACACACGGGGTCGGTGCCGAGCAGCTCATCGCGTGCGCCGTAGGGCGCCATCGCGCTCGGGGCGGATGAGAGGTTGAACGCGAAGAACCCGCGTTCCGCCGACGGACGGGCGAACCACGCGCCCGTGCCGAAATGCGAGGAGTTTTTCACGCCCACGAACGAAATGCCGTACAGCCGCGCCAGCTCCTCCGCCTTTTCCGAAGCGCGAAGCCCCGCGATCTGGCCGAGGCCGTTTTTCGCATCGATGAGCGCGATCGCGCCCGACTCCGTTACGACCTCCGGCTCCGCTCCTACGGCGGTGATGCCGGCGCGGATGCGGGCAATATACTGCGGCAGACGCAGAAGGCCGTGCGATGCCACGCGGCGCACTTCGGCAAACAATATGCTGTCGGATAAAAGCGCGGCGTCCTCTGCCGAAAGCCCCGCCGCACGGCAGAGCGATTCGGAAAAGGCGCGCAGCGCAGCGGCACGGAGCATGGGGCTCATAGGCTTCCCTCCCGCTCCACGACCTGGCCGCGAGCTTCACCGGGCGCGAGCTGCACTTCGTCCGGGCTGTAGCGCTGCATCATTTCCGCCACGATCGACGCCTGCCGCGCCATGCGGAGCGCGTCCGCTTCCGTCGGCAGCATTCCGTGCGAGAAGAGGGCACTGTTGCCGGTTTTGAGATAGACCGGTGCGCAGCAGCGCACGATCTCCGGTGCTTCGTATGTGCGGATGAATCCGCCCGAGCCTTCCGGAGAATCGGTGTGCACATCCATCGGCACATGCACGCTCGCGCGCAGGGCGCAGAGCATATCGAGCGGCAGATCGCGCACGGGGTTGATGCTGTCCGCGCCGCACTGCTCCAGAAGGCGGAACGACGCACCGTTGCCGTGCCCGCAGTGGGCGCTGCATTTGAACACCGTGCTCGCCGGCAGCTCACCGCTGCGGCGCGCCTCATTGAGCACCCAGAGGAGGCCCTCATCGTACACGAGAATGCCGCGAATACCGAAATCGCAGATGCGCTTGGAGTCTTCGAGCGCGCGGACGAGCTGTTCCTGTCCGCGCAGGCGGTAGCCGATGGTCGAACCCTGCCGCGAAAGGCGGGTGGCCGAGGTGTCGTACGCCGCGCGCGGGCCGATGGACACCGTGAGGGCGATGCCGTTGTCGCGGCAGAGCGCCGTATACTCGCGCAGCTCCTCGCGCGTGTGGCGGAAGCCGCCGAGCGTCTCATCGATGCGGTTTATGGTCACGCCGAGCCGCGAGGCCTCGCGCACGAGCACCTTCGCCGCATCGACGGAGTTTACGGTAGGGATCTCAATGCCGAAGCGCGCCCTGCCCGGGAACGCCAAGGCAGAGGTCGGGAGATCATGCAGATCCTCCCCCGGCAGCCCCAGCCGCCGCAGAAATTCCCGCGATCCATCCATCATATTCCGTCACTCCTCGGAAGAATTTTTATACGCGGTAATTATACAGCAAGCCAAAGAATTTGAAAAGAGTACAAAACGGCACGCACCCGAAATTTTCAGGTGCGTGCCAAAGCAATCGCGATGTTCCCTCCTGCTCTGCAATGTTCGCGCCCACGGGCGAGAACGAGCACAAACGAGCGCAGCCTCGCAGAGTTTGCGCCCCAGGCGCAAATAAAGTGGGATCATTTTTCGCCGCTGCGTGTACGTGGCGAAAAATATTTCTCGCGGAGCGGGTGTCGACCGGCCCGCGAAGCGGGTCTCGTTTGATTAGGGCAATACCGCATAATTCGGCAAGAGCGATTTGCGAGCAAATTTTGCCCCCAAATGAGGCGCATTGACGCAGCAATACTTTGTGTATTGCAAGGAAAGGTAATACCGTACAATTTGGCAAGGATGATTTGCAAGAGATTTTTTGCCGAATCAAGGAAGAGAGCCGCAGACGACATTGTGCGGTGTTGCCTTAAGTTTTGTTCTTTGTCTTTCTTCTCCCCATCAGCACTGCGGCCAGGGGCTTTTCGTAGGCGTAGGTCAGGAGGGCGGAGAGGAGGAGGGCGGCGGCGAAGCAGCAGAGGGTGTATTTTCGCTGCCAGGCGGTGCCTTCGGACATTTGCGGCAGCTCGCTCGTGTAGGCGGGGATGTGGAAATCCTTGAGCTTCACGGCGAGATACTGGTGCCAGATGTAGAAATTATAGGATATCGCGCCGAGGAAGCGCACGAGCCTGTTGCCCGCCGCGCGGTCGAGCTTTTCCGGGCAGCGGCCGGCAAAATACAGGAACGCCGCGCCGAAGAGGCCGAGCGGCAGCCGCCACGCCATCTGCGCGAGCTTAATCTGCACGTCGTCCGAGGCGTGCTGCGACCAGAGCACCCAGAAGATGCCGACAAACGCCGCAGCCGTCGGCAGGAGAAAGATCCACCGTTTCGGCGCCCCGGCGCGCTTGTGCGTGAGATGTGACGCGAGCATGCCGAGCGCATACATATCAAGCATGCACGGGAGCTGATTGAAAAGGAGCTGCACGCTGTCCGTTTTCGATACGCCCCGGCGGCAGAGAAGCGCCGCCGCCGTCATGAGAGCGCATGTGAGGTACGGCTTTTTCCCGAAGGCGCGTGCGAGGAGCGGAAAAATGAGATAAAACTGCATCTCGACCGCGACCGTCCACAGCGCCGCATTGAGGCTCGTCCAGTAATAGGAGTCCATCGAGAATGTGTAGGTAAAGGTGAGGTGCATGAGAAGGTCGCGCCAAAGCGGCGGGCTTCCGACCGCACACCCGAGCGCTGCCGCGAACACGACGGCGACCGCCACGGCGAGCAGGTAACTCGGCACGATGCGGCAGAGGCGGCGGCGGTAAAATTCCCGCACGCTCCGCAGCCGTCCTTCGTGCGATGCGAGCGGATAATAGAGAAGATATCCGGTGAGCAGCAGCGTCAGATCCACGAGCATATACCCGCGCCGCACGAGGCGCTGCATATCCACATAGTGTCCGGCGACGGTGAAAGACGGGTCAAGCCACGACTGCTGCCAGATGTGAAACCACGCCACGAACAATATGCACACGATGCGCAGGATATCCGCCGCGGCAAAGTACCGCTTCCCGTTCACAGAGAGAGGATCTCGCATCGGAATTCCGTTCCCTTCGTCGTGATCATGCCGTAGGTCTGCCGGCCCATGCCGGCGGAGCCGGGGTTGAAAAGCGTCACATCACCCATGCGGAGGAAGTCCGCCTGGTGCGTGTGGCCGAAGAGCGCGAGCGCCGCGCCCGAGAAATGGGCGGCGTTGGCGAGGCTTTCATAACCGAGCTTCACATGGTAGCGATGGCCGTGCGTCATGAAAATGCGCACGCCGTCGGCGGTGAAAAGAAGTTTCTCCTCGGCGTCCGTACAGGCGTAGGCATCGCAGTTGCCGCGCACATACCGGATGTCGAGCGTGCGGAAATACGCCTGCGCCGTCTCGGCATCGCGCACATAGTCCCCGAGGTGCAGCACCATATCGGGCTTTTGCTCTTCGATCGCCGCGAGCATCGGCTCCGTCACGCCGTGCGTGTCGGAAAAAACAGCTATACGCATACAGGATCCTCCCATTTACGGAAAACCGCCCGGGCTTTGCGAGCGCAGGGCGGAATTACTTCTTTGCTTTTTTGTTTCTCTGCCGCGGCTCCGCGGGGAAATGATGCCCCGCAAAAATATAGAGCCAAACGCCGAGGGCTACCGCGACAGCGGCGAGGAGCAGCCAGAAGCGCACCGCGGCGTTCGCGGCGAGGAGTACCGCCGCCGCGCCGAGAATGCCGCTTGCGGCATAGAGCACCGCAACGGCCTGCTTCTGCGTGAGACCCATCGCCAAGAGGCGATGATGGATGTGTCCGCGGTCGGGCTTGAAGGGACTCTCGCCGTGACTCAGGCGGCGGACGATCGCAAACACCGTATCCGTGAGCGGCAGCGCAAGCGCAAGCACCGGAACGGCAAACGCCACGAGCGTATACATTTTGAAGAGTCCGAGCACCGATGCGGTGGCGAGGATGTACCCGAGCAGCAGAGAGCCCGAGTCGCCCATGAAAATCTTGGCGGGATTGATGTTGAACGGCAGGAAGCCGAGACAAGCACCGCCGAGCGCCGCGACCAGCACGGAAATTTCCGTCGCCTCCGGCAGGAAGAGCGACACGGCGAGCATGGAAGCACATCCGATGCCGCACACGCCGGCGGCAAGGCCGTCGAGGCCGTCAATGAGGTTGAGGGCGTTCGTCATGCCGACGATCCACAGGAGCGTCACCGGCAAGCTGAGCGCGCCGAGCGCGATGGCTTCGGCGGAAGCATCGCCGGGGTTCGTGAGGATGTGGATCTCCACACCGTGCATGATGGCAATAAGCGCGGCGATCGTTTGAAAGATGAGCTTCACCCACGGGCGGAGCGACACGAGGTCGTCCACCGCGCCGGTGAGCACGATGACGATGCTGCCGAGCAGAATGCCCTGCACCGGCTCGGACAGGGATGTAAACGGCAGTACTCCCGCGAGGAAGCCCGCGAACAGGGCAAGTCCGCCCAGTCGGGGGATCGGGTGGTCATGGACACGCCGCGATTCACCCGGCATATCCATCGCGCCCACCCGGCACGCCAGTTTTCGTACGGCCGGCGTAATCAGAAAGCACACCGCCGCTGCCGCGAACAGCGCGAGCAGAACGCGCACCCGCAGCCGCAAATCCAAACCGGATAACATTCCTTTCCGCCTTTCGTTCTAACGAGAAATTAAAATCAGATCTGTACAAATCCGAGTTTCTTGTAGACCTTCCGCAGCGTGCGGTTGGCCGCGTGGGAGGCGCGCTCGGCGCCGTTGCGCAGGACATCTTCGAGATACGCCTTGTCCTTCAGGAGACGCTCGGCCTCCTCACGGATGGGACGAAGCGTCTCGACAACGGCCTCGCCCACGGCGGGTTTGAAAGCGCCGTAGCCCTTGCCGTCGAATTCCGCCTCGATCTCCGCGAGTGTTTTCCCCGTACAGACGCTGTAGATCTGCATAAGGTTCGTTACGCCCGGCTTCTCGGGGCTCGCATACACGCAGTGGCCGGTCTCGGAGTCGGTGACGGCGCGCTTGAAGGAGCGCATGATGTCGTCCGGGGATTCCATGACATAGATGCAGCCGCCGGGATCCTTGTCGGACTTTGACATTTTGTTCTCCGGCGTCGTAAGGCTCATGATGCGCGCGCCCATGGGCGGGATGTACGGCTCGGGGATCGTGAACACGTCGCCGTAGATGTTGTTGAAGCGCGTGGCGATGTCACGACAGATCTCCACGTGCTGCTTCTGGTCGCCGCCGACGGGGACGAGGTTCGTCTGATAGAGCAGGATGTCCGCCGCCATCAGCGAAGGATAGGTGAAGAGACCGGCGTTGATGTTGTCGGCGTTCTTCGCGGACTTGTCCTTGAACTGCGTCATGCGGGAGAGCTCGCCGAACATGGTGTAGCAGTCGAGCACCCAGCCGAGCTGCGCGTGCGCGGGCACATGGCTCTGAATGAAAAGCGTATTCTTCTGCGGGTCGAGTCCGCAGGCGATGTACTGCGCGAGCTGGGACATGGCGCACTTGCGCAGAAGCGCCGGCTCCTGCCGCACGGTAATGGCGTGCATGTCGACGATGCAGTAGTAGCAGTTATAGTCGTCGGAGAGCGCCACCCAGTTTTTGATTGCCCCCATATACGATCCGAGCGTCAGGTCACCGGAGGGCTGAATGCCGGAGAAAATAATCGGTTTGCGGGCAGCTTCTTCCATGATGGTATATCTTCTTTCGTAATAAAATTTTGTCCCCGCGGCGGAAAAGGCTTGTCACGGGCGTACATTCATTGTATTATATCACGCGGTTGGGTGCTTGACAATACGGGCATCTTACAATAATATGGGGAAATGAATCAAAGCCCAATGGGAGGTTTATCTAAATGGACAATACATGGTTTGACGAGATGGAAGCGCGCATCCCGAAGGGCGAGGTGCGTACCCGCTTCGCGCCGAGCCCCACGGGTTATATGCATGTCGGCAACCTTCGCACCGCGCTGTACACCTGGTGCATCGCCCGCCACGCGAACGGCAAGTTCCTGCTCCGCATCGAAGACACCGATCAGTCCCGCCAGGTAGAGGGTGCGACCGAGGTCATCTACAAAACGCTTCGCGACTGCGGTCTCGACCACGACGAAGGCCCGGATGTCGGCGGCCCCGTCGGCCCGTACATTCAGACCCAGCGCCGCAGCACCTATCTCCCCTACGCCAAGCGTCTGGTGGAGCGCGGCCATGCGTATTACTGCTTCTGCGAGAAGTGCGAGTCCGAAGAAGATTCCGGCAACTTCACCCGCGCGGACGATCCCTGCCGCGAGCTGAGCGCCGAAGAGGTGCAGCGCCGTCTGGATGCCGGTGAGCCGTGGGTCATCCGTCAGAAGATCCCCCACGAGGGCGAGACCACATTCCACGACGAAATCTTCGGCGACATCACCGCACCGAACGCCGATCTGGACGACCAGGTGCTCATCAAGCGCGACGGTCTGCCGACCTACAACTTTGCCAATGTCATCGACGATCACCTCATGGGCATCACCCATGTCGTGCGCGGCAGCGAGTATCTCTCGAGTGCGCCGAAGTACAACCTGCTCTACGAAGGTCTCGGCTGGGAGATCCCGAAATATGTCCACTGCTCGCCGGTCATGCGCGATGCGCATAACAAGATGTCCAAGCGCCACGGCGATCCCTCGTATGAGGATCTCGTCGCGCAGGGCTTCCTCACGGAGGCGATCGTGAACTATGTCGCCCTCCTCGGCTGGGCGCCGGGCGGCGAGCGCGAGATCTACTCCATCCGCGAGCTGGCCGAGGCATTCGATATGTCCCGCATTTCCAAGTCCCCTGCGATTTTTGATATTGAGAAGCTCACCTACTTCAACAGCGAGTACATCAAGGCCATGGAGCTCACCGCATTTGCGAAGGCCGCGGAGCCCTGGATCCGCAAGGCGGTGACGAACGAGAAGTACGACGCCGCTCTCATCGCCACGCTCCTGCAGCAGCGCACCGAGAAGCTCTCCGACATTCCCGAAAAGCTCGGCTTCTTCGACGCGCTCCCCGAGTACGACACCGCACTCTATATCCACAAGAAATCGAAGTGCGATGAGACCGTCGCGCTCGATATGCTCCAAAAGATGCGCCCGCGCCTCGCCGCCATCGGGGACTGGACAGATACCGCCATCCACGACTGCCTTATCGGTGCCGCGGAAGAATTCGGCTGCAAAAACGCCCTCGTCATGTGGCCCGTGCGCATTGCCGTGTCCGGCGAAGCCGTAACGCCCGGCGGTGCCGTGGAGATCTGCCACATTCTCGGCAAGGACGAGACTCTCGCGCGCATCGACAAGGGCATCGAAAAGCTCACAAAATAACGCACAGCATCATCTGCCCCCGTTTCTTTTCGGAAGCGGGGGTTTTTTCATCGGGGAAGTGAACGATTCGGTGCCGAAAAGCGTCTGATATACAGCGAAGAAACTGGTAAAACTTGACAGAAACCGAAACATATAGTAAAATACGAACGATACCATGGTGTAGTATAGGTACACTTTTCATCATACAGAAGCCTGCAAATAAAAAGTCAAGCCCAAAGCTGGACTTGACAGAAGAAAAAATTG
>CAVGGQ010000049.1:0-15890 GCA_963628785.1 Oscillospiraceae bacterium | reverse complement strand
CCCATAAGGTACCTCCTTCGATTCTTTAGTGCGGTCGGCAAACCCTCACTATTCTATCACGGGAGGTTTATTTTTTCCCTCATAGGCTCCGCCTTTTTTGAACCTCGGGCATAGCCCGAGGTTTTCTGGGTTATAAAAAATTCCGCCCGATTCGGTTTTTCGACCGGATCGGGCGGATGTTTATATGGTCTTATCCTTCGGTGGGAGGGACGGGGGTGGGTTCCGGCATGGAGAGGTCGATGTCGGTGACGATCTGGCAGGAGGGCAAGGCCGCCTGCAGGGCGCGGATTGCGTCCGCGGTGAGGGCCGGGTTGCCGGTGAGGGCCAGTGTGCGGAGGGATGTGCAGCCATATAGCTCTGTGAGCGAGGTGAGCGCATTGTAGCTCAAGTCGAGCTCTTCGAGTCCCGTGCAGGATGCGAGGGCGGAGCCGCTACTCAGGGCGTTGTGATCCAGATCAAGTTTGCGCAGTCCCGTATGGTAAGCCAGTGCGGAGATGTCCGTGATGTTATTATAGCCGAGCTGCAGCTCCTCGATCGAATAGACCTCAGCGATCGGCGAGAGTGTCGTGAGCTGGTTGCCGTAGGCACTCAGGCGGCGAAGATTCAGAAATTTTTCGATGCCGGAGAGGGATGTAAGTCCGAGCGCGTCGATCGTGACATCCGAGGCATCGGATTTGAGCGTCGTCTCGCCGAAGGTGACCGTGTAGTACTTCGGCTCATGGACGATCCGGCAGTTCGGCAGAGCCGTCTGCAGCTTGTCGATGCACTCGGCGGTGATGTCCTCGTTGTTCTCGAGGTTGAGGTACGAAAGGGATGTGAGCGAGGCGAGGATGTCATAGTCCGCATCGTTCCGTCCGGTCGAGCTCAGGTTGAGCGATGTGAGCTTCGGGATCTTTGCAAGGGGCGAAATGTCCGCGACGGAGTTTCCCGATAGGTTCAGCTCGCGCAGCGATCCGCAGCCCGAAAGAGAGGAAATATCGGTGACGCCGCGATTCGACAAATCGAGCGTCTCCACGCTCTCGGTAAAATCAAGGCCGCCGAGTGACAGAGGGCGCGCGCCTTCTACAATGCTGTCGGCATACACGCGGCAGCCGGGAAGGGCTGCTTCGAAGTCTTCGAGCACATAGTCCGCGATCTCCACACCCTGCACGGAGAGCGTTGTGAGCGAGGGGAGTGCCGTGAGAGGCGTGATGTCCGTTATCGGGTTGCGGTCCAGGTATACGGTGCGAAGGCTCGGGATCGACGCGAGGGGCGATGCGTCGGAAATGCTGTTGTCCGAGAGGTACAGTGAGCGAAGCTGCGTAAGGCTCGTGAGGAAGTTCACGTCCGCGAGACCGCAGCGTGTCAGGGAGAGCGTCGTGAGATTTGCGAGCGAGGCGATGGCGCTCTTGTCCGCATCGGTGAGCGTTTTGTCGGTGAGCTCGAGGCTGTCCGCTGCGGGATCCACGCTCACGCCGGCGATGGTAAGGCCGGTGTCGGCCGCCGGTGTCGGAGTGACGATCGGCGTCGCCGTAGGCTCGGTATCCGTTTTTTTCGAAATGCCGCCGCTCAGCAGCAGGAGAAGCATTGCGAGTGCCAGCAGGACAAAGCCCGCTGCTGCGAGTATATAAAGGATCTTCTGTTTTTTCGTGATCGGATGCATGGCTGCCTCCCGGTAGGTTTTAATTTATAAGAGTATAGACGCATTGGGAGCGAAAAAGTTCTGTTTTGTACGGAAATTTACAAAACGGACGCAATTTGGGGGTGCCGTTCATACTTTGTTTGCAGAAATAACACAGTCTGTTTAGGAAACCCCGCCTTTTTTCCTGTAATATACAGACAGTCGGATGAAGCAAGATAAGACAACGAAGACAATCCCTCCAATTATTTCTTTCCCTCTCATTTCTCCCCTTTCGGGCTATCGTTCAGCCCGCGGTTATCTCTCTCCAAACCGCAATCGAACGAAAAAAGCGGAACGGCGCTCAAGTCGTTCCGCTTTTTTATTGTCCGTGAAGTGTGCCCGAACCGCCTGTCAGGCGTTGTCGCGGACGGCTTTGAGGGCCTGTGCGAGCTGGTCGGGGCAGGAAGTCGGCTTCATGCCGCAGCGGATGCCTTCGAGACGGGAGATGACTTCGTTGATGTCCATGCCTTCGGCGAGCTTGGCCACGCCCTGCGTGTTGCCGCTGCAGCCGTTGATGAACTGAACATTGTGTACCTTGCCGTTCTCCACTTCGAAGAGGATGCGGCGGGAGCAGGTGCCTTTGGTCGTGTATTCGTGTTTCATATCTCTTTGTTTACCCCTCTGATGTATTTTACAGCAGCGTGCTGCCGTTGTAGCTTACGATGTTGACATCGGAAATGCCCTCGGCATCGAGCAGAGCTTCGAGAGAATCCATCTGCTTCTGGCTGAGCTTGGCTTCGACCACGAGCTCGGTCTCGTCGAGATTCATGGAGCGGCTCTTGAGCTTATATTTGCCGAGCGAGCTGAGCTTGGAGCGCACCGCGCCGTCGCCGTCGGGCGTAAAGCGGATAACGACCAGATAGGAATTGCCGTGCAGCTTTCCGGAGAGAAGGTTGACAGCAAGGAACAGCACACCGAGCAGGATCGCCGCAAGGATGGCGACGGTGATGTAGCCCGCGCCGGTGATGATGCCGGTCACGATGCTCCAGAACATGAAGACCGTGTCCATCGGGTCTTTGATCGCCGTGCGGAAACGGACGATGGACAGAGCACCGACCATGCCGAGCGAGAGCACGACATTGGAGCGGACCGTCAGAATGGCGAGTGCCGTTACCATGGAGAGCATCACGAGCGAAAGCGCGAAGCTCTTGGAGAAGCACACGCCGCCGTAGGTCACGCGGTAGATGACGAGCACGAACAGACCGAGCGCGAAGCTCAGCAGCAGCGTTGAAATCAGCGTGCCGACGGAGATGGCGGTGAATTCTTCCACAAATTTGTTTTTGATCACATCGGAAATACTCATTGCAATTACCCTCTTTAATCCAGAATGTTCAGGCATTTTGTGTACTTTGAAACGGCGTAGCGCTGCTTGGGGACTCCCTCGAGCAGGGCGCGCACAGGCGCGGGAAGAAAGGCATCGTACTTGACCTCGAGCACCGCCTCGCCCTCATCGAGCACGGGGAGAGTGAGCACGCGGTCATTGAAGAGATCCGTACGGAAGGGCGCGGTGCGAAGGTCGGTGTCAATCGTCACGCGCACATTGCCGGTGGGATAGATGAACGGATAGCGCGTGTAATCCACCAGTACCGCTGGCTTCCACCCGCCGCGGCGCAGCCGTGCGAGCTTGCGGGACAGTCCCTCGGTTTGGCAGAGCGGCGCGCCCGCCGTGAGAAAGGCCTCCGCCGTTTCGCGGGTGATGCGCTGCGATTCCTTGCCGGAGAGGTCTCCGTCCTTGCTCTTTTTTTCGAGCGTGATGACGGAGTCGTCCATATTGTAAAACCGTATGCGGTATTTGGTGCGTTCCTTGACGCCGTCGATCTTCTCGTGATAGGCGCGATAGTCGGTGTCATCAAAATAGAGGCTGCGGATAAAGTAGCTGCCGTCCGCTCTCGCGTGCGGGTCGGGACGGAGCAGGGCGCGGAGACGGTATTTCAAAAGCTCCGCTTCGCGCAGGGAGATGATGTATTTCACCTCGTGGCGGCTGATGTTTCCCATAGCTCTCCCCCCTTATTCGTTGGCGCTTCTCGGCGTCGGGAAGGTGCATTCCCGCCATTCCGTGCCGTAGCGCGCGAGCGAAGCATCCGGCTCGGTCTGCGTGAGAGAGATGCTGTCGGCGGTAGTGCCGATGGATGTTGTAAGCACAACACTCTCGCCCGCGGAAAGGGCAAAGTCGGTGTGCGGTTCTCCCTCCGTGCGGTCTTTGCCGGAGGCGAAAATGACGGTATATTCGCCCGGGGCGAGCGTGAGCGCCGGAATGCGCCAGCGCACCGGGTCGGCCGTGTCATCGGAGAGATACCAGCCCTCGAGCGATACACTCTCCGTGCCGGCGTTATAGAGTTCGATCCAGTCGCAGGCATCGCCGTCTGCATCACGAAACCCGGTCTCATTGCGGAACGAGACCTCCGTGATCTGCACCGAAATGTTCGCGAAACCGCGCGATGCGGCAAAGGCGGCATAGCTCTCGTCGGTATTGGCAAAGCCCGGCGTCGGCCGGCTCGTGACGCACCATTCGCCGTCCACGCGCGCATACGAAGTGTCATCGGAGAGGTGCGGCGTCTGGATGCGGTCGAGAGCGTTTCCGTCCGCGTCCGTCAATATGACGGTCTCCCCCGCCTTGGCCAGACGGATGGCGGCGTACTCCCCGCCTTCGGTGCCGTCGCCGGAGCACCACACCACGGTGAATGCCCCGGGTGCGAGGGTCGTTCCCTCGGGGAATGTGTAGCGCATCTCGCACTCTTTGTCCGTGAGGTGCATGCCGGAGATGTCCATGCTCTCCGTACCGGCATTTTCGATTTCGATCCAGTCGCAGGGCGTGCCGTTCGGCGCGGTAAAGAGCTGCTCGGCCGCCATGATTTCGCTCAGGCGAAGCAGGCCGGTACCCTGTCCGGTGGCTGTGAGATACGCCTGATACCCTTCTTCGGTGTTTTCATACCCCGGTGTCGGTGTGGAGGACGCGCTGAGAGTGCCGTCTTCCTCGCGGACGATCGAGGTGTTTTTTTTGCAGCGGAGCGTTTCGATCTCGTCGAGCACCGTGTTGGCGCTGTTCATGAGGAGGATCGTCTCGCCGCCAAGCCTTTTGAGAGAGAACGGCGCATACATTCCGCCGGACATTTCCGCATCGCACCAGACGACGATATAGCCGCCCGCCGAGATGATCGTACCGGTCGGGAAGGCGTAGCGCGCCTGCGTCACATTGTCCGAGAGGCGGTACCCCGAGATGTTGAACGGCTTATCGGAGGCGTTGCGGATCTCGATCCAGTCGCACACAAGGCCGTCGGCATTCGGGTACGCCGTATTGGAGCTCATATACTCGCTGATGTATATGGAGTGCTCGCCGACACCGACGCTGTCGCTCCCCGCCCCGTGCGAGAGAAAAATCGCCGCGCACAGGACAAGCACGAACACCGCGCACGATGCGGCCAAAACCGTGATTTTTGTTTTTTTCGTAATCGGAGTCATAGCATTTCCCCGTTCAGAGATGATCGCAATAAATTATTTTACCGTATTTTGTTCCCGTTTTCAACCCTATATCGGGTCAAACAACCTGGAAGAGATAAAATTTCAGATAATCGGTCTCCGGGACGCCCCAGAGGATAGGGTGGTCGGCGCTTTGCTGACGCGCTTCGATCTGCCGCAGCTGCACGCTGGCATCGCGTGCGGCGTCCGCGAGCATGGCACGGAAGAGTTGGTCGGTCATGAAATGCGAGCACGAGCATGTGGCGAGATAGCCTCCGCGCGGCAGGATCTGCATGGCGCGGCGGTTGATCTCCCGATAGCCGCGGCGGGCATTCTCCACCGTGCTCCCGCTCTTCGTAAAGGCAGGTGGGTCGAGGATGATATAGTCCCAAGGCTTCTCGCCGCTTTGGCCGAGCTTTGTGAGGAGTTCGAACACATCCGCTTCGAGAAAGTCCATGCGGTCGGTGAGGCCGTTGCGCTCGGCGTTGCGTTTGGCCTGCTCAAGCGCCGAGGCGGAGATGTCCACCGCCGTCACGCGCTCAGCGCCGAAGGCGGCACAGTGGAGTGCGAAGGCGCCCGTGTGCGTGAAGCAGTCGAGCACGCGCCGTCCGCGGGAGAGGCGGCCGGCGGCGAGGCGGTTATATTTCTGGTCGAGAAAATAGCCCGTTTTCTGGCCGTTGATGTAGTCTACATCGAAATAGATGCCGTTTTCGCAGATCTCCGTATGCCCGGAGGGATCTTCCTCCAGCCCGGCCGCGATGTATGCGCCTTTTCCGCAGGTCATGCCTTCCTTTTCGCGGATAGCAGATTCATTGCGTTCATAAATGCACCGCACCGTCACGCTGAGCGCGGCGAGTTCCTCTCGCAGCAGACGGTAGAGCATATCGCGCCGCAGCTCGATGCCAAGCGAGAGCACCTCGCTCACGATCACATCGCCGTAGCGGTCTACCGTCCAGCCGGGGAAGCCGTCCGCTTCACCGAAAATGAGACGGCAGGCGGCGAAGTCCTCGCCCATCACCTGACGGCGGTAGTCCACAGCATACCGCACGCGGCGGCGGAAAAAGGCCTCGTCCATGCGGTCATTCGTGTTGCGGCTGAGGATGCGCACGCGGATGAGCGAGTGGCTGTTATAAAAGCCCGCGCCCTGCCAGCGTCCTTTTTCCGTATATACATCGCAAATTTCGCCATCGGCGCAGGGTTGCTCCTTTGTGAGCACCTCGCCCGCGTATACCCACGGATGTCCGCCGCGAAGAGCGTGGGCGGCTTTTTCCGTTACGGTCACAGCGGCAAACGGTCGTTCCATGTTGTTTCCTCCTAAAGACGCGCTGTTATTACATGAGGTTCGCTTCGCGCATGGATACATACTCGCATCCCACGACAATAATATGGTCGGCGAGTTCCACGCCGAGAAGATCGAGCGCGCGGCGAATGCGTTCGGTGACCTCCCCGTCCTCTTCGGACGGGAGCGCCACGCCGCTCGGATGGTTGTGTGATAGGATGACGGTGCTCGCATGGTGTCCGAGGGCGAGCTCCGCGAGACGCCGCGCCTGAATTTCCGCCGCATCCACCGTACCGCGGCTGAGCTCCTCACAGCGGATGGGGCACCTGCGTGCGTCCAGAAGAAGCGCGTAGACGACTTCTTCCTTTTCATACATATAGAGCGGCACAAAGTACCGTCCCGCCGCAGCAGTCGAGTCGATCGGTTCGCTCGACGGCGTTTTGTCGAGCATATACCGGCGGCTGACGGCGGGGATAAGGCGCAGCAGCGTGACGGCGTTCTCGCCGATGCCCGGCACCGCAAGAAGTTCCCGTTCATCCGCTTCCATCACGGCGGAAAACGAGCCGAATTTCTCCAGCAGCGCGTGCGCGAGGCCGTTCGTGTCGCGGCGCGGAGCGGCATAGAAAAGCAGGAGCTCCAGCGCGTTGATGTCGTTGAAGTTGTCGAGACCGTGGCCACGGAAGCGTTCTTTCATCCGCGCCCGATGGCCTTCATGGGTGCCGCTCATAGCATTTCGCCTCTTACAGAAGTTTTTCGAGGGACATGGTCGCGTAGGCGTTCAGCTCGGGGCCGGCGGTGTGGCCGGCGAGATATTCGTAATATCCCTGGCAGCCGATCATCGCCGCATTGTCGCCGCAAAGGCGAAGCGGCGGTACGAAGAGCTTTGCGCCCGCTTTTTCCGCTGCGGCGGCAAAGTCTGCACGGATGCGGCTGTTGGCCGCAACGCCGCCCGCCACGGCAATTTTCTTATAGCCCAGTTCTTTGGCGGCCGCCATGGTGCGCGGCACGAGCGACTCGCTCACGGCGCGGCAGAGCGATGCCGCAAGTCCCGCGCGGTCAAGCGTCTCGCTGGTCTGCTCGCAGTGGTGCGCGAGGTTGATGACCGCCGTTTTGAGGCCGGAGAAGCTCATGTCGTACGGGTTGTCGCCGATGAATGGATGCGGCAGGGTGTAGGCATCGTCGCGTCCCTCCTTGGCGAGGCGGTCGATCGGTGCGCCGCCGGGATACGGCAGGCCGAGCACGCGGGCGGATTTATCGAAGCACTCGCCCGCCGCGTCGTCGCGCGTCTGGCCGAGGAGGCGCAGATCCGTATAGTCGCGCACATCAACAAGCATCGTGTTGCCGCCGGAGATGGCAAGGCACAGGAACGGCGGCTCCAGTTTGGGATAGGCAATGTAGTTGGCGGCGATGTGGCCGCGGATGTGATGCACCGGAATGAGCGGAATGCCGAGGGCCGAAGCGGCGCTCTTGGCAAAGTTCACGCCCACGAGCACCGCGCCGATCAGACCCGGCGCATAGGAGACCGCAATGGCGTCCAAATCAGATTTTTTCACGCTGGCCTCGGAAACGGCGCGGTCGGCCAGGCGGGAGATGACCTCTACATGGCTGCGGGATGCAATCTCCGGCACGACGCCGCCGTAAACGGCGTGCAGGTCGGCCTGAGAGAAGATCTGGTCGGTGAGCACCTTTCTGCCGTTTTCGGTAACGGCTACGGCGGTCTCATCACAGGTGGATTCTACGGATAGTATCAGCATGGCTTTACTGTGCCTCTTTTGTATAGAATTTCGACATCAGAATAGCATCTTCCGTCGGTTTTTCATAGTACTTTTTTCTCCGTCCCACGGAGAGGAAGCCGTTCATTTCGTAAAGAGCCAGCGCGGCGGCGTTGCTCTCGCGCACTTCGAGCATCAAAACGGCGATCCGGCGCTCTTCGCACACACGGTCGAGCGTGCGGAGAAGCTCTCCCGCGATGCCGCGGCGGCGGGCTTCTTTTTTTACGGCAACATTGCCGATGTCGCCTTCATCGAGCACGAAGCGGCACCAGACATAGCCGCGCACCTCGCCCGCATCCTCCGCGATGAGGATGCAGCCGTCCGCACTCTCAAAGAGCCGCCGGAGCATATTCTCGCTCGCGCCGTCCGGAAATTCTTCCGCTTCGAGCGCGGCGACGGCAGGGATATCCGGTGCGGCTGCTTTGCGGATCTTCATGTGCCGTGCGCCTCCGCCCAGTTTTTGCCCCAGCCGGTTTCTGCCGTGAGCGGCACGGAGTAGGAGACGGCGTTTTCCATCTCTTCGCGCAGCAGACGCATCACGCTCTCGCGCTCTTCCTCCGGGCACTCGACGATGAGCTCGTCGTGTACCTGCAGGATAAGTTTGGCGCGAAGGCCCTCGGTGCGGAGCCGCCGGTCGGTGTTCACCATGGCGAGCTTTATGATGTCGGCCGCCGTGCCCTGAATGGGCATGTTGAGCGCCACGCGCTCGCCGAAGGCGCGCGTCGCGGGAATATTCATCTCCGGCAGACTGCGCCGCCGATGGAAGATCGTTTCGGCATAGCCGAGGCGCTTGGCACTCTCCACGGCGTTTTTCTGATAGTCGCGCACACCGGAAAAGCGCGCAAAATAGGCTTCCATATAGTCTTTCGCCTCGCCGTAGCTCACGCCGATGTCCTGTGAGAGCGAAAAGGCGGAGATGCCGTAGACGATGCCGAAGTTCACGGCCTTGGCGCGGCGGCGCTCCTCGCTCGTGACATCCTCGAGCGGCACGCCGAACACCTGCGAGGCCGTAACGCGGTGGACATCCTCGCCGGAGAGGAACGCCGCGCGCATGTTCTCATCGCCCGAAATGTGGGCGAGCAGCCGCAGCTCGATCTGCGAGTAGTCCGCGTCCACGAGCACATTGCCGCTCGCCGCCACGAACATTTTGCGAAGCTCCGCCCCGAGCTCGCGGCGGACGGGAATGTTCTGCAGGTTCGGTTCGGTGGAGGAAAGGCGTCCCGTGGCGGTGACGGTCATCTGGAAATTCGTATGGATGCGGCCGTCCGGGCCGATGACCTTCAAAAGGCCGTCCGCATAGGTCGACTTGAGCTTTGTGAGCTCGCGGTATTCGAGCACATGGTGCACGAGCGGCACATAGCGGAACTTGTCGAGCACATCTGCGTTCGTGCTCCAGCCGGTCTTTGTCTTTTTGCCGCCGGGCAGGCCGAGCTTTTCAAAGAGCACGACGCCGAGCTGCTTGGGCGACTGGATATTGAATTCTTCGCCCGCCTCCGCCCAGATGGCGGCGCGCAGCGTGTCGATGCTTTCCGCAAGGCTCTCGCCGAAGGTTTTCAGTGCCTCGCGGTCGGCGAGGAAGCCTTCGTGCTCCATTTTGGCGAGCACGGCGCACAGCGGCATCTCGATCCGCATGAAGAGCTCTTCGAGCTGCATTTCGCGCAGTTTCGTGAGCATGGCTTCCTCCAGGGCCGCCACACTCGCCGCGCGGGAGGTCATTTCCGTCATGCGCTCGGCGCGGGAGCTCTCCGATGCGCCGTCGAGATTCAGCGAAAACTGGCCGCCGTCCGACGGTTCGGATGCGGTGAACGGCGTAAAATCGCAGTATGCCAGCGTGAGCTTTTCGATCTCATACCCCGCGGCGGTCGCGTCGAGGAGGTACCCCGCGAGGGCGCTGTCGAACACCCAGTTGTCGAGCGCATCTACGCCGCGCGAGAGAAGGGTGCGCTGCATGTTTTTCACATCGTGCCCCGCTTTGGGCCGTTTCGGTGCGAAGAGGAGCCTCAGAGCTTCGGTATAGTCGTCCCGGTACACTTCCGGCGTGAGAAATACCGCAAGGGCTTCGCTCTCGGAAATATCGAAATTTGCTGCCGTCTCGCCGCTCTCGGCATCGAACCAAATGTACGCCGTTTTTCCCTCGGCGCGTTCCAGTGCCGAGGCAAGCTCCGCGCTGTTTTCCGGCAGGACGCTCTCGCATGTACCTTCAAAGACCTTTGTCTTTTCTTCTTTCGGTTCTTCCGCCGAAGGGCGCGCCGTTTTCTTCGGCGCGCTCTTTCCGCTCCCGGCGGGCTTCAGACGCCATTTGTCGATAAACTTCTGAAATCCGAGACGGCGGAATATAGCATAGGCCGCACTGCCGTATTCCGTCGGGCAGCGCAGCTCATCGGGTGAGACCTCGATGGGCGCGTTCCGGTCGATGGTCGCAAGATAGTAGGAATCCTCCGCGCTCTCGCGGCCGGCTTCGAGCTTTTTGCGCACGGCGGGGCGCATGTCGGCATCGTCGAGGTGCTCGTATACGCCTTGGAGCGAGCCGTACTTTCGCAGCAGCTCCAGTGCCGTTTTCTCGCCCACGCCGGGCACGCCGGGAATGTTGTCGCTTGCGTCGCCCATGAGTGCCTTGAGGTCCACCATATATGGCGCATCAAAGCCGTACTCCTCGCGGAAGCGCTCGGGAGTATAGTCGATTGTCTCGGTGTGTCCCATGCGCGTTTTCACATTCAGCACGCGTACATGCCCGTCCACGAGCTGCAGGGAGTCCTTGTCGCCTGTGACGACCACGCACTCCCAGCCTTTTTCCTCGCCGATACGGCTCACCGTGCCGAGCAGGTCATCCGCCTCCCAGCCGGAGAGTTCACGCCGCGCGTAGCCGAGCGCATCGAGCACGTCTTTTAAGACCGGCATCTGCGCGGCCAGATCGTCGGGCATCGGTTTGCGCGTGGCTTTATAGGCTGCGCTGTGCAGATGGCGGAAGGTCGGCTCGCGCCGGTCGAACATCACGCACAGAGCCTCAGGCTTTTCGTCCTCCAGGAGCTTCTGCAGTATGGAGAAGAAGCCGAATATGGCATTCGTCGGCGTGCCGTCCGGAGCCGTGAGCGGCCGAACGCCGTAGTAGGCGCGGTTTACGAGGCTGTTGCCGTCAAGGAGCATCAGTTTTGACATAGCTTCTCCTCCTTACTTGCTTTGGCGAGCGGCCGGTAAACGGTCAGCATAAGCGTGGTAAACGCCGCGCCGCCGCCGAGCAGGTCGCTGATGGGCTCGCTCCAGTATACGCCCTCGGCTCCGAGGCCAAACACACCGGGCAGCAGGAGCATAAGCGGCACAACGAGAATGATCTTTCGCAGCAGGGAGAAGAAAACGGCCTCTTTCGCCTTGCCGAGGGAACGGAAGGAGTTCTGTGCCACGAACTGCAGCGACATGAAAGCGAAGCCGCAGAAATAGATCCGCACGGCGGGCACCGCCACTGCTATGAGTGCCTCGTCTTCGGTGAACACGCGGATGAGCGGCTCGGGGAAGAGCATGAAGATTGCCCAGACGGCAAGAGAAAAGCCCACACCGCCGTACACGCTGAATCGGATGCACGAGAGTACGCGGTCTTTCTTATTCGCACCGTAATTGTACGCCAGTACCGGCTGAATGCCGGAACCGAAGCCGTGGATGATCTCGGTAAACACGGTGCGCATGGAGTTTACAACCGTAATGGCGCCGACATAGAGGTCGCCGCCGTATACGCCGAGCTGGCGGTTGGCTACACTCTGAATGGCGGAGTTGGTAGCTCCCATCACAAAATCGGAGACGCCAAGTGCCATAATGCGCCCCATGATTTTTCCACGCGGTGCCATGGTGCGCACGGATAGCTCGAGCGGCGTCTTTTTGCCGCACAGGAATGCGACGCACCATGCGGCGCTCAATGCCTGCGAAATGACCGTTGCGATGGCGGCGCCGCGCACACTCAGGCCGAACACGAAAATAAACAGCGGGTCGAGCACGATATTTGCGGCCGCACCGAGAAGCACCGTGAGCATACCGCGCGTGGCAAAGCCCTGCGCGTTGATATAAACATTCATGCCGAGCGACAAAAAGGAAAAGGTCGTGCCGATGAGATATACCTCGAGATACTCACAGGCGTAGCCGGTCGCTTCCTCGCCCGCGCCGAACACGGCGATGATCGGTCGGAGAAAAGCGTAAGCAACCAGCCCGAGCACGACAGACGAGCCGAAGAGCATCGTGAAGGCGTTTCCCATCACGCGGGATGCCTCATCATCGTCCCCGCGTCCGCGCGCCATGGAGCAGAGCGGTGCGCCGCCCTGACCGAACAGTCCCGCAAACGCCGCAAGAATGGAGATGACCGGAAGCGCAATGCCGACGCCCGTGAGCGCCATACTGCCGATCTCGGGGATGTGCCCGATGTAGATGCGGTCTACTATATTATAAAGTACATTCACGAGCTGCGCTGCGATGAGCGGCAGCGCCATGCGCATGACGATGGAGGGAACGCTGTCCGTGGAAAAGTCGTTCTGTATGTGTTCTTTTGCCATACTCACTTCTCCCCCTGCAGTTTAATGATCTGGTCACGCAGCACGGCGGCATATTCGTATTCGAGCATCTGTGCCGCTTTGCGCATTTCTTTTTCGAGCCGTTCGATCTCGGCTTTGCGCTCGCGCTCGGTCATGCGCACGCCGTGCTCGTTCTTCGCCGCGGGGCCGGAGATTTCCAGCACGTCGCGGATGCTTTTCTTTATGGTTTTCGGCACGATGCCGTGTTCTTTGTTGTATGCCGTCTGAATGGTGCGGCGGCGGTCGGTCTCGTCAATGGCCGCGCGCATGGAAGGCGTGACTGTGTCGGCGTACATGATGACCGTGCCGTCCGCGTTTCGCGCGGCGCGCCCGATGGTCTGGATGAGCGAAGTCTCGCTGCGAAGGAAGCCTTCCTTGTCCGAATCGAGGATGGCGATGAGCGACACTTCCGGCAAATCGAGTCCTTCGCGCAGGAGGTTAATGCCGACGAGCACATCGAATTCGCCCTTTCGCAGGTCGCGGATGATCTCCATGCGCTCGAGCGCCGCGATGTCGTGGTGCATATAGCGCGTTTTGATGCCCGCGTTGCCGAGATACGCCGTGAGATCCTCCGCCATACGCTTGGTGAGTGTCGTTACAAGCGTGCGCTCGCCCCGGTCGATGCGTGTGTGGATCTCGGCGATGAGGTCGTCGATCTGCCCCTCGATCGGTCGGACGAGGATCTTCGGGTCGGTGAGGCCGGTCGGGCGGATGATCTGCTCGGCGATCTGTCCCGAGCGCGTGCGCTCATACCCTCCGGGCGTGGCGGAAACATAAACGGCCTGATGGATGCGCTGCTGAAATTCCTCAAACTTCAGCGGGCGGTTGTCGAAGGCCGACGGCAGGCGGAAGCCGTATTCCACGAGGGCTTCCTTTCGCGCACGGTCGCCGTGGTACATGGCGCGCACCTGCGGGAGCGTCACGTGCGATTCGTCCACGAGAAGGAGAAAATCTTTCGGGAAGTAGTCCAGGAGAGTCATCGGCGCGCTGCCGACGGGACGCCCGGAAATGATGCGCGAGTAGTTCTCCACGCCCGAGCAGTAGCCGACTTCACGGATCATTTCGATGTCGAAATTCGTGCGCTGCGCGATGCGCTCGGCTTCGAGCGGTTTATCGTTGTCCCGGAAAAACTTCACGCGCTCATCGCACTCACGGCGGATCTCCTCGAGGGCGCGCGCCATTTTCTCCGGCGGCGTCACATAGTGACTGGCGGGGTATATGACCGTGTGGCTGAGCGTGTGTACCGGCGTGCCGGTAAGTGGGTTAATCTCGCTGATGCGGTCGATGTCATCGCCGAAATACTCCACGCGGATGGCGCGGTCTTTCCAGTAGGCGGGGTAGATCTCCACCGTGTCGCCGCGCACGCGGAACATATTGCGCTCGAAAGCGATGTCGTTGCGCTCATAGCGGCACTCGATGAGCTTTTTCATTAGTTCTTCCTGCGGGAGCTCCGTGCCGGGGCGCAGGGAAATAGCCATGCGGGCGAAGTCGTCCGGCTCGCCGAGGCCGTAGATGCAGCTCACGGACGCCACCACAATGACGTCCCGCCGTTCGAGCAACGAAAATGTCGCCGAGAGACGAAGGCGGTCGATCTCTTCGTTCGTCGAGGCATCCTTTTCGATGTAGGTGTCCGTGTGCGGGATGTACGCTTCGGGCTGATAGTAGTCGTAGTAGGAAACGAAGTACTCCACGGCGTTGTCCGGGAAGAACTCCTTGAACTCGCTGCAAAGCTGCGCGGCGAGCGTTTTGTTGTGCGCGAGGACGAGCGTGGGGCGCTGCACCCGCTCGATGACTTTCGCCATCGTGTATGTTTTGCCCGAGCCCGTGACGCCGAGGAGCGTCTGCTCTTCGATGCCCGCTTCGATGCCCCAGGCAAGCGTATCGATCGCCTGCGGCTGATCTCCCGACGGAGAATACTCACTCGCCACATGAAATTCCGGCATCCCCGGTCACCCCCTCCTGCGCAAAGTCATAGGCAGCACCGCATAACTCGGCAAGAGCGATTTCGAGCGAAATTTCCGCCAAGCGCCGCAGACGGCATTGTGCTGTGTTGCCATAATAAATCAGCATATTATACCATATCCCACCGCCTGAAACAACCCCATCGGGGCAATAAAAACGGATGTCTTCCGAAAAAGGCATCCGCGAATGATATTATAAAAATTACAGTTCGGAGAACGGGGTGTAGTCGAAGACTTCGTACTTGTTGTAGTGAGAGTTCCAGATGTTGTTGAAGGTGTCCTCGTCGATGGACTCATCGTTCGAAACATCCCAGTCCTCGTCGTAGCTCATGTAGTACGGCGCGTCGGGGTTGGCGTTTCCGTCAAAGACGATGGCCTGCATCAGGGCGAGGGAGTGATTCTGCAGCACATAGAAGTAGACGCCGTGGCTGTAGGCGCTGTTCGAGGCCTCGTAGTCGATGAACCACGCTCCGGCTTCGTCGTAGTCGACATAGTAGCGGGCGCGGGAGTGGCTCTGCGCGACCATGACGGGCGCGCCGTTATCGTCGGTCGTCCAGATCTCGAAGATGGCGGGGTCGTTCTCGGAGTTGTAGATGCCGCCGATCACGAACTCCGGTTTGCCGTCAAAGTCCAGGTCGGGGAAGGCGACGCCGACATTCTCGAGCGCGTTGCCCTCATAGTAGGACTCGACCATCTCGCACATATCGTTGTCGTAGTACTTCTCGATATCCCACTGCTCGGTGAGGGCCGTTGTGTAGCACGCGATCTGCTCGGCATAGATCTCTTTGCCGTCGACAGATGTAGTCGTGAGGGTCGATTCCTTGGTGATCTCCGTTGCGTCATCGGGCGTTACAACAGCTTCCTCAGCATCACCGGGGGTAGCCGTCGGAGCTTCCGTGGCTTCGAGGGGTGCGGCCGTTGCCGCATCGGCGGGGGTGGCAGTATTGCTCTCTGCGGTGGCGCAGCTCGTCATGAGCATGGCGACACACAGTGCGAGCACAAGTAACCATTTCATTTTTTTCATAAGTGTTTCCTCCTAAGTACCCGAGGAACTCGGGTAAATTTTCACGGTTCTGTGTTGCATATTTTAGACGCTTTGACGCATCCGAAAGTTCGCTTGCGTATTCTACGGCAAAAGATTATTTTTGGCAAGAGACAATCATAACCGCGGGCAAAGCCCGTGGTTTGCTCTAGGCCTATAAGGCCATGATA
>CAVGGQ010000048.1:0-16015 GCA_963628785.1 Oscillospiraceae bacterium | reverse complement strand
CCTTTAGGCCTAGGCCAGTATCATGGCCTTATAGGCCTAGAGCAAACCACGGGCCTTGCCCGCGGTTATGATTGCGGTAAAAGCAGCCGTCCGCGCCGCATGTCACATATACGAGCCGCACGGGGAAGGAACGGAGAATGTGTTCCGCAGCGGCCTCCGCTGCGAGAGAGAAGAGAAAGTCCGTCTCCTCGCCGCTTATTTTCACGATATCGGCGTGATGCAGACCCCAGAGCATCTGTGCTTTGGCGTCTGCGGGATCCTTCCAGAGCGGCGCGCGGTAGTTCGGGTCGAAGGAGAGAAGTGCGCCGTGAGCCTTTGCGTACTCTGCGGCGCGCTTCGTTGCCGTGCGTGAGGGCTCGTCCGTGAGCGGGAGCGTGCCGAATTGGTATACACGCGTGTTTTCCAGGAGAGACAGATCGATCTCGTCAAACAAAAGTTGCATATCGGCACCCGGCTTGCGCGCAAAAGAAAATTCGCGGTTTCCCTGCGCATCGAGCGTAACGAAGGCGAGCATCGTGAATACTTCCGCGGCGCTGACGAGCCCCAATGTATCGATGCCCGCCTTTCGCAGCGTATCGCGGAGAAGTTTCCCGAACGCATCCGTGTCCACCTTGCCGATGAGCGCGGTACGGCCGCCGAATTTTGCAAGTGCGGCGAGGAAGTTCGCCGGCGCGCCGCCGGAGTGTGCCGCCATCGGGGGTAACCGTCCGCATCGGACGAAAGCATCGTAAAATCAATGAGCAGCTCGCCGAGTGCGCTGACATCCAAATTCATTCGTCCGTCACCGTGATCATCCATTTGTTCGTATATTCCTCCCCCGGCGCGAGACGCACCAGGTCGGCCTTGAAGGCGAAGTCCTCCACAATATCCTGCCGCGAGGGGAGTGACATCCACGGCTCGATGCACACATACGGCGCATCGGTCTTCGGGCGATGCCAGAAGCCGATGTACGGCATGCCGGGAAACTCCACCGTCACGGAGCGCTTCGTCTTGTCCGAGCAAATGGACACCGCGCGCGGCATGTTCTGCAGCACGACGGCATCGCGGTCGAAGAGGTCGTGATGCAGCGTGATGGAAACACCGTCTTTGAGCGGATAGGGGAGAGCAGTGCCGTCGAGATAGCAGGCATCCGAAAATCCGATGCGGTCGGGCGTGCTCGGCTCGGGAAAGCGGATCTCGTAGTCCTCAAACGCCGTACCTTCGGCGAGCGGCACGCGGAACCCAGGGTGTCCTCCGAGCCCGAACGGCATAACTTCGGTGCCTTCGTTCTTCACAAAATAGGTGACGAGCACGCTCGAGCCGGAGAGCGCGTACTTCACACGGAAGGTAAAGCGGAACGGATAATCCGTCCGGATCTCCTCGGTATCCCGGAGCAGGAGCGTGACGCTCTCCGCCGTCTGCTCCTCAATCTCAAACGCATTGCGTTTGGCAAAGCCGTGCGTCGCCATGGCATAGCGCGCGCCGTGGACCGTATACGCGCCGTCCGTGAGCCGCCCGACAAACGGGAACAGAACCGGCGCCGTCTCGCCCCAGTACGTCTTGTCTGCGTTCCACAAATACTGTGTCCCGCCCTTTGAGCGAAGCTCTGTCATCTGCGCCCCAAACTCCTCCACGCGCAGCGTAAGACATTCGTTCCGTAAAGTGATCATAATTCACGCACCCTTCCGTATTCGCCGCAGCAAAACCGCAGCCTTTTCCCAATTATGCCGCATTTTCCCCAGCAATTCAACCCTGAAAGAAAAAAACCCGGACCGCATTGTCTGCGATCCGGGCTGAGCGTGTCAAAAAGTATTTTTGCCGGGCTCTCGTTTGAAAGGGCTGCGGCTCGCCGCAGCGCACTCGCTGCGCTCGCACGTTTGCGAGCCGAGGAGTGTTTTCTCCGACGCACATGTCGCCGGAGAAAATGATCCAAACTTTATTTGCACCTGCGGGTGCAAAATCTGCGAGGCTTTTTTGAGGGTATGTCGGTTTACTTGTTCTCGCGGCCTTTGTAGTGGACGTGGAGAAGTTCGTGTTCGCGATCGCCGATCTCCTGCAGGAGATTGTCGATGATGGGGTTCTGCTCGCTGCGCTTGATGAGAGCGGTCTTGTCGATGTTGTAAAGACCGTCGGCGCGGGCGTACTTGTCCTTCGTGAGGCCGTGGGGCTGACCGGCGCCGCCGACGCACCCGGCGCGGCAGGTCATGACCTCGATGAGGTCGAAGTATTCGCGGCCGGTCTCGATCTCGTCAATGAGCTTCTGCGCATTGAGAAGGCCGTTGCACACCGCAAGGCGGATGGTGCGCGTGCCTACGAGCATCGTGGCGACGCGAACGCCGTCCATGCCGCGCAGACCGGAGTACTCGATGGTCATCGTGGCGTTTTTGGACTTATCCGGGCAACAGCAGCGGGCGACCGCCTCGGCCACGCCGCCGGTGGAACCGAAAATGACGCCGGAGCCGGATGCGATGCCGAACGGCATATCGACGGAATCGTCCTCGAGATTGGCAAAATCGATGCCGCTCTCTTTGATCATGTTGATGAACTCGGTCGTCGTGATGACAGCGTCCACATCGGGCTTGCCGTCATGCATGAACTCTTCGCGCTTGGCTTCGCCCTTCTTCGCGGTGCACGGCATAATGGCGACCTGATAGACCTCGCGGCCGTCATCGTGCTTCTTATAGTACTCGCGCAGGACGGCAGCGAACATTTCCATCGGGGACTTGCAGGTGGAAATGTGACGCAGGAGCTCGGGGCGCTGATACTCGACATACTTTACCCATGCGGGGCAGCAGGAGGTGAACATCGGGAAAGTGCCGCCGTTCTGCAGACGGTCCATGAATTCCTTTGCTTCCACGATGGTCGTGAGGTCGGCGGCGAAGGATGTGTCGAATACCTCGGCCGCGCCCATCAGACGGAGTGATGCCACGATCTTGCCGATGGTGTTCTCGCCGGGGTGCATGCCGAACGCCTCGCCGATAGCCACGCGCACAGCGGGAGCCACCTGGAAGACGACGCGCTTGGTGCTGTCGTGCAGCGCACGCCATACCTTACCGATGTCGTTGTAGATGGTGATGGCAGCGGTCGGGCACACGGCGGCGCACTGGCCGCAGCCAATGCAGTCCGTTTCCGCGAGCTTCTGGTCAAAGGCCGGCATAACGCGCAGATTGGAGCTGCGGCGCGTGAAGTCGATGATGTTCATACCCTGAATTTCTTCGCAGGTACGCACGCAGTCGCCGCACAGGATGCACTTGTTGGGGTCGCGGACGACCGACGGGGAAGAGGTATCGAGCGGCATCTGCTCGCGGGTGTCCTCGAAGCGGACGCGGTTCACGCCGAACTGGAGCGCCAGAGAGCGCAGCTTGCAGTCGCCGGATTTTCCGCACAGCGCGCAGTCGCGGTTGTGGGAGGCGAGCAGCAGCTCGATGATCATGCGACGGTATTTGAGAAGGCGGGCAGAGTTCGTCTTGATGGACAGACCGTCGCGCGGCTCCATGGAGCAGGACGCGTCGATCTTGCCGCGCTCGTCTTCAACGACGCACATACGGCACGCACCGTAAACGGAAAGATCGGAGTAATAGCAGAGCGTCGGCATGTTGATGCCTGCCTTGCGGATGACAGAGAGGACGTTTTTCTCGCCGTCAAACGGGACGCGCTGCCCGTTGATGTACATAATTCCCTTTGCCATATCTTACACCTCCCGAATGGCACCGAACTTGCAGCCCTTGATGCACGCATTGCAGTGGATGCACTTGGTCGTATCGATCTTGTACGGCTGCTTCTTTTCGCCGGTGATGGCTTCGGCCGGGCAGTTGCGGGCGCACATTCCGCAGCCCTTGCACTTCTCCGGATCGATCTCCAGATCCTTCAGCTTGCCGTTGCAAAGCGGACAGTACTTGTCGTTCACATGGCGCTCGTAGTCCTTGCGGAAGTAGCGCAGCGTGGACTGGACGGGCTTGCAGGCGCTCTGACCGAGGCCGCAAAGCGCGGTATTGGATATGGTATCGGAGAGCTCGGTGAGAAGATCGATGTCTTCTTCACTGCCCTTGTTGCCGACAATGCGCTCGAGAGACTCGAGCATGCGCTTCGTGCCCTCGCGGCACGGGATGCACTTGCCGCAGGATTCCTTCTGCGTGAACTTCATGAAGAAGCGGGCGACCTCGGCCATGCAGGTGCTCTCGTCCATAACGACGAGACCGCCGGAACCCATGATCGCACCGGCGTGCTTCAGGGAGTCGTAGTCGAGCGGAAGGTCGAGATGCTCTTCGGTAAGACAGCCGCCGCTCGGGCCGCCGATCTGAACGGCCTTGAATTTCTTGCCGTCCTTGATGCCGCCGCCGATGTCGAAGATGATCTCGCGCAGCGTCGTGCCCATGGGAACCTCGATAAGGCCGGTGTAGCGGATGTTACCTGCAAGAGCGAAGGCCTTCGTGCCGGGGGAGTTGGCCGTGCCGATGGAACGGTACGCCGTGGCGCCCTCGTTGATGATATAAGGAATGTTGGCAAAGGTCTCAACGTTGTTGAGAACGGTGGGCTTCGCCCAGAGACCTTTTTCCACGGTGCGCGGAGGCTTGGTACGCGGCATGCCGCGCTTGCCTTCGATGGAGGCGGTCAGTGCGCTGCCTTCGCCGCACACGAACGCGCCGGCGCCGCGGTTGATGCGGATATCAAAGCTGAACTCGGTGCCGAGAATGTTTTGACCGAGAAGGCCGATATCGCGTGCCTGGTCGATAGCCTTCTGCAGACGTTCGACCGCGAGAGGATACTCGGCGCGGACATAGATGTAGCCACTGTTGGAGCCGACGGCCACCGCCGCGATCATCATGCCCTCGAGCACGGAGTGCGGGTTGCCCTCCATGATGCCCTCGTCCATGAACGCACCGGGGTCGCCTTCATCGCCGTTGCACACGACATATTTGACATCGCTGTTCTGACGGCGGACGCTGTCCCACTTCTTGCCGGTGACGAAACCGCCGCCGCCGCGTCCGCGCAGACCAGAGGAAATGACTTCCATGCAGATCTGGTCGTCGGTCATTTCGAAAAGCGCCTTTTCAAAAGCGGAGTAGCCGCCCTTGGCGATGTATTCCCAGATGTCTTCGCAGTTGGACATACCGCAGTCCTTGAGGATCAGGCGGTGCTGCTTCTGATAGAACGGGATCTCGTCGCGGGACTTGTACTTCTTGCCGTCCTGCTCGAAGAGCAGACGCTGAATGACTTTGCCGCCCTTAACGGTTTTCTCGATGATCTCCTCACAGTCGGACGGTTTGACATGCGTGTAGATGACATTCATCGGGGAGATATTCACCAGCGGCCCAATCTCGCAGAAGCCGTGGCAGCCGGTCTTCTTGAGATGAACGGCGTCATCGGCGTGGTCGGTGAAGGACACCGCAATGGTGAGACCCTTTTCCGCGCAGACGCGGCGGAACTCTTCGTAAACCTCAAGAGAGCCGCTGGCGATGCAGCCGGTCCCGGCGCAGACCATGATGGAAATGCCCTCGTGCTCGAAGGCTTCTTTTGCCTTCCAACGCTGTGCGTCAAAGGTGAGCTTCGTACGACGAATCATTTCTTCTCCTCCTTCTCCCGGATCTCGTCGATCAGCGCGACGGCTTTCTCCGGCGTCATTTTCGGGTGTACCTCACCGTTGACGGTGAGCACCGGAGCGAGACCGCAGGCGCCGAGGCAGGCGACCGTCTCCAGAGTGAAGAGCATGTCGTCGCTCGTGACATTCTTCTCGTTCAGACCGAGATGCTGCTGCAGAGCAGCTAAGATGGGCGGGGATTTGCGAACGTGGCAGGCAGTACCGTCGCACACGCGAATGATGTACTTGCCTTTTGCTTCCAGGGAGAAACGGTCATAGAACGTCGCAACGCTGTAGACCTTTCCCGGGCTGATGTGCAGGCGACCGGCCAAATGCACAAGTACCTCGGGCGGCAGGTATTTGTAATACGCCTGTACGTCCTGCATCATGCCTATGAGGTTCTCCCTCCGGCATTTGTACTTGTCGACGATTTGGTCGGTCAGAGTGAAGTCGCCGTCAAATAACATAACACTTTTACCCCTCTCTGTTGTGTAATTGAGACTCTCTTCTTTCAGATTACCATATTAACAAATTAACACAAAAAAATTCAATTAGCAATAGGGCTTGTTGGCGAATATGTCAACTAATTTTTACACCTATTTAATTGCATATATACCAAAAGCACTCCAAACACATAGTATATCAACATACGAGGCAAATAGTGTACGATAACTGAACGCTCATTAGCTGTGAAAAGAGGGTACCGACCGATGGCAGATACCCTCTTTTTATGTGTTTCTTTAAAACGGGAGAAAATACCCGTACAGAGGAGAGCTTATCCCTCGCTCTCGTCCGCGTGCATGAACGAGTAGTCGATCACGTTGTTCGCGCCGGTCCATGAGCCGTCCACTTTGGACAGGGCGCGGTCATATTCCTCCGTGCCCTCCTCAAAGAGCGTGGGGCAGTAGTCATTTTCGCTCTCCTTGCTGCTGATGCTACAGGGGAGAACATTGAAAGAGGAGAGGTACACAGACCCGTCGGGATCGCGCGTGATGGTGGCCTGCGCGATGACGGCATCCATATCGGCGGGGTTCGTGTTGCCGCCGAAAATGAAGTTGCCGACGCTGTAGAAGATGATGCCGTCGTTGTACTTCTCAAACGGCTCCAGACGGTGCGGTCCGTGGCCGAACACGATGCTCGTTCCCGCGTCAATGGCGGCATGAGCTACTTCCTCCTGATTGGCGTTCTGGTAGTAGCTCGCCTCATTGCCCCAGTGCGCGCTGACGACCACGATCTCCGCTCCGGCATCTTTGAGCGCTCGGACACCCTTGGCAACCGTGTTTGGCGACGACGTGTGGTTGCTGTAACAGGCGTATACGCCGACTGTAAGACCGCTCTCGGTCGTATAGAGCACGCCTTCGTCGTCACCGCAGTGGCCGATGCCGGCGGCGTCGAGATTGGCGGCGGTATCATCGTAGACCTCCTGTCCGAAGTCCATGGCGTGGTTGTTGGCGGTTGTGGCAAACTCCACGCTGCCGAGCGTGAGCACATTCACCGTGTCGGCATTTGCGAGGAATGAGAATGTCGATGCGGAGTATGCTTCAATATCCGAAATGCTGCACTCCAGATTGACGATGGTCATATCGTCGTTTTCAAAAACATCGAGCGTATTCGAGAATGGGTGCGCCCAGTTCGTGCCGACAACATTTTCGAAAGAATTCGTGTAATAGCGCGCCTCGGGGTAGCTCGAGAGCGTGCAGTCGCCGACCATCGAAATGGTGTAGGTGATCGGCGTCGGCTCCGGCGTGGCCGTCGGCTCGGGCGTCGGCGTGGGAGATGCGGTCGGTGCTGCGGTGATCTCGGGCCTGGGCGTCGTTTCCGGCGTCGGTGTCGGCACATAGGTCGGCAGAGGCGTCGGCGCCGACACGGTCACATCCTCGGGACGTGCCGCCCAGCGGGGCGAGAGCGCCGTATAGAGGAGAATGACCGCGAGTGCCAGTACGGTAAGGATCCGTACGGTTCGAATGGCTTTTTTTGACATGAATTCTGCCTCGCTCAGCGTTCAATGAAGCTGTCGATGAGGCGCAGCAGCACCTTCGGCATGATTTCAAAGCTCTCCACGGGGATGAACTCGTGCACGCTGTGGTAGTTGTAGCCGCCGGTCGAAAGGTTCGGGCAGGGGAGACCCTTCCAGGTGAGCGTAGCGCCGTCCGTACCGCCGCGAATAGCCTCGCTCCGCGTATCCACGCCGCACTCGCGGTACGCCTTCTCTGCGCGATCGAGCAGATGGCGATGCGGCTCGATCTTCTCGCGCATATTGTAATAAGTGTCGGTGATGACGACCTCCGCGGTGCCTTCGCCGTACAGCCGGTCGATCTCTTCAACGGCGCATCGCACGCAGTCCTTCTTTTCCTCGAAGAGCGCGCGGTCGTGGTCACGGATGATGTAGCGAAGAGCGGCCTCTACCACATCGCCGGACATATCGGTGAGATGGATGAAGCCCTCGTAGCCCTCGGTCTTCTCCGGCACCTGCTCGGCGGGCAGCAGCGCATGCAGCTGCATGGCGATGGTCGAGGCGTTTTTCATTATGCCCTTCGCGCTGCCGGGATGGATGCCGACACCGTGCACGCGCACGGTCGCCGCAGCGGCGTTGAAGTTCTCGTATTCATAAATGCCGAGCTCGCCGCCGTCTACGGTGTAGCCCCAGTCGCAGTTGAGCTCTTTGACATCGAGCCCCTCCGTGCCGCGGCCGACTTCTTCGTCGGTCGTGAATACGATGCGCAGCTCGCCGTGCGGCGTGCCGGTTTGAATGAGCGTTTCCACGGCCGTCATGATCTCCGCGACGCCGGCCTTGTCGTCTGCACCGAGCAGCGTAGAGCCGTCCGTGACGAGCAGCACCTTGCCGCGCACGTCCTTCATCGCCGGAAACTGCTTTTCCGAGAGCACGACGCCGTGGCCAAGTTCGATGTCCTCGCCGGTGAAAAGCACCTCACGGGGATGAATGTTTTCGCCGCTTGCGGCGGGCGAGGTGTCCACATGCGCAATGAGGGCGAGCTTCGCGGCCTTCACTCCCTCGGTCGCGGGCAGCGTGCCGATAGCATTGCCGCAGCTGTCCATATGCACATTCTTGAGCCCCAGAGAGAGCATCTCCTCCGAGAGCATCCGCGAAAGCTCCAGCTCCCGCATTGCCGAGGGGCTCTCTTCGCAGTCCTCATCCGACATGGTGTTGACGGAAATATATCGCAGAAAACGTTCTTTGCAAGTCATACCATGAACCTCCGAAGTCATTCTATAGCAACGTATAATATACCATTCCCGCCGGAATTATACAACCCCAAACCTCGGCACGGGAGCATTTATTACAGAACCGGATAAAAGACTCGCAGCGGCAGGATACGTATATCCTGGACTGTTGCGAGTCTGCACATTCCGACGAAAGCCTTCGGGGGAGAAGGAGCGCCCGATGAACGAATCAGTGCTCTTCGTTCTCGGAAGCCCCCTCGTCAGGAGCTTCGGACATTTGTTCGTTTTTAACAATGTATTTCTTTTTGAAAAAGCTTGCGCGGATGCCGAGCTCTTTGCCTTTGGCGAGGCGGGAAAAGTTGTTGCGGTGCTTCCAGAAGATCAGCGCGATGATGACCGACACGATAATGATATCGTAGACGCTGCGCCCCGTGAGGATGCACCATACGAGATAACCCACGCTCGCGGACAGCGTGCCGATAAACATGTAGTCCGTGATGAACGTGATGACCAGAACGGCGGCGAGCAGGATGAGGAAGAGCCGCCAGTCCAGCGCGAGCGCGCTGCCGAGCAGCACGGCGATGCCCTTGCCGCCCTGAAATTCGAGATAGAACGGGTAGAGATGCCCTGTCACGCAGGCCGCCATCGTTACGGTCTGGATCGACGGCGAATCCGAGAAGAGGAACCCCGCCAGCCATACCATAAGAGCGGACTTCAGCGCGTCGCACAAAAATACGAGTACCGCCGCCCGTGAACCCATTGTCCGCCCTGCGTTTGTCGTTCCGGCGTTGCCGGAACCCTTCGTGCGTATGTCGAAACCGCGCTTCTTCGCCATCAGCCAAGCAAAATTTACCGCTCCCGCGAGATACCCGGCCACAATGCAAAAGAGATACGGCAAAACGGTCGTTAAAAAGCTATGCATGATAAGTCCTCTAAGAAATAATTAACTCTTATTTTACCACGAAGCCGGCGCGTATGCAACACATATTTTGGGCGGGTGAAATATCCTCAAATTTAATCGAAAATTAAGAGCTTATATAATTTAATAAGTCTTATAAGTAAACATTTCGGCGCAAGCCGGTTTTACGGAGGAAAGAGGAAATGAAACGAACATTCGCATTTTTTGCTGTACTGATGATGTTCTCCCTGCTGCCTGCGTCCGCCTTCGCAGACGGCGAAGGAGAAACGGTACCCGAGCCGACAACCACTGCGGAAGTGACTGCACAGCCGACAGCAACTCCCACGGCTACGCCTATTCAGACAAGCGGCACCTGCGGCGACAACCTCACCTGGACTCTGACCGATGACGGCGTGCTGACAATTTCCGGCACAGGCGCGATGTCGAATTATTATACAGGCTCCTTAAGCGCACAGTGGAAGGGTCAGACCCTCAAGTCGGTTACGATGAAGAGTGGCGTGACGAGTATCGGCAACTATGCGTTTTACCAGTGCAGCAGTCTGACGGGCATAATGATCCCGGACAGCGTGACGAGCATCGGCGGTTGTGCGTTTTCCGGCTGCAGTGCTCTGACAGACGTATATTATGCCGGCAGTGAGGAAGAGTGGAGCGCACTTACAATCGGTGCTCAGAACGGGCCTTTGACGAAGGCAACAATCCACTATATCGCAACAGGCCCGACACCGACACCGTCGGGAACCTCCGTACCCGGCGACGCGAACGGCGATGGGAAGGTGGATGCCTTCGACCTTCAGCGCCTCAAAAAATATCTCGCGGACGCCGACGTCCCCGTGGATATGTCTGCGGTCGATGTAACCGGCGACGGCGATGTTAACGCCTTCGACCTTCTGCGTCTTAAAAAGTACCTTGCGGGTGCGGCTGTAGAGCTGAAATAAGCGGCACCGCACGACTCAACGCTGCGAAACGAGTTTTTCGTTTCGCAGCGTTTTTCACACACGGACGCAATACACGCCGGAGGATGTTTATTGCCTTCCGGAAACTGAAAATCTCCGCCGACTTCTATGCGGAAGTCGGCGGAGGTCACGTGTATAGGGATTTATTCGCTTCGGGCGATTACAGCAGGTCGGTGGCTGCCTTCTCCATCGGGATGGCTTTTTTGTATCTTGCGAGGAACACATTGAAGCCTTCGCGGTCGGCTTCGTCTGCGCAGATCGTTGCGGATTTCGCTTCGGCAAAAACTTCCCGGTCTAAGAAATCGGGGAGCGTCAGGCCATGTGAGCTGAGACGGTAGGCGGCGAGGAGCGCCATGCCGTAGGGACCACCTTCTCCTGCTGTTTCCATGACGGAAACGGGGGCACCGACCGCTGCGGACAAAAGCAGCTGGCCGACCTCCGGCGTTTTGAAAAAGCCGCCGTGGCCGTAGAGCTTGTCGATGGAAACATGCTCCTCACCGGTGAGAATGTCGAGCCCGATCTTCAGCGTGGCGAGCGCAGAGAGAAGATGGGTGCGCATAAAATTCGCAAGCGTCATCTTTGCGTCGGGTGTGCGCGCAAATACGGGCCGGCCGGCGTCCATATCCGTTACGCCCTCGCCGGAGAGATAGTTGTAGCTCAAAAGCCCACCGCAGTCCGCGTTACCCTCCAGCGCCTTTTGGAAGAGCAGCGTATAAAGCGCGTTTGCGTCAATGCTTGCGCCGATGGCCGAGGCAAACTCACCGAAGAGACCGACCCAGGCGTTGATGTCGCTCGTGCAGTTGTTGCAGTGCACCATGGCGACCGGAGCGCCGTCCGGCGTTGTCACCATATCGATCTCGCGGTGAACGCCGAGCGGCTTGTCAACGACGATCATCGCAAAATCCGAAGTACCGGCAGACACATTTCCCGTACGGACGCGCACGGAATTCGTGGCCGCCATGCCGGTCCCAGCATCGCCCTCGGGCGGGCAGAACGGAACACCCGGCTGCAGATCGCCGCTTGCATCGAGGAGCTTCGCACCCTCGCTCGTCAGAGAACCAGCTTCTGCTCCGGCAGTAAGCACCTCGGGGAGGATCGCCCGAAGGTCGATGCCCGCGAGAGCGCGGAACTTCTGCAGCATGGTCTCGTCATAGTCGACCGTCGTGCTGTCGATCGGGAACATGCCGGAGGCTTCGCCGACGCCGAGCACATGCCGCCCGGTGAGACGCAGGTGGAAGTACCCCGCGAGCGTCGTGAGCCGCGCGATCTGCGTCGTGTGCGTTTCGCCGTTCAGGATGGCCTGATAGAGGTGCGCGATCGACCAGCGCTGCGGAATGTTGAAACCAAAGCGTTCCGTGAGCTTCGCGGCGGCCTCGCCGGTCATCGTGTTGCGCCAGGTGCGGAATTCCGCGAGCTGGCGGCCGTCCTTATCAAACGGCAGATAGCCGTGCATCATGCCGGAAATGCCGATGCAGCCGACCGTCGTGAGCTTCTGCGCGTATTTTCCCTCAAAATCCGCCTTCAGCGCTGCAAAGCAGGAGCGGAGTCCCGCTTCCGCATCGGCAAGCGCGTATGTCCATACGCCGTTCACCCATTGGTTTTCCCAGGTGAAGCTGCCGGAGGCGACGGGGCGGTGCCGTTCATCGAGCAGCACCGCTTTGATGCGTGTGGAACCGAACTCAATGCCGAGTGCGGTTTTCGTCAGATCCGTACCCATCATGCAAACGGATTCTCCGTCGGGTAGGGGAGAGCCTTCGGCTGATTGTAGGCAATGTCCTTCACGCCGAGGTACTTGAACACCTCAAAGAGCAGCTTGCCGTAGTGACCGAACGCCACAGCGCCGTGGTGCGGATAGCGCTTTTGCACAAGCACATGACGGTAGAAGCGGCCCATCTCGCGGATGGCGAAAATGCCGATGCCGCCGAAGCTGCCGGTCTTGACGGGCAGGATCTCTCCTTCGGCAATGTAGCTGCGGAGATTTCCGTCGGAGTCGCACTGCAGACGGTAGAAGGTGATGTCGGAGGCGGCGATGTCGGCCTCAAGCGTGCCGCGCGTGAAGTCCGGTTCTGATCCGGCCGGCTCAAGCAGACGGTGCTGGATGAGCTGATACCTGACGGAACGATCGGAGCAGAGCTTGCAGCTCGGCGTGTTGCCGCAGTGGAAGCCCATGAAGGTGTCAGTGAGCGTGTAATCGAACTTGCCCTTGATCTCGGCATCAAAGAGGCTCGCCGGGACGGAGTTGTTGATGTCGAGGAGCGTGACGGCATCCTTCGAGATGCATGCGCCGATATACTCGGAGAGCGCGCCGTAAATGTCGACTTCGCACGCTACGGGAATGCCGCGGGAGGCGAGACGGGAGTTTACATAACAAGGCTCAAATCCAAACTGCTCCGGGAACGCGGGCCAGCACTTGTCGGCAAAGGCCACATACTTGCGCGCGCCCTTGTGGGACTCCGCCCAGTCGAGGAGCGTGAGCTCAAACTGCGCCATGCGGACGAGCAGATCCTCATAGTAATGGCCTTCGCCCATTTCCTTCTTCATATCCTCGCAAACGGCGCCGATACGCGCGTCACCCGCGTGGGCTTTGTAGGATACGAGAAGGTCGAGCTCGGAGTTCTCTTCGATTTCGACGCCAAGCTCATAGAGCCCATTGATGGGCGCGTTACAGGCGAAGAAGTCCTGCGGCCGCGGGCCGAAGGTGATGATCTTGAGATTTTTCACACCGATGACGGCGCGGGCGATAGGGATAAAGTCGCAGATCATTTTGGCAATGTCTTCCGCGGTGGCGACCGGATACTCGGGGATGTAGCCGTTCAGATGGCGCATGCCGAGGTTGTAGGAGCAGTTGAGCATGCCGCAGTAGGCATCGCCGCGGCCGTTGATGAGGTCGCCGTCGCCTTCGGCAGCGGCCACGAACATGCACGGGCCGTCAAAATACTTGGCGATCAGTGTTTCGGGCGTCTCGGGGCCGAAGTTACCGAGGAATACGACGAGCGCATTGCACTCTGCCGCTTTTACATCGGCCACGGCTTTGAGCATATCGGCTTCATTTTCTACCGTGACCGGGCACTCATACGCGCCCTCACACAGCTTTGCAATGTTTGCGCGTCGCATTTCGGAGAGTGGACGCGGGAAGCAGTCGCGCGAAACGGCAACAAGGCCGAGCTTTACGTTCGGAATGTTTTCAAACATGGGAAAGTCCTCCTTAATCAATGGCTATATCTATATTTTTGCCCGTTAAACCAATGTGCGCACCGGATTTTGCCTCGTCCGAATCGGGGTGTGCGAGGAGCCACTTGTTGCACGCCGTGAGCCATGTGTCCTCTTCGTTCTTTGCTTCAAACGACGACTTTGCGGTGTTCGTGCCTTTCGGCAGCACGACGGCCACGCGGAAGCCCTTATCCTCTGTCTGGCAGGGCGCATAGTGCAGCGTGGTCGCGTAGACTTCCACAAACACGCCCGCAGGCACATGGAACGCCGTTACCTTCGAAGTGTCGAGCACGCCGTTTTCAATCTCGTCCTCTTTCGCAAGGAGCAGAACGAAATCCGTCTCGCCGAGGTTTATCTCGCTGTCGCGGTGATATTCAAGGCAGTTGAGTTTCGTGTTATAGCCCCAGCACATACCGATCTGCACCGGCATGCCGCCGTAGGCGCGCTCGCGCATATCCTCGAGAAGTCCGCACTGCTCGAGCACATCAATGCTCGGTTCGTAAGCGGTGCCCTTCTCTGGCATCGGCACGGTGTGCATGGCCTTGAGGAGTCCTTTGGACTCAAAGCACGTGAGTACTTTGCCGTAGGGCTTGAATTCGGCATTATAAACGGAATAGGTTTTCATAAATACACCCCTTCTTTTTTATTGAAGATTATGATAAAGATGACGCGAAGAATTCCTTGAGTGCGGGATAGATCTTCCGGAAATTCCGGTACCGCGCTTCGTATTTGGCAGTAAGCGAACTGTCCGGCTCCGTTGTAGATGCGACATGTACAAGCGCATCGGAGGCCTCCTGCACGGAAGTAAATTTCCCACAGCCGACCATGGCGAGCATCGTCGCGCCATAGCCGGGTCCCTGTTCGGTTTTTACCATGTCGAGCGGAATGCCGAGGACATTAGAGAAAATTTTGCGCCACAACGGACTTTTCGCGCCGCCGCCGCAGATGTTCGAGCGCGGGATGTCGATGCCGAGCGACTTTGCCACTTCAAAGGAATCGCGTATGGCAAATGCCACGCCTTCGAGCACGGCCTGCACAAGATCGGCACGCGTGGTGTCCATCGTCATGCCGACCAACGTGCCGCGCGCGTTGGTGTCGTTGATGGCACTACGCTCACCCATAAGGTAAGGGAGAAAATAAACATGGTTTTCTCCGAGTTTATCGTCGGTAATGTCCGTCTGCTCGGCAGTGAAGTCGGAGGTGTGCAGGATATCTTCGCACAGCCACTTGTTGCAGCTCGCAGCGGAGAGCATGCACCCCATGAGATGATACCCGCCGTCTGCGTGCGCAAAGGCGTGGAGCGCATTGTTCGGGTCAACGCCGAACTTGTCGAAGGAAATGAATATCGTGCCGGATGTGCCGAGCGAAATGTTGCAACCGCCGGCCCCGACCGTACCCGTGCCGGACCGCAGCGGCCGCGTTGTCCCCGGCTCCCGCAACGACCTTTACGCTCTCGGACAGACCGAGAATTTGAGCCGCGTCCTTCGTCAGCGTGCCAACGACCTCGTAGCTCTCGAACAGCTTCGGCATCTGTGCCTCGGTGATGCCGCAAAGGTCGAGCATCTCGCGCGACCAGCACTTGTGCTCGACATCGAGGAGGAGCATTCCTGAAGCGTCGGAATAGTCGCTACAGTGTACGCCGGTGAGCTTGTAGTTAACATAATCTTTTGGGAGCATGATCTTCGCTATTTTCGAGAAGTTTTCCGGTTCGTTCTCGCGCATCCACAGGATCTTCGGCGCAGTGAATCCGGCAAAGGCAATGTTCGCGGTGAGAGCGGAAAGGCGCTCTTTCCCAATCTTTTGATTGAGATATTCGACTTCCTTGCTCGTGCGGCCGTCGTTCCAGAGAATGGCGGGACGGATTACGCTGTCTTTCTTATTGAGCGCAACAAGACCGTGCATCTGCCCGCCCGCGCCGACGCCGACGACGGAGGCCGCATCAAAGCCGCTCAGCAACTCCGGAATGCCGGAAACGACCGCGTCCCACCAGTCCTCCGGGCGCTGTTCCGACCAGCCCGGGTGGGGAAAAATCAAGGAGTACTCCCGCGAAACGACATTCTGGATGGAGCCGCGCTCATCGGTAAGCAGCAGCTTGCAGCCCGAAGTTCCGAGGTCAATGCCGATAAACAGATCCATAGCAATCAACCATTCGGCCGCTTTGCGTCCGCACAAATAGGAATGAAAGAGTGCAGA
>CAVGGQ010000047.1:0-16617 GCA_963628785.1 Oscillospiraceae bacterium | reverse complement strand
GATGATCCGCTCGGGATTTCCGCTTGCCCTCATCGGCGACAGCTTCGTTAATATACCACCCCTTAAAGGATTTGTCAACACTTTTTTTAAAAAAATTTGAGTTTTTTCCATAGAGTTTGCGCCGCAAAGTGTTGTGTTTTGTCCTGTTGTCTTGCCGCTAGATATGGTGTATTATAGAATTGTGGTTTATTTCCCGGTGTCCTCAGCTTCAAAATATTCTTCTTTTCTTTCGAAAAAAATTTTTCCGAAGATCATTTTTCCCGCGCGCTCCGCTGCGTTCCGACGGCAGTTTCTTTTCATTATATTGTAGGCGCCGCGCCTTGTTTTACATTTTCGGTCATTTTACCGCGATTTTACATTTTTGCGGTGACGGGGTTTACAATCGGGGATTATAGTATTCTTGAAAATACGGGGAGGTCTCATTTATGATATACTGTGTGGAAGACGATTCGAGCATCCGTGATCTGGTGCTTTACACGCTTCGCGCCTCGGGGTTTGAGGCGCAGGGCTTCGGCGACATCAAGGGCTTCCGGGAGGCCATGTGCACCCGCACGCCCGAGCTTGTGCTGCTGGACATCATGCTCCCCGGCGAGGACGGCATCGAGATCCTCAAAAAGCTGCGCCTCTCGCCGCTGACGGCGAACATTCCCGTCATTCTCGCGACGGCCCGCGGCAGCGAGTGCGACAAGGTCATCGGCCTGGATAGCGGCGCGGACGATTACCTCGCCAAACCGTTCGGCATGATGGAAATGGTCTCGCGCATCCGTGCGTTGCTGCGCCGCACCTCGCCGCGTACGACGAAGATCCTCACCTGCGGCGCTCTCAAGCTCGACGAGAGCCGTCACACCGTGACGGTCGACGGCCGGGCCGTGACACTCACGCTCAAGGAATTCGAGCTTTTGAAGCTGCTTATGGAAAATCCGGGTCAGGTCTTCTCCCGCGAGGCGCTGCTCTCACGCGTGTGGGGCGTGGATTTCACCGGAGAGACGCGAACGGTCGATGTACATGTCGGCACGCTGCGCACAAAGCTGGCCGAATGCGGCTCACTCATTGAAACGGTGCGCGGCGTCGGCTATAAAATGGAGGAAGCATAATGGGCCGAAAGATCTTTACCGCCATCTGGAGCGCGGCGCTCGTCGTATTCATCGCGTCTCTCCTCTTCATCATGGGCGTTTCGTACAACTATTTCTCCGGTGTGCAGATGAAGCAGCTACACGAGGAGACCGCTCTTGCCGCGCAGGGCGTCGCGCTCTCGGGCGAGGAATACCTCGAGAGCCTCGATGACCCCGACTGCCGCATAACATGGATCGCGGCGGACGGCACCGTGCTCTACGACAACCAGGCCGACGCCTCCAAAATGGAGAACCATCTGGACCGCGAAGAGGTTGCCGAAGCGCTTGAGACTGGTACGGGCGAGGCGCGCCGCTACTCCCCGACACTCGCCGACCGCCAGCTCTACGCCGCGGAGCGTCTGCCGGACGGCAGCGTACTGCGTCTCTCGGTCGTGCAGCTCGCCCTCTGGTCGCTCGTGCTCGCCTTTGCGCAGCCCATCTGCCTTGTGGCGCTCATCGCCCTTGCCCTTTCCTTCCTGCTCGCCTCCCGTCTTACGAAGAAGATCGTCGGCCCCATCAATGCCATCGATCCGGACAATCCGAAACAGTATTACGAGAAGGACGAGTACCGCGAGGTCGAGCCGCTGCTCCGGCGCATTGCCGCGCAGCAGGCTCAGCTCCACCGCGACAAAGCGGAGATCGAGCGTGCCTCTCTCATCCGTCAGGAGTTTACCGCCAACGTGTCCCACGAGCTCAAGACCCCGCTCCACGCCATCTCCGGCTACGCCGAGCTTCTGGAAAACGGCATCGCCAAGCCCGAGGATGTCAAGCCCTTCGCCGGCAAGATCCGCCGCGAATCGGCTCGCATGACAAAGCTCGTCGAGGACATAATCGACCTCACGAAGTTGGATAACGGCGGCACCGACTACTTTTTCGAGGACTGCGACCTCTACCACATCGCCGAGAACGCCGTCGAGAGTCTCGAAAGCCAGGCGTCCGGCGCGAATGTCACGGTATCGCTCAAGGGCGCGAACGCCCCCATGCGCGGTGTGCCGCAGCTCCTGCACAGCATCGTCTACAATCTCTGCGACAACGCGATCAAATATAACCGCGCCGGCGGCACCGTGGATGTGTCCATCGAGCCCGGTGAGAGTGCCGTGACGCTCACGGTGCGCGACACCGGCTGCGGCATCCCGAAGGAAAGCCTCGGCCGCATCTTCGAGCGCTTCTACCGCGTAGACAAGAGCCGCTCCAAAGCCGTCGGCGGCACCGGTCTCGGCCTCTCCATCGTGAAGCACGCCGCCATCATCTCCCACGCCTCCGTCGCCGCGGACAGCGAGCCCGGCAAGGGATCCACCTTCACCGTGACCTTCCCCCTCGACGGTGAAAAAGCCTGATCCGCCCTTTTTCCCCCCCGAATGCCCCACGGCCTTTCGGGGGTTCTCTCCCCCAAAGCGGCAAAGCAGCGGCTTTTTCCGGATACAGGGCTTGCAAAAGGGGCTCAAATGTTGTAAAATCTAAAATATGATTTTGGATTTTGCAAAAAAGGAGGGCTTTGAATGTATTATGAGCGCACCCTTGCGCCGGTGATAGAGAAAATCAACGATACCTTTCCCGTTCTGATCGTAACGGGTCCACGGCAGGTCGGGAAAACAACGCTTCTCACGCACCTGGCCGGGAGCGATCGAACCGTCGTTTCGTTGGACAACCCGACCATCCGCGCTTTTGCGAAACGCGACCCGGAGCTTTTTTTGCAGAGATATGCGCCGCCCGTGCTCATTGATGAAGTGCAATACGCGCCGGAGCTTTTCGATTATATCAAAGTCTATGTTGACCGCGAGAAGCGATGCGGAGATTTTTGGCTCACAGGCTCACAGACATTCCGCATGATGCAGCGCGTCACGGAATCGCTTGCCGGCCGTGCGGGGATCGTTCGCATGCTCGGTCTCTCCAACAGTGAAATCTGCGGCAATCATTTCCCCGCATTTACCGCCGATGTCTCGGCATGGATGAGCCGCATGAAGGATGCGCCCCATATGAACATCACCGAGGTTTATGAGCGTATCTTCAAAGGCTCAATGCCCCGGCTCTATGAAAACGAATCGGTAGACCGCGAGCAGTACTATGAGTCTTATATAGAGACCTATATCAGCCGCGATATCAAAGACCTGTCCCAGGTAGGGGACGAAACGGCTTTTTTGAATTTTATGGCTGTTGCGGCAGCGCGCACGGCGACAAATGTGAACTATGAGACCCTCGCCTCGGAGGTCGGCATTTCCGCCCCCACGGCGAAGCACTGGCTTTCTCTCCTGGTGTCCGCCGGTCTCGTCGCGCTCATTCAGCCGTATTCGAACAATGCCCTCAAGCGGGTGATCAAAACACCGCGGATGTATTTTCTCGACACGGGTCTGTGTGCCCACCTTACTCGATGGACAAGCGCGGAGACGCTGGAGCGCGGTGCGATGGACGGTGCGTTTTTCGAGACATGGGTCGTCTCCGAGATCTACAAAAGCTACCTGAACGTCGGTATCTCCCGACCGCCGCTTTATTTCTACCGCGACAGCAGCAAAAAGGAGATCGACCTTATCATCTGTCAGGACGGCATCGTCTCGCCGGTCGAAATAAAAAAGGGCGCTGCGCCCAAGGAGGCTACGAAAAATTTCGGCGTGCTGGATCCCATTGAGCAGGAGCCGGATCCCGACAGTCTGTCCTCCGGAGCCGCCCATCAGAAAACGCAGATCGGTACCGGTGCCGTTGTATGCATGCCGCCGGACATTCTCCCGATCGATAAAAAGAACTGGTATGTACCAGCCTGGATCATTTGACGGCTTGCAATTCGCCGCGACATTACTATACATATACGATAATTAAACATCAGAGGAGAAAAAGAATGCTCGATTTTAATGAGAAAAAAGGGTTCATATGCGATATGGACGGCGTGATCTATCACGGCAACAAGATCCTTCCGGGGGTGCCAGAGTTTATTGACTGGCTGCAGCGCACCGGCAAGGAATATCTGTTCCTGACGAACAACAGCGGCTGCACCCCGCTCGAGCTCAAACAGAAGCTCGCGCGCATGGGGCTTGATGTGCCCGAACAGCGCTTCTACACGAGCGCACTCGCCACGGCGGCGTTTCTGCGCGATCAGGCGCCCGGATGCTCGGCGTATGTCATCGGCGAGGCGGGGCTTCTCAACGCCCTCTACGACGCCGGCATCACGATGAACGATGTGAACCCCGACTATGTGGTCGTGGGCGAGGGCCGCAATTATTCCCTCGATTCACTCACGCGCGCCACAAATCTCGTGCTCGCCGGAGCGAAGCTCATCGGCGCGAACTCCGACATCTCCGGCCCCATCGAAAACGGCATCGCGCCCGCCTGCCGCGCGCTCATCGCGCCCATTGAGCTGGCTACCGGACGGCAGGCCTATTTCTGCGGCAAGCCGAACCCGCTCATGATGCGCACGGGTCTGCGCCGCCTCGACTGCCACAGCGACGAGGCCGTCATGGTCGGCGACCGGATGGACACCGATGTCATCTCCGGCATGGAATGCGGCATGAGCACCGTCCTCGTCCTCTCCGGCATCTCCAACGAACACACCCTGAAAGAATACGCCTACCGCCCCACCGCCGTCCTCCCCGGCGTAGGCGATATCGTAAAAGCCGCCGACGAAGCGGCAGCGAAAAACAGCTGATCTTATCACATAGAAACGCGCCCCTCCCGCCGGAATACCCGGTTCGGGAAGGGCGCGTTTTTCATGCTTTGTATTGGGCGCAGCCGGGGCTGCCTTTCCGGTTTTCGCAAAATTTTCCGCTTTACACATATTTTACAGACCTCGGATAACGGATTTTACAGCGGGGGATTATACTTTTCGCCGTAAGCGGGGAAGTTTGTACATTATAATATTTAAGAGGTCTGTTTGCGGGTCATGAAAAAGAAAGCGGCATCGTCATCGTGACGCACAACATGCAGCAGGCCGCGCGTATCTCCGACAAGACCGCGTTTTTCCTGCTCGGCCACCTCGTGGAAACGGCCGGCACAAAGAAAATCTTCTCCTCCCCGGACGACAAGCGCACCGAAGACTACGTGCAGGGTCGTTTCGGCTGATACCGATATCTCCCATGGCAGCCCGGAGCAGTGCACCCGGAGCCTGCCGGTATCCTATCGGATGCGGCGTTCGCAGAGTGTACGCATGAAAAAGGGGTGCCCATTCCGGTGAGCACCCCTTGATTTGTTCTCTTTATTTCTCGGTTTCTTCTTCCGTTTCGAGTTCGGCCAGGCGGCGTTTGATGGCTTGGAAGGTCTCGTCGCTGATGTAGTGCTCTACGCGGCAGGCGTCGTCGGCGGCCGTTTCGGGGCTTACGCCGATGAGCGTAAAGAGCTTTGTGAGGCATTTGTGGCGGTCGTAGATGTTCTTGGCGTGCTCGCGGCCGGCGTCGGTGAGCTTGATGTAGCCGAGCTTATCGACCGTGATAAGTTCCTCGCTTTTCAAAATGCCGATGGCGCGGCTCACCGACGGCTTCGAGTAGCCCATGTATTCGCTCACATCGATCGAGCGCACCACGGGCAGCACCAGCGAGAGGCGGTATATGGTTTCGAGGTACATTTCCCCGGATTCCTGCATGATCATACTATCCGATTTCTCCGTTTCTTCTCAGACGAGAGTCTTTTTTCGTTCGCACGCGGCTTTCACGTGCCGATTCTTGTTAAATAATACCATACGGCAGAAAAGATTGCAAGATTTTGTGTCAGTTCGACGAAATACAAAAGAAACAAAATTTTTTCTTGACAAGTTAGCATTGTGTAACTATTATATAAACGCAGTTAGGGAGTTCTAACCGTTACTATGCATGCAAGTTCGGCCGCGCAGGCCGCACTTAGCCCGAAGATGAGGAGGCTGCAGTATGATGCCTTTGGCACTGGCGTCGGTCGGCGAGCCGCAGATTGTAAAACGCATCAGCGGAAATCCCGAAATGAAGCGCCATCTGGAAGATCTCGGCTTCACGGTCGGCGGCGAGGTTTGCATCGTCAACACCCTCGGCGGAAACCTGATCGTGAAAGTGAAGGAATCCCGCGTAGCCGTCAACGATGAGCTGGCGCGCAAGATCATGGTCTGAAATAATATTTACATAAGGAGGAGACATCCGCATGAAAACTCTTCGCGAAGTGCCTGTCGGAGCTACCGTTAAAGTTGTGAAGCTCCATGGCGAAGGTGCCGTGAAGCGCCGCATTATGGATATGGGCATCACGAGAGGCACTGAGGTCTACGTCCGCAAGGTCGCACCTCTGGGCGATCCCATTGAAGTTACCGTCCGCAACTACGAGCTGTCGCTTCGTAAAGCCGACGCCGAAATGATCGAAGTCGAGTGATTCGAGAAAGCAAATTGCTATTTGAGAGCAGAAAGGAAGCGTGAATCATGGATTTGCGTATCGCCCTGGCGGGCAACCCGAACAGCGGTAAGACCACCCTGTTCAATGCGCTGACCGGCTCCAACCAGTTCGTAGGCAACTGGCCCGGTGTCACGGTCGAAAAGAAAGAAGGCAAGCTCAAAGGTCACGAAGGTGTTATCATCACCGACCTTCCGGGCATTTACTCCCTCTCCCCGTACACGCTGGAGGAAGTCGTAGCAAGAAATTACCTCATCGGCACCCGTCCAGATGCCATTTTGAACATCATCGACGGCACCAACCTCGAGCGCAACCTGTACCTCACCACGCAGCTCACCGAGCTCGGCATTCCCGTTGTCATCGCCGTGAACATGATGGATGTTGTCCGCAAAAACGGCGACCAGATCAACATCCAGGAGCTGTCCCGTCAGCTCGGTTGCAAGGTCGTGGAGATCTCCGCTCTGAAGAACGAGGGCGTCAAGGAAGCCGCCGAGGCCGCCATTGAGGCCGCAAAGAACGGCAAGACCCTTCCGCAGCACAAGTTCTCCGGCCCGGTCGAGCACGCCATCGCCCACATCGAAGAGGCCGTCGTGCACGAGATGCCCGAAGAGCAGCAGCGCTGGTACGCCATCAAGGTGTTCGAGCGCGACGACAAGGTCCTCGAGAACCTGAAGATGAGCGATGAGCTCAAGAAGCATGTGGAAGCCGACATCGCCGCCGCCGAGAAAGAGCTGGACGACGACGCCGAGAGCATCATCACCAACGAGCGCTACATCTACATTGCCGAAGTCATCAAGGCCTGCTACAAGAAGAAAAACGTCGGCAAGCTCTCCACCTCCGATAAGATCGATAAGGTCGTCACGAACCGCTGGCTGGGCCTGCCCATCTTCGCGGTCATCATGTACCTCGTTTACTGGATCGCCATGGTCGGCGTCGGTGCCCCCGCGACCGACTGGATGAACGACGGCGTGTTCGGCGACGGCTGGCACCTCTTCTGGATCGGCTCCTCCGCATACAACGAGGCATCCGAAGAGTACGGCGACGCCGCGACCATCGTTGAAGGCTACGAAGCGTATGTCGAAGAAAACGGCGAGCCCGCCGACGGCAAGTTCACCTACGAAGTGGAAGACGAAGAGACTCTCGAAGTTTCCACCGAGGAAGCCACCGTTGAAGATTACGAGGCAGCCCTCGCCACCCTCGAATCGTACGGCGAAGAGCCCGACCCGGCGAACTACGGCGTATGGGTCCCCGGCATCCCCACTCTCGTTTCCAACCTGCTGGAATCCCTCAACTGCGCCGATTGGCTCAGCGGACTGATCCTCGACGGTATCGTCGCCGGTGTCGGCGCGGTCCTCGGCTTCGTGCCGCAGATGCTCGTTCTGTTCCTCCTGCTCGCATTCCTCGAGGCCTGCGGCTACATGGCCCGTATCGCCTTCGTTCTGGACCGTGTGTTCCGTAAGTTCGGTCTTTCCGGCAAATCGTTCATCCCGATGCTCATCGGCACCGGCTGCGGCGTGCCGGGCATCATGGCCTCGCGTACGATCGAAAACGAACGTGACCGCCGTATGACCATCATGACCACGACCTTTATCCCCTGCGGCGCGAAAGTCCCGTTCATCGGCATGATCGCCGGCGCCATCTTCGGCGGCAGCGCGTGGGTCTCCACCTCCGCCTACTTCGTCGGCATGGCCTCCATCGTTGTTTCCGGCATCATCCTCAAGAAAACCAAGCGCTTCGCCGGCGACCCCGCCCCGTTCGTTATGGAGCTGCCTGCGTACCATATGCCCACCGTCGGCAATGTTCTCCGCAGCATGTGGGAGCGCGGCTGGAGCTTCATTAAGAAGGCCGGCACCATCATCACTCTGTCCACCATCTTTGTCTGGTTCACCACGTACTTCGGCTGGGTCGACGGAACCTTCCGGATGCTCTCCGAAGATCAGATCGACTACTCCATCCTCGCCAAGATCGGCAGTGCCATTGCATGGCTCTTCATTCCTCTCGGCTGGGGCAACTGGCAGGCGGCTGTCGCCTCCATCACCGGCCTCGTTGCGAAGGAGAACATCGTCGGCACGCTCGGCATCCTCTACGGCAGCGGAAGCGGAACGGTCTGGGAGACCCTCGGCAGTGCGTTCACTCCGGTCACCGGCTATTCGTTCCTCGTGTTCAACCTGCTGTGCGCTCCCTGCTTCGCTGCTATGGGCGCCATCAAGCGCGAGATGAACAACTCGAGCTGGACCTGGTTCGCCATCGGCTATCAGTGCGGCTTCGCTTACTGCGTCGCTCTCATGGTCAACCAGTTCGGCAACCTCTTCACCGGCAACGTCAATGTCATCGGCCTGATCGCCGCTCTGGCAGTGCTCGCTGCGATGATCTACATGCTGTTCTTCAAGAAGTACACCGAGGCCACCCGCCTCACCTCCAAGTAATTTTCCTCGGGAGGCAGTGCTGTGTTCGCCTGGTTAGCTGAAAATATCGGAACGATCGTTGTTGCGCTCGTTCTCGTCGGGATCGTCGCGGCGATCGTACGGTCGCTCGTAAAGGACAAGAAACAGGGAAGGTCCTCCTGCGGCGGAAACTGCGCTCACTGCGGAGGAGCCTGCCACTACTGCAAAGAAGGAAAGCATCATGGTTAAAACCACGCTCTCGATCGACGGAATGATGTGCGGCATGTGCGAAAGCCATGTGAACGACGCCATCCGCAATGCCATCCGCGTGAAGAAAGTCACCTCTTCTCACACAAAGGGCGAAACGGAGGTCCTCTCCGAAGAGCCCATCTCGGAACAGGAGCTCGAGCGTGCCCTCGCCGGCACCGGGTACACGCTCACCTCCGTCCGCTCCGAACCCTACGAAAAAAAGAAATTCTCCCTCTTCGGAAGAAAATAACCCCCCTCGACCCGATCACCCCCGACAGAGCCACGGCTCCGTCGGGGGTGATTTGCGTTATATGCGTTTTTACTCACCGAGCGTGCAAGCCCGGAAAGGATCTTTTCGTCTTTTTGCTGAGATCCTTTCTATGTCGGTCATTCTGCCTTTGTTTCCTCGGTTCCGGCCGGAGTTTCTTCTGTGGGAGCGGCGGTCGGGGCTGCTTCGGTTTGGTCGGGGTCGGTGCTTTCCGACTCGGGGGATCCGGTTTTTTCGGCTTCGCTGGCGGTTATTTCTGCGGGGGCTTCCGGTTTGGGCTCTTCGGCGGTCTCCGTGGCTTTGGCGGCTTTGCCTTGCTTGATCTGACCGATGAGGACAGCGATCACGGCTATGAGGACAACGATGGCGGCGATGGCGACATACAGCCAGATGTTGGTTTTCTTCCCGGTCCCGGTCGCTTCGGCGGTGGTCGTTTCTTCGGTCGCTTCGGCGGTGGTCGTTTCTTCGGTCGCTTCGGTCTCGGCGGCCTTCTCTACGCCGGTGAGGAGATCCGTGTCGTCGATGGTGAAGAGCGCGGTGTAGTTGAGGTTTTCAAAGCCGTTCTGCCATTCTACCGTGCCTTCCTCGATCCAGCCGGTGAGCATGGTGTTGAAAAGCTCATTGGCGGCGTCCTCGCGGAGCGTCATGTACGCGCCGGTGCTCGAGTTCTGCGAGAGGGTGGCGGTCTCTGGGTCGAGCGGCAGGCGGAGGATGATGTGGTAGCCGTAGCTCGTCTCCACGACATCGGAGATCTCGTACTCCGCGAGTGCCTTGGTGCCGTCTTCAAATTCGGTGACCATGGCGCCGTCGGTGAACGTGTAGCCGTCCGGGAAGGTCGTCATACCGGGGTCGTCGTCGACTTCGGTCATGATCTCATCGAAGCGCGCGAGCATCGCTTCACGGTCGCTCTCGAGAGTGCGCAGCTCCGCCACGGTCGCCTCCGCGGTCGTGAGGAGCTCGGCCTTGGCATCGTCGTCGAGCGTGTTGCCGTCGCTGTCCGTGAAGCTGTAGAGGATGTGCTTGCAGCGCATATAGCCCTGCTCATCGGCCCAGGCGAGCACCTCATCCTCGGTCATTTTGCTGCCGTCCTCACCGTAGGTGCTGTCCATGAGCACGGTGAACGCGGCGTTGCTGCCGAGAAGGAAGAGGAATGTGTCCTTATCGAGATACTCCTGCCCGAGGAGCTCCTCGACCGCTTCCTCGGTCTCGTAGGTCTCCAGAACGGTCGCCCACTGCTCATCGAGCTCGGCGCTGACCGCATCGGTGAGTCCGGCCTCCGCGGCCTTCGTCTGCGGCGCGCAGTAATAGATGAAGCGCGATCCCATGTTCTCCCGCAGGGCTTCGCCGAGCGAGGTACCGTCGCCGGTGTCGGTCGTGAAGTCGGGCATGCCGTAATAGTAGAGGTACTGATAGAGCGCGTTGTAGATCTGGTAGAAGTACATGCGCCATGTTACATTCTGTCCGCAGGCGGTGGCGACGATCGTGTCGGGATCAAATTTTGCCGCGGCCGCGTCGAGGATCTCCTGCACCGTCGGATCGCTGCTCTCCTCGGTCGACGCTTCTTCCGAGGCAGTTTCTGCGGTGATCTCCGTTGTCGTTTCGGTTTCCGCCGCTTCGTCATCGGCGGCGAGCGCCGCCGCGGGCAGCAGTCCGAGCAGCAGTACAAGGCTCAGCAGAAGAGCCAGCCATTTTTTTGCTTTCATAGTGTTCTCCTTATTTTACGGCGCGTTTCCGTGCCTTTATTGCGAATTATTGATTACACCTTGTTATCTGTCGGTGTCGGCTCATTGAGCTCGCGCCAGGCGTTTACGAGCGTGCGGGCCTCCGCGATGGGCTTGGCGCCGGGGCGGAGCTTGTAGGCGATGCGCGGCTCCTTGCCGGCCTCGAGCTTCACGCGGTTTTTGAATTCCGGCTTCGCATAGAGCGCCGAGAGGTGCTCCATATTGAATTCCGAGAGGGAAAAGTAGAGCACGCTCCCCTTCTGCGAGATGTCCGTGATGCCGGCGTGGCTCGCCTCGCCGCGCAGGAGCGCCACATGGATGAGGGCGTTGACCGACCGCGGCGGGTCGCCGAAGCGGTCGATGAGCTCGTCCGTGATGTCGTCCGCATCCGCTTCGGTGCGGATGAGCGCAATGCGGCGGTAGAGATCCATGCGCTGTTCGGCGCTCGGCACATACTTTTCCGGAATGTTCGCCGTAACGGAGAGGTCCGCCGAGCACTCGGTGTGCACGGGCGGCTTCTCGCCTTTTTCCTCGATGATGGCCTCCTCCAGGAGGCGCAGATACATGTCGTAGCCGACATCCATCATGTGGCCCGACTGCTCCGCGCCGAGCAGGTTGCCCGCGCCGCGGATCTCGAGATCGCGCATGGCGATCTGGAAGCCGGCGTTGAACTCCGCAAACTCGCGGATGGCGGTGAGACGCTTTTCGGCGATCTCGGAGAGCACCTTGCTCGGGCGGTAGGTGAGGTATGCGCTCGCCCTTCGCGCGGAGCGTCCCACGCGGCCGCGGAGCTGATGGAGCTGCGCGAGGCCGAGCCGGTCGGCATCCTCGATGATGAGCGTGTTCACGTTCGGAATGTCGATGCCCGTTTCGATGATGGTCGTGCACACAAGCACCCGGATCTTGCCCTCGACCATGTCGTCCATCACGCGAGAGATCTGCTCCTCGCCCATCTGGCCGTGCGCCACGCCGACGGTCGCGCCGTCGAGCATTTTCTGCAGGCGCAGGGCGGTCTGCTCGATGTTTTCAACACGGTTGTGGAGATAATATACCTGTCCCCCGCGCAGAAGTTCGCGCCGGATGGCGTCGCACACGACCTTCCAGTCGTGCTCGATGACGAATGTCTGCACCGGCTGGCGGTCGCGCGGCGGCTCCTCGATGGTGGACATGCTGCGCAGACCCGAGAGCGCCATATTGAGCGTGCGCGGTATCGGGGTCGCGGAGAGCGTTAGCACATCCACACCCTGCGACATTTCCTTGAGTTTTTCCTTGTGCGTCACGCCGAAGCGCTGCTCCTCGTCCACGATGAGAAGGCCGAGGTCTTTGAAGGCGACGCTTTTCTGCAGGAGGCTGTGCGTGCCGATGAGCAGGTCGATGCTGCCCGCCTGCAGCTTTTTGAGGATATCTTTTTTCTGATTGGGCGTGGAATAGCGCGAGAGGAGTGCAATTTCCACGGGGTAGCCGAAGAAGCGGCGCATGGCGGTCTGGTAATGCTGCCACGCGAGCACCGTCGTCGGCACGAGGATGGCGCACTGCTTGCCGTCTAAAATACACTTCATGGCCGCGCGCAGGGCGACTTCGGTCTTGCCGTAGCCCACATCGCCGCACAGGAGGCGGTCCATCGGCACGGGCTTTTCCATGTCCTCCTTGATCTCCCGGATGCAGCGGAGCTGGTCGTCGGTTTCGGTGTAGCCGAACGATTCCTCAAACTCGGTTTGCCACGGGCTGTCGGAGGAGAAGGCGAAGCCGGGCGTTTTGGCACGCTGCGCATAGAGTTTCACGAGCTCCGAGGCGAGCTCCTTGGCGGCGGCTTTGGCGCGGGTGGTGGTGCGGCGCCATTCCGTGCCGCCCATGCGCGAGAGCTTGACCGGACGGTCTTCCCCGCCGCCGATGTATTTCGACACGAGGTCGAGCTGCGTGGCCGGGACATACAGGCTGTCCGAGCCGGCGTAGCAGATCTTGATATAATCCTTTTCCACGCCGTCCACCGGGATCTTGAATATGCCGGCGAAGCGGCCGATGCCGTGGTGCTCGTGCACCACGAGGTCGCCCACGGACAGATCCGCGCACGAGCCGAGCTTTTCCCGGTCCGCCATCGCGCGGCGGCGCTTGCGGCTGCGCAGCGCTGTCGCCAGGATTTGCGTGTCGGTGAGTACGGCGAGCTGTGCCTCCGGCGCTTCGAGGCCGGCCGAGAGACTCCCGACCGCGACCGTCACATGGCCCGGCGGCGGCACTTCGCCGTTCGGGAAGCTACGCAGAGGGTGCAGGCCGTTCCGCTCGAGCATGCCGGCGAGGACATCGGCACGGCGTTCATCGGCGGCGAGAACAACGGTGCGGAAGCCGTTTTCCGTATAACGCTGTACATCGGCGAGCGCCGTTTCCGCGCTGCCGCCGTAGCTCGGGAGCTGGCGGACATTCGTATCGAGCACCGAGCGCGGCGAAACGGGATAGCGCCCCGCGCTGAAGGCATCCGTCATCACGACGGCAAATTCCGCGAGCTTCTCGCACGCGTCCTTCCACGGCAGGAGGTAGTCCGACGCCTCGCCCGTCGGGAAGGCGCCCTCGCGGAGGATCTTTATATCGTCCGCGAGAGATTCCGTAAGTTCTTTTGCCTTCTCCGTGCAGCGGTTCGGCGCATCGATGAACACGAGCGCGTCCGGCGCGATGAAGTCAATGGCAGTTGAATACTCTTTGTATAATTCCGGCAGATACCGGTCGCTCCACGGGAGCGGTGCGCCGGTGCGGATCTTCTCCGCATCGCGGCGGAGACGGCTCGCAAGTTCGGCATTTCCGCGGCGGTCGGCGCGTGTGCCGCGCGCTTCGAGTGCTTTGGCGATGGCGTCGGCGCGGTTTGCGTCCAAAAGGGCCTCGCATGCGGGGAGCACGCGGAACTCTTCGACATTTTCGGCGCGGCGCTGCGTGTCGGTGTCGAAGAAACCCATGGAGTCGATCTCATCGCCCCAGAATTCGGCGCGTATCGGACGTTCCGAGCCGGGCGAGAATATGTCGAGAATGCCGCCGCGGCGGGAAAACTGCCCCGGTCCCTCGACCATGTCGCTGCGGCGGTAGCCGCTTGCCAGGAGCTTCGGCTCAAGCGCTTCCGGGCCGTTTCCTTCGCCGACCTTCATCGTGAAGGCGGCCTCGGTGAGGATCTCGGGGCTGAGCGTGCGCTGCAGGAGACCGGACACGGTGCACACCGTGATCGGCGTACCGCTCTGCATCGCATCGATCGCGCGCAGGCGCTGCTGCTCCTCCTGGCGCGATACGACCTCCGCATCGCGCATGGCGAGGTCGCGTCCCGTGAGAAAAACGGTCTTCTCCCCGAGCAGTGCTTCCAGATCCGCCGCGAGCGTGCGGGCATTGGCCTCGTCCGTGCACAACAGGAAAAGCGGACGGCCCGTTTCGCGCCGCAGCATGGCGGCGGCGAGGGCGCGCATGCCACCGCCCGTCTGCGTCAAAAGGGCAGGCAAATAGCCCTCCTCAACCCTCAGGGGGAGGGTAGCCAAGGAGGGTGTCGCCGATATTGCTTTGATAATTGCATCCATAAGTTTCAGAATATACCATTTAAGCAGCTTTTGCAAGAAAAATCACGCGCAGCGGCTCTTTTCCCGGCATGGAGAGCCTTCGGAGAAACGAAAAATCCCGACTGCGTTTTCTGCAGCCGGGATGATGTTCTCGACGGTGCCGGAAGCTCTTTACCACGCGCCGCCGGTGCCGTACCAGTGCACTTCGGTCTCTTCGTCTTCGGGCGGGTCGGTGAAGGTCACGGGGACTTCCGCATACTCGCCGTTGCGGAAGACTGTCGCCACGGCATTCTCGCCGGAGGTGCACCCGGTCTCAAAGTCCGTGAGATCGTCGGCGGACTCGATGATCTTGTCGTCCATGCCGGTGATGATGTCACCGCACTGCAGTCCTGCCTCTGCTGCGGGGCCCTCCTCATCGATGGCGTATACCTGCACGCCGGGCACCATGCGGTTGTTTTCATCGGCGCCGTTATAGTATTCCGCCGCAGCACTCGACACCGTCTGCACCACAACGCCGAGATACGCTCTCTCCCGAACGGGGGCGGCAGTGCTCACCGGACGCGCGGTCGCGCCGACGGCGGCCTTCACTATGCTCGTCGATACGGTCTCGGCATTGCTCTCGGAATTGTCGGGCGTGACCGTCCGGCGGTTCCCGTTGAAGGCGGAGGTACACACGTTGTTGATGAGAGAACCGAGTACAAACAGCGCTATGCAAAGCCCCGCCACGGCAATGGCCGAGCCGTTTTTATTTTTGTCATCGGACGAGGAAAAGCTGTGCGGCGTGTTGGGAGCATCCTCCCGCGTCACGTAGCTTGCGTCGGTAAAACCGGCGTCCCGATCCGTGCGTTCCCTGTCTGCCATGGGTATTCTCCTTTTCCGTTCTCGGAAGTATGACTGTATTATAGAATATACTTATGAAAAAAGCGTGAACAATCGGTCAAATTTCTCCGCTCTTGCAATTTTTTCCTTTTTCGGGTATGATATAGAAGTTAAATAAAGTGGACAGCTCGGCAAACGACATTTTGCATCCTGCCTGAGCTTTGAGAGGACTTTTTGTTATGGCAAGTAAGTACATGAATGTTACAGCACCGGTTTCGGCATCGCTCAAGTCGGGCACGCCTGTTGTTGCCATTGAGACCGGCTTCTTTATGCAGCTGCCGTACCCGCGCAATCTGGAGGCACTGCAGGAGTGTGAGCAGGCCTTCTTCCGGCGCAACTGCGTGCCGGCATGCATCGGCATCGTGAACGGCCGTCTCAAGGTCGGTCTGACGAAAGAGGACATGGACACGCTCTGCCAAAACGGCGGAAGCTGCAACCGCTCGCAGATCCCGGGGCTCGTCGGCCGCGGCGCCACCTCCGGCACCGGAGCATCCGCTGCGTTGGCCATCGCGCGCCTTGCGGGCATCGTGCCGGTCATGGCGCCGAGTCTTCGTGATTCTCTCGCCGATCTCGATGCGCTCTCGAGCACGGAACGGCTCGTATTCTGCGGCAAGGTCTCGCCGGAGAAGGCCCTGCAGTACTCCTCGCACGGCGTACCCGTGCTGCGGCTCGAGCCTGAGCAGATCACCGATGCCTATCTCGTGCAGCGAGATCTTGAGGTGAACGAGTGCACCGTCGTCCCCTGCGGCGACACCCTCGGCGACATCGCCGAAAAGGCCTCTACCATAGCCATAGACATAAAGCGCAAAGACGCCCAGGTTTAATAATTCAGTGAAAGGAACGCCCATCCAAACCCCAGCGCGGCGTTCCTTTCTGCCTGTTATTCGGAAGGATCTGCACATTTTCCGGAAATTTATGTGCAGAAATAAACTAAGGCAACACCGCACAATGTCGTCTGCGGCGCTTTGCGGAAATTTTGCTCCCGCATTTCGTTACATTTCCTTGCAATACACAAAGTATTGCTGCGTCAATGTGCCTCATTCGGAAGCAAAATTTGCTTACAAATCGCTCTTGCCGAATTATGCGGTGCTGCTTTAATTCTTATTCTATTAAGACATTTCTTAGAAATTTACGGTATTCTGCAGTATGAGG
>CAVGGQ010000046.1:0-17477 GCA_963628785.1 Oscillospiraceae bacterium | reverse complement strand
TATTTCGGTGCAAATACAATATGGTACTTACATTCCCATGTAGTATGTGTTAAACTATTTGTATCCTTATTTCCCATAAGGTACCTCCTTCGATTCTTTAGTGCGGTCGGCAAACCCTCACTATTCTATCACGGGAGGTTTATTTTTCCCCTCATAGGCTCCGCCTTTTTTGAACCTCGGGCATTGCCCGAGGTTTTCTGGGTTATAAAAAGAGGCTCCCCCGTTGGCTGCGGGAAAGCCTCCGTAGTTCAGAACAGATTCAGCAGAGCGTGCTGCCAGCGGGGATCTTGTCGTCGAGCATGATGAGGTGGAGCTCTTCTTTGCCGTTGATCGTGCGGACGGCGGAGAGGAGCATGCCGTTGGATTCGAGACCCATCATTTTGCGCGGCGGGAGATTGACGATCGCGGCGACCGTCTTGTCGACGAGATCCTCGGGAGCGTAGTACTTCGCAATGCCGGAGAGGATCTGGCGCGGCGTGCCGGAGCCGTCGTCGAGCTCGAAGCGCAGGAGCTTCTCGGACTTCTTCACGCGCTCGCACTTTGTGACCTTGCACACGCGCATGTCGCACTTCTCAAAGTCGTCGAACACCACGTTCTCCTTGAAGGGCTCGATGGGATCGATCTTCGGCTTCGTGAGCTCTTCGAGAGCCTTGAGCTCCTTCTCCATGTCGATACGCGGGAAGAGGTTCTCGCCCTTCGTCACGCTCACCTCGGCGGGCAGGACGCCGTATTTGCCGGCATTCTCCCAGCTCATCGCGCTCTCATCCGCGCCGATCTGGGCGGCGAACTTTGCCATGCTCTCGGGCATGAACGGCGTGAGGAGCGTGCCGCACACGCGCAGCGTCTCCACGAGGTTATAGAGCACACGCGCAAGGCGCGGCTTCTTCGTTTCGTCCTTCGCGAGCACCCAGGGGGCGGTCTCGTCGATGTACTTGTTGGCGCGGGAAATGACGCGGAAAACCTCGGCGAGGGCGTTCTGCATCTGGAATTTCTCCATCTGCGCGGCATACTTTTCGCGCAGCGCGGTCAGCATGGCGATAAGCTCATCGTCCTCGGGGCCGGCCTTCTGCGCGGCGGGCAGCGTGCCGCCGAAGTACTTGCCGACCATGGCGGTCGAACGGGAGAGCAGGTTGCCGAGGTCGTTGGCGAGGTCGGTGTTGATGGTGGAGATGAGGAGCTCGTTGGAGAAGTTGCCGTCCGAGCCGAACGGGAAGCTGCGCAGCAGGAAGAAGCGCAGCGCGTCCACGCCGTAGCGTTCGGCGAGCATGTAGGGATCGACAACGTTGCCCTTGCTCTTGGACATCTTGCCGCCGTCCATCGCGAGCCAGCCGTGGCCGTAGACCTTTTTCGGCAGCGGCAGACCCACGCTCATGAGCATGGCCGGCCAGATGATGGAGTGGAAGCGCACGATCTCCTTGCCCACGATGTGGACATCGGCGGGCCAGTATTTCCCGAAATCGTGATACCTGTCGTTCTCGTAGCCGAGCGCGGTGGTGTAGTTGAAGAGGGCGTCGATCCACACATACACGACATGGCCCAGATCGAAGTCCACGGGGATGCCCCACTTGAAGCTCGTGCGGCTCACGCACAGATCCTGCAGGCCGCCCTCGCAGTCGATGAAGTTGTGCACCATCTCGTTCACGCGGCTGGCGGGCTCGAGGAAGTCGCCGCCGACAAGGAGCTCACGCACGCGGGAGGCGTACTTGCTCAGACGGAAGAAGTAGGCTTCCTCCTCGGCGGGCTGCACCTCGCGGCCGCAGTCGGGGCAGCGTCCGTTCACGAGCTGGCTCTCCGTCCAGAAGCTCTCGCACGGCGTGCAGTACATGCCGGAGTATTTGCCCTTGTAGATGTCGCCGTTGTCGTACATCTTGCGGAAAATGCGCTGGATGCTCTTCACATGGTAGTCGTCCGTGGTGCGGATGAAACGGTCGTTCGAGATGTTCATGAGCTTCCACAGATCGAGAACGCCCTTTTCGCCCGTGACGATCCGGTCGACGAACTCCTGCGGCGTCACGCCGGCTTCCTTCGCCTTGTCTTCAATCTTCTGACCGTGCTCGTCCGTGCCGGTGAGGAACATGACATCATAGCCGCAAAGACGCTTATAGCGCGCGATGGCGTCGCTCGCGACGGTGCAGTAGGCGTGGCCGATGTGCAGCTTCGCGGAAGGGTAATAGATCGGGGTCGTGATGTAAAAGGTCGGCTTTTCCATAATCTCTTTTCTCCTGACTTTTATCCTTCGCCGCCGGACAGGGGCACATTGCGCGCCTCGATGTCCTCGGTGTGGTATTTGTAGGTGCTGTAGGCTTCGTACTCCTCGCTGACGGGCGCGGCGGTGTTGTAGTCATCGCCGTCGTTGAATACCATGCGCCAGGTCGCCGCCGCCATGCCGACGGACAGCGGGTTGCCGTCCGCGTCGTGATAGGTATCGGTCTCGTCGAAGACCTCCCAGTTGTTGAAGCGCATGAGGACATACTGGTGGTTCACATCCGTGCCGAGGATCTGCACGCAGCACTCGTTCGTTTCGTCATCCACCCACGCATGGATCTTGATGGGGTACTCGGCGTTGTTGCGGAACTTGAAGTCCGGCCAGCCCCAGCTCACGGTCGCGTCCATGCCCCAGGGCAGATAGCCGACCTGGAACTGGTGGCACTCGCGCTCCACGATCTCGAGATTTGCGTAGAGCACGGCGTTATACAGCGTGGAGCTCACCTGGCAGATGCCGCCGCCGTATTCCTGGCGCACCTCGCCGTTGGCGTACGCCGTGGCGGGCTTCCAGCCGTTGGCCTCGGTGCGCTCGCCGAGCGTGTCGTTGAAGGAGAGCGTCTGTCCCGGGATGAGGATGAGGCCGTCCAGGAGCGAGCAGGCCTTTTTCACATTGGAAATGCGGTCGTCGCTGCTGCCGGAGAGGGATGTGCGCACCTCGTCGCAGTAGTCGCGGTTGAGGAGCTTCACCATCGTCCAGTTCTTCGAGAGCTTGTCCGCGAAGAGCATGGAGTTGATCTCCTCGGTGGTGCGCTCGGGGTTCGTCACGGTCATCGGAATGGTCACGGTGTCGCCGTAGGAGCCTTCCGCCCATGCCTTTTCCGCGGCCTCCACATCGAACGTGCGTCCGACGGAGGACTGCGTCACGATGTACAGCTCGCCGTTGAAGTCGACCGTCGATACGTCCGTACCGCCCGTATCCGCAGCCGATCCGGTCGCATCGGCCGTATCCGCCGTCTCGGTCGTGTCGGCAGCCGTATCGGCCGTATCGCCGTCATCGTCCGCAGCGGGATCACTCGTGTCGATATCGTGGTTATAGAGGATCTCCGCTTCGGCGACTTCGGAATAAATTTCGTCGTAAAGCGCCTGAAAATCAAAGGCTTCCTCGTCCGCGGTCGGCGTGCTCTCGTAGGTGAACTCGGTGTTCTCGCCCGTGAGGAACGCATCGCGGAAGGAGGTGAAAACGACCTCCTCGTCGAGCGTCATGCCGCTCGCGCCCTTGACGAGTGTGATGGAGTCGTCTCCGATGACGATACTGCTCTCGAGGAGCTGCGCATCGATGTCCACGGCCTTTTCGGCGATGATAGAGCGCATCTTCGCCTCGTCGAGCGTCACCTCGAACACATCGTCCGTGTAGGTGAAGCCGCACTTGCCGAGATAGCGGCACTGCGCATACTCCTTCATCGCGCCGAAGAGACCGGCGGTGCGGCCGTAGTTCCACGCGGCATCGGCGGCTTTGTCCGCGCCGAAGCGCATGCCGGCGTCTGCGGAGGACATGGCAAGCGTGTTGCCGAGCGGCAGGTTCGCCGTCACGGTGAAGCGGTCGTAGCGTTCATGGCCGACAGCGAGCAGTGCATCGCGCGCCTCGTCGCGTATCATGCCGGAGAGATCGACGCCTGCGATCTCCACGCCGGGATAGATCGTGTTGACCTTCTGCACGGCGATGCTGCCCGCGAGCAGTGCGCCGGCGATGAGGACAATCAGCACGCCGAGGATGATCACCGGCACTATCCGGCCGCCCTTTTTGCGCGGCGCTTCGTCCTCTTCATAGTCATCGTCATAGCTCTCGGCGGCTTTGCGGCGGGAGGACCGGACGGGCTCTTCCTCTTCTTCCTCGGCGGCCTTGCGGCGGCACGGGAGCGGCGGCAGATCCTCAGGAGGCGCCTCCTCCTCAGCCTTGCGTTTGGCGCGCTTGGCGGCGCGGGAATTTTTCGCCTTTGCCTCGGCCTCCTCGCGCTCGCGGCGCTCCCGGCGGCTCTCCGTGCGGGGAGTCTCGGGCTCGGCGGCCTCGGCATATTCTTCGTATTCGCCGGTCTCGTCCGGCATATCCTCCGGCGCATACTCCCCGTCGGGGAGATATTCGCCCTCGGTCAGCTCCTCGTTTTCGGGAGCGCTGATGTCCATTTCATCGTATCGGATCTCAGGCACCGCCTTTCGGGTTGATGTTTCGGGTGTATGGGAGAGGCGTCCGCCGAAGGGCGGGAAAATTCTCAGTTCATATATGTCTCCGCAGCCGTCGGAAACGGGATCATCTGGCCCCTGGCTTCGAAGGCTTCGCGGATCCAGGGGTTGGCGCTGAATTTTTCTTTGGTCTGGGCTTCGAGCAGGAGACCGATGAGCACGTTCGACACGAGAAATCCGCCCGGCGTGAAGCGCCAGCGGTCGTTGTCGCACTGTGCCCAGCCGTTCTGCTCGAACACCTTGAGGAGCTCTTCAATGGGCTCGAAGCTGCTGTTGTAGATGGTGCGGTATTCGCTCTCGGTGATGCCCATCGTTGTGCGCAGGCCGAGCATGAGGTACTCGCCCGCGCGGTCGGGGCGCTCGAGCTGCTCCTTTTCGACGATGAGTTCATCGTCGGAGTAGACGTTGGCGATGTAGCGGCGCACATTGCGCGTGTAGGTATAGCGCAGCATGCCGATATTGGAGGCGGCCGCCGCGCCGAAGCCGATGTAGTCCTTGAGCCGCCAGTACTTGAGATTGTGCCGGCTCTCGTAGCCGGGGCGGGCGAAGTTGGAGATCTCGTACTGCCGGAAGCCGTGGCGTACGAGGAAGTCCACGGCGTAGAGGTACATATCCGCCTGGTCGTCGTCCGATGGGAGCAGGTCGGTGCCCTCGTACTCGTCGTACATGGGCGTGCCCTCCTCGAGGCGCAGACCGTAGCAGGAGATGTGGGCGGGCTTGAGCGCGATCGTTTTTGTGAGCGTGTCCGCCCAGTCCTCGCGCGTCTGCCCGGGGAGACCGTAAATGAGGTCGATGCTGATGTTGCGGAAGCCCGCCTTGCGGGCGCGGCGCACCGCCATCTCCACCTGCCGCCAGTTGTGCCGGCGGCCGATGCGGCGGAGAATGTCGTCGTTCGCGCTCTGCGCGCCGAGCGAAATGCGGTTCACGCCCTCCTTGCGCAGCAGACGCAGATCCTTGCGCCGCACGCTGTCGGGGTTGCACTCCACGGTGATCTCGCTCTTCTTCAAAAGACGGTTCGTCACCTTCAGCTCCTGCAGAAGCTCCACGAGCCGCCGCGCGCCGTAATAGCTCGGCGTACCGCCGCCGATGTACACAGTGTCGATGAAGTAATCCGTCATGCGCGGCATGGTCTCCTGGATCTGGATAAGCAGCGCGTCCTGATAATACGGCATCAGCTTATCCTTCCCCGGCAGACTGCAAAAGTCGCAGTACGCGCACTTCGACGCGCAGAACGGAATATGAATATAAACGCCTAAGCGCTTCTCCTGTTCGCTCATGATACCTCCGTGGGGTGGGAAAATAATGTGGATGCTTCCGCCTGTGGGCGGGACAAAACGCGCGCTAAGCCGGACGGGCTCAAATCATCTCGTGCCCCCCAAGGGGGCCGGCGGCGGCGTTAGCCTGCCGCCGGGGGTTCCGTCTGTCAGAACAGCTTGCACACGAGCTCGCTGTACTCCGCCGGATCGTCCGGGGTGATGCCGGCTACGAGCTGGGCTTGCGCGAGGAGTACCTTGGCCATGGTGGCGGCGCGGTCGGGATCGGCGGTGCGGGCGGCGTCGAGAGCTTTTACGGCCGGATGGTCGAGGTTGAGCTCGAGGACGCGTTTGGCGCGCATGGCGTTGGGGTCGGTGCCGGGCAGGGAGTGGAAGTAGCGCTCCATTTCAAGCGTGATCTCGCCCTCAGCGGACAGGCACACGGCATAGTTCTTGAGCTTGCGGGAGATCTTCACGGCGGAAACGGCGTCGACGACCTGCTCCTTCACGAAGTCGGTGAGCGGCTTATTCTCCTCGTCCGCCTTGTCGGCGGCGGCCTTCTCCTCGTCGGATTCGAGGCCGAGATCCTGCGAGCAGACGTTGCAGAACTTCTTGTCGGCGTAGGTCCCGAGGATCTCAGCGACAAACTCGTCCGCGTCGGTGGAGAAGCAGAGGATGTCGTAGCCCTTGGCGCGGACCTGCTCGGTCTGCGGGAGCTTGGCGGCGCGCTCGGCCGTTTCGGCGGAAGCGAAGTAGATGTACTTCTGCTCCTCGGGCATGGCGTCCGTGTACTCGCGCAGGGAGATGAGCTTCTCCTTCTCCGCGCTGCGGTAGAGCAGCAGGTCGGTGAGGAGGTCGCGCTTCATGCCGTAGTCGCCGATGATGCCGTACTTGAGCTGCGTGCCGAAGACGTTAAAGAACTTCTCGTACTTCTCGCGGTCGGCCTCCATGAGGCGGGAGAGCTCGGCCTTGATCTTCTTCTCGAGGTTCATCGAGATGAGCTTGAGCTGACGGTCATGCTGGAGCATTTCGCGGGAGATGTTCAGCGAGAGGTCGGGCGAATCAACGATGCCTCGCACGAAGCGGAAGCAGTCGGGCAGCAGGTCGGGGCACTTTTCCACGATCATGACGCCGTTGGAGTAGAGGCGCAGACCCGGCGTATACTCGCGGGTGTAGAAGTCATACGGCGCCTTGGCGGGGATGAAGAGCATGCAGCGGTAGCTGACCGTGCCCTCGGCGTTCACGCGGATGACGGACACGGGGTCCTCGCTGTCGCGGAACTTCTCTTTATAGAACGCGATGCAGTCCTCGTCCGAGACGTCCTTCTTGCTGCGCTGCCAGATGGGCACCATGGAGTTGACGACTTCCTCTTTGAGCACGGTGCGGACGCCCATCTTCCGGATGCCGTTTTCGTCCGTCTCGCCGGTCTCGTACTTTTCGCTCGTCTCCACATCGGTGCGGATGGGCCAGCGGACATAGTCCGAATACTTCTTGACGAGCTCCCGGATCTTCCACGGCGTGAGATACACGCTGTAGCAGTCGTCGTCGGTGTCCTCTTTCATCGTGAGGATGATGTCGGTGCCGACAGTCTCTTTCTCGCAGGGCGTGATGGTGTAGCCGTCCGCGCCTTCGCTCTCCCAGCAGTTGGCACCTTCCTCGCCGTAGGCGCGGGAGATGACGGTGACCTTGCTCGCCACCATAAACGCCGAGTAGAAGCCGACGCCGAACTGGCCGATGACGTCGATGTCCGCCTTTTCCCGGTCGGCGGCGTCGAGATCCTTCTTGAACGCGAAGGAGCCGGACTTGGCGATGACGCCGAGGTTTGACTCCATCTCGTCTGCGGTCATGCCGATGCCGTTGTCGGAGACGGTGAGCGTCTTCTTTTCCTTATCGGCCTTCAGCCGGATGCAGAAGTCTTCGCGGTTCATGCCGACATTCTCATCGGTGAGCGAGCGGAAGCACAGCTTGTCAATCGCGTCCGAGGCGTTGGAGATGAGCTCGCGCAGGAAGATCTCCTGATGGGTGTAGATGGAATTGATCATCAGCTCAAGGAGCCGACGGGATTCCGCTTGAAATTCTTTCTTTGCCATGATGTTTTTCCTCCGTTATACGATGGATCCGAGACAACGGGTCTGACTGCCCTATTGTCCAGAACATACATTATAATGCAAAGCCGCGCGGAATTCAACCGCTTTGCTTTGTATTTCATGATTTTGTTACAATAAAAGTACCGCCGGCCCGGCCAAAACAGCCGAACCGGCAGATGCGGTAAGAGAGCTTGTCCGCTGCGAAGGGCATTCCCCTCCCTCGTAAAGCCTCCCCTTGTGCTCAAGGGAAGGTGGCACCGCCATTAGGCGGTCACGAAAGTGATGGAGAGGCCGGACACGCAGTTTCTGCGAAGTTTCAGCTTTCCATCCCCTCAGTCGGCTCCGCCGACAGCTCCCCTTGCGCACAAGGGGAGCCTTTGGGGCGCGCGAACACAGTCCTTATTTACTTCTCCACCGCGTCGGTTTTCCAGATAAATTTTACGCTTGTCTCTACGCCATCGGGGGCGCCGGAGTAGCTTTCTTCTTCCTCGGCGTAGTCCTGCACGGCCTGCAGGCGGTGGAATACGGTCTCAAGGTTGCCCTGCACGAGTTCGGCGATCTTGGCGATGCCTTCGCTGTCGAGCCGGGACATGCTGTCCTTGAGCTCGATGCTGCTCTCATAGAGCTGCTTCACCGCGCTGTCGGCTTCGCTCATGCCCTCGCTCAGCGTGCCGGTTCCCTCGCTCAGAGAGGAAGCGCCGCTCTGCAGCGAGTCGACCGCATCGATGAGCGCGCCGCTCTGCTCGTTGAGATCTTCGAGACCGGAGATGATGGCGCCGAGGTTTTCGTCGTTCGCCATGGTGTTCACGGCACCCATGATCTGCCGTGCCGCTGCGGCGAGCGTATCCGCGCCCGACTTGACGGCGGCCGACGCTTCATAGAGTCCGTAAGTTTCCGAAGAGGTCTGATCGCCGCTCTTCGCGCCGACGGCGATCTGCTGCGCCGCCGCGGAAATGGCGGATGCACCCTTTTGGATGCTCTCGAGCGCCGTGTACGCGCTCGAGAAATCGAGCGAAGCATCGAGGCTGTTCTTCACGCCCGTAACATACTGCTCGCTGCCGCCGATGGCACCGATGGCGCCGGAGATGGCCTGCTGCTGTTCCGGCGTGAGATTCGAGCCGGTCTCGAGCACACCACTGAGTAAGTCGGCGGCCTGTCCGCTGTAGGCGTTGGCCCGGTCGAGTGCGTCGCCGGCTTCCTTGAGGCTTTTGCCGAGCTGCTCTTCGGCGGCTTTGAGCCCGGTCTCCACCGCGCCCGCGGCTTCGCAGATGCCGTAGTTCTCGGCACTCTCCGTGTTTCCGCTCACAGCGCCCGCGGCGATCTGCTGCGCCGCGCCGGAGATAGTCTCCGCGCCCGTCATCATGCTGTCGGCCGCCGCGGAAATGGAATCCGCGCCGGAGGCGATGACCGAGAGCGCTTCATATACGCCGTACTTTGAGAGATCGGTGCCGGTATAGCCGCTCTTGAGCGCGATGCTCAGAGCCTGCGTTCCGGCGAGGAGACGCGCCGTGCCGTCCGGAAGATCGGTCACGGCGGACTGCAGTTTGTTAATGCCGTCGCTCAGGGCGTTCATGTACGAGTTCACATCGGCCGCACCGCTCGTGAGAGTTTCGGAAGCGTCGCTGAGCTGTCCCATGTAGTCGCTGAATTCTTTCGTGCCGTCCACGAGCTTTGTCGCGCCGTCGGTGAGTTCGCCGATCTTGTCCTCGAGGTCGTCCAGATCGGTGACATCGTCGAAGCCGAGTTGTCCGAGCGCGTCGTCCGTGGCGAGCGTGAGCGTCGTGAGAAGCTCGAAGTCCGTCACATCGGCCTCGACCGTCACCTCTTCGGGAATGACGATCGTGCCGTCCGCGAGATCCGCAAGGCCGAGGCTTTCGCTGAGACCCGGCATTGCGATGCCGACCGCCACGGTGCGGTCGCCGTCGTTGACGGTCTTGCCGTTCGTCACGGTCACGTTGCTCGCCTTATCGTTGTCGAGCAGCAGGCCGGACACCATAACATAGGGCTGATAGACGGTGCATTTTTCGCCGTCCACGGTCGTTTCGCGGCCGGTGTTGTTCGTGTAGCGGAAGGTGATGGCGAGGTGGCCGGACGCGCCGGCGAGCGCATCGGCCGAAACGGTCTTCCCGTCGAGCACATACTCGACGCTCACATCGACCGGCAGATCCTTGTCGGTGCTGCCCTGATAGTAGATGTCGCTGCCGCCGGCGTTCCAGGTGATGGTGCCGTCGTCGTTTTCCGTGTAGTCCTCGTCGCCCTTGGTGTTTTCAATGTCGGTGAGGTCGGTGCGGTCGGTCAGCGCATCGCTGCCTTCCGGATTATTGAGACGGTTTTCCACAATGATCTTTCTGGGACTGCCGGAAGCATCGGCCACGATGTAGACCGTCTCCTCCTTGCCCGCCGTGTCGCTGTGCCCGCCGGAGGTGAGCAGGGAAATGGCGGTGTTTTCGAGAGAATCTTCTTCTGTTTCCGCGGTCGCGGCCGTGTCGGCCGTTTCCTCTGCCGAGCCGCAGCCGGCGAGAGAGATCAGCATGCAAAGCGCCAGAAGCAGCGCTCCGAGTCTTTTGCTTTTCATTTCGTTTTCCTCCATTACTTATGTTCGATATCGGGCAGACGGCGCATGCCGCGCGTTGTCCGGCAGATGGGTTTATCCAGGAGCATCAGCATGCTCGGCAGGATGAAGAGCACCACCAGCATACTGATGAGGGCGCCGCGCGCCATGAGGATGCACAGCGAGCTGATGAGGTCGACATCGGAATAAATGCCGACGCCGATGGTCGCGGCGAAGAGGCCGAGTGCGCTCGTGATGACGGAGTGCATCGATGTGCCCAGCGCTGTCTTGACGGCCTCCTCGCAGGAGGCGCCGCCGATGCGCTCGGTCTTGTAGCGCGTCGTCATCAATATGGCGTAGTCCACGGTCGCGCCGAGCTGTATGGTGCCGATGCACACCGAGGCAATGAACGGAAGCGTTGTGCCGGTGTAGTAGGCAAGGCTCATGTTCATGTAGATGGCGAGCTCGATGACCATGACGAGCACGACGGGCAGCAGCCCGGACTTGAGCACGAGCAGGATGAGCACGAAGATGGCGCCGATGGACACCGCGCTCACGGTGGTGAAGTCGGTATCGGTGATCTCGATGAGGTCCTTCGTGCACGGGGCCTCGCCGATGAGCATGCCGTTTGGGTCGTATCGCTTGATGATGGTGTTGAGCGCATCACACTGCGCGTTCACCTCATCGGTCGCCACGGCGTACTTCGAGGAGATGAGCAGCAGCTTCCGGTTGCCGCTCTCGAGAATGTCCTTCACGCTCGAGGGGACGAGCTCCTCCGGGAGCGACGAGCCGACGAGACTGTCGATGCCGAGCACGAAGTTCACGCCGTCCACATCCTCCATCTCGGCGGTCATCGCCTTGCCCTCCTTGCGGGAGAGGTCGGAGCTCACGAGCACCATCGATACGGAGCTCATGTCGAAGTTTTCTTCCAGCTCGCTGTTGGCCTGCACGCTGCCGAGGTACTCCGGCAGGCTGTTGTCGAGTTTATAGTAGACATTGATCTTGTTGTAGCCGTAGATCGAAGGGATCCAGAGCAGGAGCATCACGATCGCAAACACGCGGTAGTGGCGGACGATGAAGTCCGAGAGCTTTCCGCTGTGAAGATGGATGCGCTTGTGCGTCGTCTTCTCAATGGCTTTGTCAAAGGTAAGGATGAGCGCCGGCAGCACCGTCACGCAGCAGATGACACCGAGCAGCACGCCCTTCGCCATCACGATGCCGAGGTCAAGGCCGAGCGTGAACGACATGAAGCACAGCGCGATGAAGCCCGCAATCGTCGTGAGCGAGGAGCCCGTCACCGAGTCGATCGTCGCCGTGATGGCGCGCGTCATGGCCTCGTACTTGTCGATGCCCGTGTCGTGCTTCTGCTCCTTGTAGGCGTTATAAAGGAAGATGGAGTAGTCCATCGTCACACCCAGCTGGAGCACCGCCACGAGTGCCATCGTAACGAAGGAAATTTCGCCCTGAATGAAGTTCATGCCGAGGTTGTAGAGGATCGCCATGCCGATGTCCGCGAGGAACAGCACCGGCAGCAGGAACGAGTCCATCGTGAGTGCCAGCACGATCGCGCACAGCACCACGGCGATGAGCACATACGGCGTCAGTTCCTTGTCCACGAGGTTCTTCGTGTCCGTCACGACCGCCGACATGCTTGAGAGGAAGCACCGCTCCCCCGCCAGAGAACGGATCTCGGTGATGGCCTGCATCGTCTCGTTCTCCGAGCTCGTGGTGTCGAAGAAGAGGAAGAGGAGCGTGGCGTTCCCGTCCTCGGAATAGAACACATTGCGGATCTCGTCCGGCAGCATCTCCGGCGGGATCCTGTCGGAGAACTCGCTGTAGCCGAGCACGCTCTCCACATGATCCACGTTCCGGATCTCATCGGCCAGTGCCGAGACATCCTTGTCCGGCATGTCCTCGCACACCAGCATGGCGTACGCGCCCTTGCCGAACTCGTCAAGCAAAATGTTCTGCCCCTGCATCGTTTCGATGTCGTCGGGGAGATAATAAAGAATGTCGTAGTTTACTTTCGTGTTGACGTAGCCGAACACCGACGGGATCAGCAGCAGTATGCTGAGGATCAGGATCGGTATGCGCGCCTTCACGATGAATTCACTGAATTTTCTCATTCCGCGTCACTTCCCATTAAATTGACCATTGGTCACTTTCTTTTTGCAAGCGGGAGTGTAGCGGAAAACTGACCGTTAGTCAACATTGAAATTATGAAAAAATGACCATCGGTCGGTTTTTCGTTTACCTGCACAAAACGCCGCCCGGAAATTTCTGAATATCGGTCAGTTTTTTATCTCCGGAACGATTGACATTTCGGAGAAATTGTAATAGCCTTATAGCATACATTCTTAAGAACAAGGGCAACACCGCATAATTCGGCAAGAGCGATTTGCGAGAGATTTTTTGCCGAATCAAGGAAGAAAACCGCAGCCATACTTTGTGTATGGCAAGGTTTGATGACGCAGAGTCGGTGAAAAAGATCCGCAAAGCGCCGCAGACGACATTGTGCGGTGTTGCCCAAGGGGAAACGTGCGCGAAAATGGGAAAAGCCGAAGGAAACAAGCAACAAAAAAAGGCGCGTCTGCTGGAGACCGCCTTTCAGCTGTTTACGACGAAGGGGACGGCGCAGACATCGATCTCGGACATCGCGTCCGCCGCGGGCGTCGGCAAGGGGACATTCTATTTATATTTCAAGGATAAGGAAGAGATCGAAGCGCGCCTTATCGCCCGCCGCGCCGGGGAGGTCTTTTCCCACGCCATCGAGACGCTGCGCGCTCGGGGCGGCGAGCTGTACGAATTTGAGGACGCCATCATCTGCGTCGTGGACGATGTGCTCAACCAGCTGCAGAAAGACCACCTGCTTTTGATGTTCGTGAAGAAAAATCTCTCGTGGGGTGTCTTCCGCAGCGCCTTCACCAACCTTTCCTCCGACGAGGAGTTTTCGTGCTACCGTGAGCTGTGCCTCCTTTTTGAGGAGAGCCGCCAGGAATGGGAGGAGCCGGATCTCCTGATCTACACGATCATCGAGCTCGTAAGCTCCACCTGCTACAGCATCATCCTCCGCGAAGACCCCGTCCCCATGGACACCTACCGCACCTACCTGAACCGCTACATCCGCAGCATCATAGAAATGCACAGAAAGAAATAAGCCGATAAGAAAGCACCGCCGGTCAGACACAAGAGCTCGACCGGCGGTGCGGGTTTTACGGTGTTGCCGGGGGACGCATCAGCAGCCTGCCTCACTCCTCCTCGGCGAAGGCTTCCAGGCCCCTGGGGGTCTCGACTTTTTTGGCTTTGATGTTTTTTACGAGGGCGGTGAACACTATGAAGGCGGCTGCCGTCAGGATGCAGGCGTAGATGGGGAGAGTGCGCCAGGCCATGGTGGCGTCGAGGACGAAGCCGAGGGCGACGGGGGTGATGGTCTGGGCGGACATGCTCGCGGTGTAGTAGTAGCCGGTGAATTTGCCGATCTTTTTGCTCGAGCACAGCTCCACGACCATCGGGAACGAGCAGTTGTGGACGAGCGCCATGCCGAAGCCCTTGATGGCCCACACGGCGTAGAGGAGCACCGGGAACGTATACTCGCCGTGCTCGCCGACGGCGGTGCCGGTGGGGGCGACGGAGCACATGAGGATAAGGCCGACAAAAGTGCAGGCAAGACCGGCGGAGATCGTCCACTTGCGGCCGATGCGGTCGGCGATGCGGCCCGCGACGGCAAAGCCGATGACCGAGGCGAGGCCGCCCGCGATCGTGAGCACCATGGTGGCGCTCGAGGCGCTGTTCAGATAGTAAATGACATAGTTTCCGATGTAGGTGCCGAGGGCATTGTCGGACATGAACCACAGAAATTCCGCGCCGAGGATGGCGAGGAGCATGCGTTTGTTGCCGGCGCTCATGGGTTTGTCGTCGTCGATGGGCGTTTCCACGGCCGCCATCTGCTCGCCGAGTGCCATTTCGTCCGCCATTTCCTCTTCGATCTCGTTCTCGCGGATCGTGAAGAAGAGGACGAGCGCGGAGATGACCATGAGCACCGAGGCGATGATGAACGGCAGCTCGATCGTCCAGAGATTGCGGTCGGCGTCCGCAGCGTTGATATAGCTGCTCAGCACGAGGAAGAGGCCGAGCACCGTGGCGAATGCGCCGCCGATGTAGCCCATGATGTTGATGATGCCGTTGGCCCGCGCGCGGAGGGGCTTGGGCGTGATGTCCGGCATGAGCGCGACGGCGGGGTTGCGGTACATCATCATGAACACGAGCACGACGGCCATCATGGCGATCATGCCGAGGATGTTGCTGCGGTGGAAAAAGAGCGGAATGAACGGGAACGCTATGGCCGACACGAACGTGCCGACAAGGATGTACGGCATGCGCTTTCCGATCTTCGTGTGCGTTTTATCGGAAAGGCGGCCGAAAACCGGCAGCAGCAGGAGCGCGGCGAGGTTGTCGCACGCCATGATGATGCCGACGACCCACTGCACGTGCAGTATGCGCTCGGGGTCGCTCGCCTTGAGCGCGGCCGAGGACATGCCGTAAAAGCTGCGGGCAAAAATGTCCGTCAGGAAGGTGGGGCACCAGGAGTCGTACACCTGCCAGAGCAGGAGAATGCCGAAGAATGCAAAGCCGATGAGGAAGGTTCTCTTGTAGTTAAGTTTCATTTTTCGATGCCTCCGCGCGGTTTTCCGCAAATATTTGCACCCGATGGATCGGACAAATCCATCATACCGTAATTCTCGTCTCTTTACAACCGCAATTTCTTGCGATACAATATTATTATCGGTGCTCGGCGGAGAGCCGGGTATTATGATCACGAGGTGATATCCATGAAAAAGAAAAAAATGACCGTTCAAAAAGCCGTGACGTATGCGTCCGCCGCACTGGGGGCGGGGGCTGCCCTGTACGGATTCCTCATTGCGCCGGGCCGCTTGAGTGCATCGCAGTGCTTCCCGTTCCGCGGGCAGAACATTGCCCATCGCGGACTGTATGACGCCGCTGCCGGCATCCCCGAGAACTCCCTCGCCGCTTTCCGCGCCGCCGCTGCGGCCGGCTACGGCTGCGAGCTCGACACGCGCCTCACGCGCGACGGCATCGTGGTCGTCTCGCACGACAGCAACATCTCCCGCATGACAGGCGCGGATGTGACCGTCGAGTCGCTCGACTTCGCGGAGCTGCAGCAGTACCGTCTCGGCGGCACCGAGGAGCGCGTGCCCCGCTTTGAAGACGCTTTCAAGATTCTCGCCGAGGCGGGCGTTCCCGTCATCATCGAGGTGAAGCCCTCGCCCGACCGCCGCCGCCGCGAGCTCTGCTCCAAGGTGCTCTCGATCATCGACGCCTACAGTGGCAATTTCTGCGTGGAGAGCTTTGACCCGTTCATCGTCGCATGGTTCCGCTTCCATGCGCCCGACCTCCTGCGCGGACAGCTCACTTCCTCTTATGCGGAGCTCGGACGCGGCATCGGCGCGTGGTTCTCGAGCCACATGCTCATCGGCTGCATCGGCCGCCCGCAGTTCATCGCGCACGGTCTCGGCAAAAAGTCGCTCGGCGTGAAGCTCGCCGAAGCGCTCGGCGCGATGCGCGTCACCTGGACGGCGCACGACCGCAACGAAGAGGCGCACGCGGACACCGTCATTTTCGAAAGCTACCGCCCGCCGGTGCAGTATAAATGAGAGTGCTGCGCCGCGCCCTCGCGCTCATCCTCATTCTCGCCGCGATTGCCGTCCCCGGAGCCTTGGCCGCCGAGGACGAGAGTGAGCCCTCCCCCGCACCCGATTCGGCCGGGAACGCGCAGAGTGCCGGAGAAGCGCCCGCGTGCGATCATCCCGGCTGGACGGACGGCGTATGCGTCGCGTGCGGCACACCGTGCACCCACGAGGAGCACGACATCGATTCGTGCGTGTGCTTCACCTGCGGGCAGACCGTGGGGCATAACTATACGGCGTCGAAGTGCCCGATGTGCGGGCGCGTGCCCGCCTTTATCGACACGGCCGTCGACAAGTCGTTCTTCTATGCAAGCGGATGCCCCGGCACGCTCGAGACCGTCACCTACGAGACGCACGACTATGTGAACGAGCGCCTCGGGTACGTACGCGAGAGTTACTATAAGAACATGACCGTGTATCTGCCGTACGGCTACGACAGCTCGAAGCAGTACAACGTGCTCATCCTTCTCCACGGCACGGGGAGCGACGAAACGTACTGGTTCGGCAACAACCTTGTCTACACGACGTACGGCACGGACTTTTACGTGCACACGAACCGCATGGTGGACAACCTCATTGCCTGCGGGATGGCGCGCGAGATGATCATCGTGACGCCGACCTTCTACCGCAATTCCCGAAACTATTCGGACTATTCGCGCGTGAAGGACGAAGAACAGTTCACCCGCGAGCTGCGCGGAGACATTCTGCCCGCCATCATAAGCCGGTACTCCACCTATGCCGCCGACGGCAGCATCGAATCCATCACCGCCGCGCGCGATCACTTCGCCTATGCGGGCCTTTCCATGGGCTCCATCTACGCCTACAACTCCGTCATGCCGCTGTGCCTCGACTGTTTCGCCTGGTTCGGCTGCTTCTCGGGGAGCGACTGCTATGTCGATCTCGCCGCAGACGCGCTAAACAGCGACGCGAACAGCGCTTACCCCATCCGCTATTTTTATAACAGCATCGGCACGAGCGACTCCATGGCGAAGCTCCACCGCGCGCAGTTCATCGAGCTCACCGACCGCGTGGACGGCCTCACCGACGGCGAAAACGCCTGGTTCACCCGGATCCCCGGCGCCGGCCACACCTACAGCGCCTGGATCGTAGGACTCTACAACTTCCTCCAAGTCGCATTTGCCATGTAGCCCCGCTTCGCTTTGCCGACCGGGCCATCAAGAAAAAGCTTCCCTTCGGGGGAGCTTTTTTCTTTAACGAACCAATGTGGCTATACCACGGAGTAGGGAGGAAAATTCACTTTTGTTGCGGTTTTCCTGCGGAGTTGGCGGTACGGTTTTGCGGCGATTTGTCGGTTTTGCAGGAAATCCTGCGAGTAAGCATGAGCTACACATTTTTATCAAATTTATCATTTTTTTACGATTCGCAAATTGCAAGTGCAAGTTGGACACCTGCATGGTAGAAATTAGTTAATCAGAGC
>CAVGGQ010000045.1:0-17814 GCA_963628785.1 Oscillospiraceae bacterium | reverse complement strand
GCCGCTTTCGTGCGCCCTTTTTCTCTATGCTGGTCCGGTACTCACTTTCACACTACATTTTTGCTCATTACAAAGGTCATTATTCCGAGTAATGATTACGAGGCGGCCATCACTTTGATGGAAGCAGGACAGTATCAAGAAGCTATCACAGCGTTTGAGGCGATGGATAGCTACAAGAGCATAGCGGACAAAATTACCGAATGCCAATACCTTGAGGCAACGAATCTGAGGGATGAGGGGAAATACGAAGAAGCCATCGCGGCTTTTGCTGCACTGGAAGGGTACAAAGACAGCGCAAAACAAATTACCGAATGTCAGTATCTTGAAGCAGTGTGGTTGTTTAACGAGAATGAGCATGAAGAAGCAATTACATTATTCAAAGCATTAGATGGATATAAAGATAGTGATTTTAAAATTGCTGGGTGGGAAGTTAGCATTATAAAGTGCGCCGAAGTCGGAGACTATGTATATTTCGGAACATATGAACAGGACAACAATACAGCCAACGGTAATGAGAACATAGAGTGGCTAGTCATTGATAAAAAAGATGATCAAATCCGAGTCATCAGTAAATATGCGCTTGATTGCCGGAAATATAACGAATATGCAAGCATAATGTGGGAAAACTGCGAACTGCGTGAATGGCTGAATAGTATGTTTATCAAAGAAGCATTTACTGTCGGCGAAGAATCAAAAATTCTGGCAATGTGGTCATCGCCCGATGAAAATCCAAACTACAGCACATACCCGGGCAGTGGAGCAAAGGACAAGATATTTCTGCTAAGTATAAGTGAAGCAATCGAGTTGTTTGATTCTAACAACGCAAGAATGTGCACACCGACGGCATATGCCAAGGCACAAGGGGCATGGACAAGTTCCGCCTATAGCGTAGACGATGAAGCCAGCTGCTGATGGCAACTTCGAACGCCTGGCTGCGATATGGTATATGCTGCGGTTGTTGATGCTAATGGAACTATCGACTACAGTGGTGCCTATGTTGATGATAAGGGCTGTGTCCCGTCCAGCCATGTGGATCGATTTAAGCTGACATATCCGCAAAAATAAGCAGCACCTCAATTGCCAAACCTCTTTCAATAGCACATAAACGAAAGCAGACCCAATCCGAAATTCGGAAAGAGTCTGCAAACTATGTTTTTTTCCTTTCTTCTTTTTGCGCAATTTATTGTACCTTATCCCCACCCAAGCGAACGAAAGCCGTTCGTTTCTGGAGGGATCCGGTTTATTGCGAGGAGTGCGGCAGACGCACCCGGTTTTGGGTGTATACAACGCCGCCGACGGGCTTGTGTCCGGTGCGGATATATTCAAAGAGTGTATGGACAGCCTTGTCACCCTGCACGAACGGCTCCTGTGTCACGGTGGCGGAGATGCGGCCTTCTTTCATGTAGCGCAGAACGGCTTCCGTTTCATCCACGGCGAGCACCCGCACATTCGCTCCGCTCTCGCACACGGCCCGCATACCGCCTTCCGTGCCGCCGGAACCGAAATACAGCACATCGGGTGAGTGGGAGGCAAGAGCGTCGCGGACGGTACGGTATGATATTTCGTCATTGTCCTGATTTTCCAAAACGGCATCAACAGAAATGTCCGGATATCGCTCCAGCGCAGCTTTCAGACCGCGGATCCGCTCCATGTGCCCGCGCATATTGGCGCTTCCGATAACAGCGACGATATGTCCCGCACCGTTGAGCATCAAACCGGCAAGGTCGCCGCTGATCATGCCGCTGTTATAATAGTTGCATCCGACAAAGGCAACGCGGTCAATGTCGATGTCCATGTTGAATGTGAGCACCGGAACATCGAGCGAGCGCAGGCAATCAGCCACTTCCGGCACATTGAGCGGCGTAACAGCCAATCCGTCGATGCCCTCCTCCATGAGGGAACGAATAGCTTCCAGCTGCATTGCGGTATCGTATCCCATGATTTTCCGCAGAGAGAACGTAGCACCGTATCCGGCAAGTTTTTTTGCTCGATATTCCGCGCCGCGCAGCACCTCATCGAAAAACGGATTGCCGACGGATGGAATGACCATACCGATGCGCGTATGCTGCCGTGATTGGATGAGCGCCTGCGCCAGCGGATTCGGGCGGTACTTCTCTCGCTCGGCAATTTCCAGTATGCGCTGGGCAAGCTCCGGATTGACGTTCCCGCGCCCGTTGAGAACACGGTCCACCGTTCCTCGGCTCGTTCCGGCCTCTTCTGCGATCTGCTTGATGGTCAACATGCACCGTATCCTCCTTCGCTGTTCCGCCGTGCTTGAACACAGCTTCAAAATATCATTGAATCCGGCGAATGTCAAGGCTGCAGAGAATGGGCGACTACGCGATCATCTCGTACAGCGCCGCAACGGGGGAAGCGAGGATGACGGTAAGGATTCCTGCAACAACCAGGGAGAGAGAACTCATGGCGCCCTGGATCTCGCCAATCTCCAATGCACGCGAAGTGCCGAGGGCGTGCGAGCATGTCCCGATGGCTACGCCCTGCGCCACGGGATTTACGATGCGGAATATGCGGCAGGCCTCCTTCGCAAAAATATTTCCGAGAAGGCCGGTAACGGTGATGGCCACGACGGTAAGTGCCGTATACCCGCCATACTCCGCCGTGAGCTCCGAGGCAATCGCGACGGTAATGGACTTCGGTATAAGCGTAACGAACATTGTATAGTCGAAACCGAAAAGCAGACAGAGCGCAAAGATCGAGCAGAGACTTGCGAGCACGCCTGCGGCAATACCTAAAACGACGGCAAGCGCGTTTTTTTTCAAAAGCTCAAACTTTTCATAGAGCGGCACGGCAAAGCAAACCGTCGCCGGCGTCAGAAAAAACGTGATGTAGTCTGCACCGCGCAGATAATCGTCGTAATCAATGCGGAACACGAGCAGCAGGATGATGGAAAAAAGGATGCTGAGCAGCATCGGATTAAAGAGCGCGAAATCCCATTTCTTTCGGATAAGCCGCGCCAACTCAAATGTCCCCACGGTAATGATCGCGCCGAGAAAAGCGCTTGTTTGAACCAGTTCACACATCGCGCCGCACCTCCGCCTTTTTCTGCTTAGCGCGCATCACGGCTTGCGTCACGCGCCCGGAAACCGCGAGCACAAGGAACGTGGTGACCACCGAAATACCGAGAAACGGCAGCCAGACCGGACGGAGAATGCTCCAGTTCTCCATGAGCCCCACGCCGGCCGGAACAAACAGCATCGGCATGATCTCCAGCAGAAACGAGCTCGTTTCACGAATATCGGATACCTTGAGGATCTTAGTCTCAAGTGCCGTAAAGAGCAGAACGATGCCGTAAATACTCGCCGGCACCGGCAGCGGCAGCAGAGCGTGCAGTATCTCTCCGATGAACGAGATCAGCAGAATGATCCCGAACTGACGAACATATTTCATCTCTATAACCTCATATCTGTTAAATCTATTTATTTTTACTCTGCAGAGCGCCGGTTGTCAACCGTTTTGCAAAATTCCCTTGCGAACGGTAAATCATTGTGATATGGTATGTTTAAAGGATGCTGTTTCGGGAGGCAGTGAAATGTTGATTTCAACAAAAGGACGGTATGCGCTGCGCGTTATGATCGATCTGGCACAGCATACGAATGAGGAATATGTGATCCTCATGGATATCGCCGAGCGTCAGGGTATCTCGGAAAAATACCTCGAAGGTATTGTGGCCTCTCTTAGCCGCAGTGGTTTTCTGCAGGCACAGCGCGGCCGCGGCGGCGGCTACCGTTTGGCGCACCGCCCGGAAGAATACTCGGCCGGTGAGATCCTGCGCGCGGCCGAGGGAACGATCGCCCCGGTATCGTGCATCAAAACCGGCGATGCGGACTGCCCGAACGCCGACAACTGCCTCACGCTTCCTCTCTGGAAAGAGCTCGACCGCGTGATGAACGACTACCTCGACAGCATAACGATCGCCGACCTCGTAAGCGGAAATGTAACCGCCAAACCATAAGCCGAACCGTTCGCAGGCTCTCCGGTGCTCAATGCCGCAGAGCCTGCCTTATTTTCACAGAAAAACCTATTGACAAAATAGGCTTATAGCGCTAAGCTATAAACATACAAAAGAAGTAGGATATGAAAGGAGCGATCCTCATGTTTGTATATGCGGACAATGCGGCAACGACGAAAATGAGCGGCACGGCGATCGGAGCAATGCTGCCCTACCTGAATACATGGTACGGCAACGCCTCAAGCCTGTATGCTTTCGGACAGAAGTCGGCAGAAGCACTGGCGGCGGCTCGCGAGACGGTCGCCAAATGCCTCGGCGCGGAGCCGCGCGAGATCACCTTTACCTCCGGCGGGAGTGAAGCGGACAATCAGGCCATTCTTTCCGCCGCGGCAATCGGCGAGAGGGAAGGAAAAAAGCACCTTATTTCCACGGCATTTGAGCATCATGCTGTACTGCACACGCTCAAAAAGCTCGAAAAACAGGGCTTTGAAGTTACACTTCTCGATGTTCACGAAAACGGCATCGTAACGCCCGAGCAGGTGCGCGATGCGATCCGGGAGGACACCTGCCTTGTGACGGTCATGTACGCCAATAACGAGATCGGCACCATTCAGCCCGTCACCGAGATCGGCGGGATCTGCCGCGAAAAGGGCGTCATCTTCCACACGGACGCCGTGCAGGCGGCGGGACATGTTGCCATCGATGTGAAAGCGCAGAACATCGATATGCTCTCACTCTCCGCACACAAATTCCACGGCCCCAAAGGCATCGGCGCACTGTACGCGCGGCGCGGCATTCCTCTTGTGAATGTCATTGAGGGCGGCGCACAGGAGCGCGGCAAGCGCGCAGGCACGGAGAATGTCGGCGGCATCGCCGCCATGGCTGCGGCGCTCCGAGAGGCGTGCACAGACATCGACAAAAATGCAGTGTACGTGAGCGCTCTGCGCGACAAACTCATCGCCGGGCTCAAAACCGTCCCGCACTGTTCGCTCAACGGCGACGCCGAAAAGCGTCTCCCCGGCAGCGTGAGCTTCTGCTTCGAAGGCATCGAGGGCGAGAGCCTTCTCCTGATTCTTGACGAAGCCGACATCTGCGCATCTTCCGGCAGCGCCTGCACGTCCGGCTCGCTGGAGCCGAGCCACGTACTGCTCGCGATCGGCCGCCCACACGAGGTCGCGCATGGTTCCCTTCGCCTGACGCTCTGCGAGGAGAACACCCCGGAGGAAATCGACTATATGCTCTGCGAGATTCCGCGCGCGGTTGAGTACCTGCGCAATATGTCGCCGGTCTGGAAAGACCTCGTCTCCGGCAAAAAACCGTTTATGCTCTGATGGGAGGTACGAATCATGGCTCTTTACAGCGATAAGGTAATGGAACACTTCAAAAATCCACGCAACGTCGGAGAGATACCCTGTGCGGACGGCGTCGGGCAGGTCGGCAACGCCCGTTGCGGCGACATTATGAAAATGTATCTGAAAATCAAGGACAACGTTATCGAAGACGTAAAATTCGAGACCTTCGGATGTGCCAGCGCGATTGCGTCCAGCTCCATGGCGACCGAAATGATCAAAGGAAAAACTATTGAGGAAGCGCTTGCAGTGACGAACAAGGACGTTGTAAAAGCACTCGATGGCCTGCCTGTGCACAAGCTCCACTGCAGCGTGCTCGCGGAAGAAGCCGTCAAAGCCGCGGTGAAGGACTACTACGACCGAAACAACATCCCCTATGACCACGCAAAGTTCGCCGACTGTGACGACTGCGAAGCCTGCCGCATGGTGTAAAAATATGCTGCAAAATATGTGGACGTCGAACATCTTTTGTGTTATTCTATCGCAAGAGGTGATTTACGATGTCAACGAAACCCGAATGGGAAGGAAAGGGGTACTCTTTTTTCCAGAATAAAAACTGTGAGTATTTTCCCTGTCACGAAACAAGTAAACCGCAGAGCTTTAACTGCCTTTTCTGCTACTGCCCACTGTATGCGCTCGGCGATAAATGCGGCGGCAATTTTGTTTACCTGAAGTCCGCTTATAAGGACTGTAGCGGCTGTCTGATTCCGCATGTCCGCTCCAATTACGGACGCATTATCGATAAATACCCGGAAATCGCCGCGCTGGCATCAAAAAACAGGGAAGAAGAGGAAATAAAAAAATGAAAATCTCCTGGCTTCAGCATACCGACAGCTGGCAGGAAGTGAAAAACGCCGCCATGAATACTATCGGCAAGGATCAGGGCAAGTACCCGACCGCCGCATGGAAAAAGAAAATTCTGCTCTCCGAGCACTCGCCTATCCGTCTGATGCAGTTCGGCTGGCAGTGGGTGGATCTGCCGTACTGGGTCAGCGTTCATATCGTTCGCCATAAGATCGGTATTGAGCACTTTGTGAGCACCCAGCGCACGGACCGCACCGGCACCGATCGCACGGTATTGCCGCAGAATGCCCCGGTGCATCACCGCTGCCAGGCCGACGCGCAGGCTCTTATCACCATCAGCCGCAAACGCCTTTGCTCTGCCGCCAGCCCCGAAACGCGGCAGGCGTGGCAGCTTCTGAAGGATGAGATCGCCAAAACCGAACCGGAGCTGGCCTCCTGCATGGTCCGCGAATGTGTTTACCGCGGCTTCTGCCCCGAAATGAACTCATGCGGCTACACCGTCACCGAAGCCTATAAACAGGAACTGGCCGCCTACCACGCCATTCCGGAAGAATAAAGCAAATCAATACAATACTCCCCGCTGTACGGACCTTCTTCGGGTCTGCACGGCGGGGAGCTCTTTTATTCGAATTAATTCACTTGTCGGCAGGAGTCTTTTTTCGCTTCCATACGCGTTCGGGGAGCTGGATGAGGATTACGGCAGTGAACATGAGGGCACAGCCGAAAAGCTCGCGGGAGGTGAGAAATTCGTGCAGCAGAACGGCACCGCCAACGGCGCTGAACACGGATTCCATGCTCAGAATGAGCGTGACAGCTACGGTGTTCCCGTTGCGCTGCGCGATGAACTGGAGTGTGTAGGCCAGGGCGCTCGAGAATATACCGAGATACAGGATCGGGATGATGTTATTTAGCAGCGAAGCAACTGTCGGTTCTTCAAAGATGAACATCAAGGGAAGACAAATTACGGCCGAAACGCCGAACTGCGCACAGTTGAGCGCGGTCGGACTGCAGAACCGAACATAATGCGCCACCGCCAGAATGTATACCGCATAGACGAGGGAGCTCAGGAGAATAAGTGTGTCGCTGCCGGAAATCGTAAAGCCGTCCTTAACGCTGATGAAGTAAAGTCCGATGAGCCCGAGAAGCACGCAGATCCAAAGGCTCGGCGCAACTTTTTTACGCAGAAACACCACGCTCAGGATCGGAACGAGCAGAATATACAGTGCCGTGAGAAAACCGGCTTTTCCCGCTTCGGTGTTTGCGAGTCCGGCCTGCTGCAGCGTGGACGCTGTCATGATCAGCACACCGCATACGAGTCCGCCGAGAGCAAGCTGCTTCTTGTCGGCCTTCTTTTGATCGTCTTTGTTCTGACGCATTTTCTGTGCGAGGAGCGGAACCCCCAGCGACAGCGATGCAAGTGCACTGCGGTAGAAGGTGAAGGAAAAGGCTCCGATATCACCCGCTGCCATTCTCTGAAACGCAAATGCGGTTCCCCATATTATGGCTGCGGCCAATGCCGTTACCGCGGTTTTTAATTTCAATTCTTTCATAATGAATATATTATAGCGATTGTTTGAAATAATGCAAGAAAATCCATAAAATATTCATTGTATAAACAAACAAAATCGGCTGGAGAAACTACGGCATCTCCAGCCGAAATCACCGTTATATGCAAATTTTATGCGATCGGAGTGCCGCCGAGGTATACCCGCTGCAGCTCGAGCGCTTCGCTGCAGATCAGGAAATCGGCAAGCTTTCCCGGCTCAATCGAGCCAATCTCATCGGCACGATCAATCTCCTGCGCCGGGATGAGCGATGCGGAGAGTATGGCCTCTTCGCGCGCGATGCCGAACGACACGGCGTTGCGCATGCAGTCGAAGAGGTTGGTCGCGGATCCGGCGATCGTACCGTCGGCGAGCGTGGCGATATGGCCTTTGAGCATCATGTCCTGACCGCCAATCGTATACGGGCCGTCCGGCATGCCGAGGCAGCGGAGGGCATCGGAAATGAGGCACACGCGCCCCGGGAAGAGACGAAACGCCATGCGCACCGCCGAGGGATGGACATGCAGTCCATCGGAGATGAGCTCTGCGACAACGCCCTCGCGCTCGCTGCCCGCACCGATGGGGCCGGGCTTGCGGTGATGAATGGACGGCATCGCGTTATAGAGATGGGTGAGATGGCTTGCACCGGCATCGAGTGCCGCAGCAGCCTCTTCGTAAGTGCAGTCGGTGTGTGCGATGGATACGGTGCACAGGCGGCTTGTCTTTTCGATGAATTCAACGGCGCCCGGCAGTTCAGGTGCCACATCCACTACGCGAATGAGACCCTTGCAGTCATTATAGAGCTTTTCGAATGCCTCAATATCCGGATTCCGGAGATAGGCGGCATTTTGCGCACCCTTTTTTTTCTCGGAGAAGAACGGCCCCTCCATATTGATGCCCATGACTCTCGCCCCGTCCGCGAGCGGATGCTCGTGCAGATCGAGGGCAACGGCGTACGCGCGGGAGAGAACATCGTAGGGAAGCGTCAGGGATGCAGGGGCAAAGCTTGTGATGCCGTGGGAGGCAAGATAGCGAGCCATCCGTGCCGTGCCTTTGGCGTCACCGTCCGAAAAATCGGCGCCCGCCGCGCCGTGAATGTGGATATCGATAAGACCCGGCAGCACGAGCGCGCCGCCCATGTCCGTGCCGGCCTTTGAGGCGTCACCGAAAAATACATCGCGGAATCGCCCACCCTCCACGGTGAACCCGCCACGCCGGAAAGTACCGTCCGGGCAGAACAGAGCAGCGTTGCAGAATTTCTCCATATCGCATACCTCCATATAGTATCTTTCATGATTCGGAAAGATTTCCGTGTTTCCATCATACAGCCTTTCGCAGAAAATGTCAAAGAGAATTGTTCGGCTGTACCGTATATTTCACTTTGGGCAGCACCGCATAATGTCGTATATAAGGATGATACGATCCTAAGTGATGACCTTGCTATTTCAATATCCGGATGGTATACTGGTTGAAGAATTACCAAAAGGATAAAAAACAGTATGAAACCGGAAAATTCCACGCCGTCTTCCTGCGTGATATCACCCATCGCCCCGTCGGACATCGCCGCCTGCACGGAGATCTATAATTACTATATCGCCAACACCTGCATTACACTCGAGGAGGACCTTCTCACGGAAGAAGACTTTGCCGCACGCGTGGAGCGGATCACGAAAAGCTATCCTTATATCGCGGCGCATGATGTGTCCGGACGGTGCATTGGGTATGCGTATCTCGACATATTCAACGCTCGTAGCGCGTACCGCTGCTCGGCAGATCTATCCATCTATGTGGACAACGCCTGCCGCGGAGGCGGCATCGGACAGATGCTCTACGATGAGATCGAACACCTCGGACGGGAGCACGGCATTGAGAACATCGTTTCCATCATCACTTCCGATAACGTCCCGTCGCTCCGCTTCCACCGAAAAAACGGCTTTACCGAAGTCGGCATCCTGCGCGACATCGCATTCAAATGCGGAAAATATCTGGATGTCACTTTCCTCCAAAAGCATATAAAAGAGTAAAGGCAACACCGCACAATGTCGTCTGCGGCGCTTTGCGGAAATTTTGCTTCCGCATTTCGTTGCATCCGGGGTAATACCGCACAACATTGTCTGCGATGCTTTGCGGATCTTTTTCGCCGACTCCGCGTCATCAAGCCTTGCCATACACAAAGTATGGCTGCGGCTCTCTTCCTTGATTCGGCAAAAAATCTCTCGCAAATCGTTCTTGCCGAATTATGCGGTATTGCCTAAAAAAGACCGGCACACTTCTTCATTGAAGTATGCCGGTTTTGTTTTGCCGGAAAAGTCTCGCAGAGTTCTCGCCCGCAGGCAGGAATAAGATCCGATTCTTTTTCGCCGCGGTTTGCCCGCGGCGAAAAATACCTCTCACGAAGCGAAATGCCGAATTGCCGACTTAACGGACAACAGAAGCGCGGAGCAGAACGACTCCCCCTCGATAAAACGAAGTTATTCGTAGGTAGCTCCGCCGTAGCTGCTGGAAACGAAAGCGATGTAGGTGTGGCCGATGCCGAGCTCCAGCTCGGTACCGTCGGAAGTGTAGTAGCGGAACGGTTCGTTGACGCCGCCGCGCTTCCAGGTGATGTTCTCGCAGTAGCCGCCGTTGAAGAAGAGACCGGTCCCTTCACAGTCATAGGTGTTCATGGCGGTGTGGTAGTGGTCGTCGATGCCGGTCACCGTATAGGTGGACAGCACGAGAACGTTCTGGAATACCGCAGCCTCGCCAGTGTTGGCGTCGGCATAGGCACCGTTCCAGTTCTCTCCGACATAACCGTTCTTATCGGCGCTGTACTGGTAGGTCGTAATCTTGTTTCCGGGGAAAACGATGCGGATGTAGTTCGCCGTGCTGCCGTCGGTCGGAGCGGCATTTTCGGTGAAGTGCAGACCGTAATCGTAGGTTTCGGTGTTGTGCTCGGTACGGGTGTTGTTGTTCGCAATGTAGTCGAGCAGCTTCTCACCGCTGGTCATCATGCTGTGCACTCCGCCCGAGTACGGATAGTCATAGTTCCGGAAGCCCGTGCCGTTATCTTCATTCACATCGATGTTGTCGTTGTCCACGTAGTTTGAGAGCATCGGGGCGGAATACTCAAGACCGTCGGCGCTGTAGCCGCAGTGGGCGAAAATGGCATCATAGGAGAGCGCCGTGCTGATAAAGTAGGAGCGGCAGGAACGGATGGGGTTGATGTTGCCGACATCCTCAAGATCCATGAAAATGAACATGTTGCGGGTGATCTGCTCGACCTGCGCTTCATATACGATTGCGGCTGTGCTGAGGCTGCCCTGCTGGATGGGCGTGCCGTCGTCCCAGTGGTTGTTCTCTACCATGAGCGCGACCGGACGGGCCTTGCTGTAGTCCTTCGTGGTGGTCTCGCCGGTCAGAGGATTGGTGAGAACGACTTCGGGCGTCGGTTCCGGCGTCGGGGTGGGGGAGGCCGTCGGTTCGGGCGTCGGAGTGGCACTCGCTTCGGGCGTCGGTTCTTCGGAAGGCGCAGCCGAGGGAACTTCCGTGGGGGCCGCCGTCGGCTCGACCGTTGTTTCGGGACGGTTGGCGCAGGCACCGAACAGCATGGCACAGGCCAAAATCAGAGAAACGGCAAATAAAATGTTACGTTTCATAATACACCTCGCAGTTTAAATTTCGTACAAAGCGAATTTTACTATATTCGGCGGAGCGTGTCAATCACGAAAAGCTCGCGCCGCCGTAGTACTCGGAAACAAAAGCAATGTACGTCCTGCCGACGCCGAGCTCCAGCTCGCTGCCGTCGGAAGTATAGTAGCGGAACGGCTCACTCACGCTGCCGCGGCTCCAGGTGATCGGCTCGCAGTAACCGCCATTGAAGAAGTAGCCCGTGCCGGTATAATCATAGGTATACATGGAGGAATGACCCTTTTCGTCGATGCCGGTCTGCGTGGGCGTGCTCAGAACCAGAACATTTTGGAACACGACCGCCTCGCCGGTGTTGGCATCCATATAGTCGGTGTTCCATTGAACGCTCGTGTAGCCGTTCTTGTCGGGCTGGTAGGTGAAATCGGAGGTTTTGCCCGCCGGGAAAACAACATTTACATTCGTGGCTGCTGAACCGTCCGAGGGCGCGGCGTCTTCAGCGAAATGCAGACCGTAATCGTAGCTGTCCGTGCGGTGCGTCGTGCGGGTGCCGAGCTGCTCAAACCAGCTTTGCAGCAACTCGCCGTTCGTGGTCATGCTGTGCACCTCGCCGTAATACGGCGCATCATACTGCCGGAAACCGCAGCCGCCCTCGTACACATCCAGGTTGTCGTTATCGGTGTAGTTCACGAGCATGGTGGAGGCAAACTCCAGTCCCTGTCCACTCTCGCCGCAGTGCGCATAAATGGCATCATACGCGAGCGCCGCGCTGACAAAATAGCTGCGAGCGCTGCGAATGGGGAAGACATTGCCCAAATCGCTGATATCCATGAAGATGAACATGTTGCGAGTGATCTGCTCAACCTGCATTTCATAGACGATGGCTGCCTGCGAAAGACCTCCCTGCGAAATATGGGAACCGTCGTAATAGCCGCTCCAGGAGTTGTTTTCCACCATGATGGCGACCGGGCGCGTCTGACTGTAGTCGGTATCGGTTTTCTCACCGGTCAGCGGGTTTGTAAAAGACGGCTCCGGTGTCGGCGTCGGGGTGGGTACGGGCGTGGCAGTCGGCTCCGGCGTTGCCGTTACAGCAGGCGTGGGGGAGACTTTTGCTTCTGTTTCCGAAGGCTCCGGTTCCTTGGCACCGCACCCTACAAGCGCCGTCAGCAGAGAAAGCACCAGAGTATAGGCAAGAACTTTTCGAATTTTCATGAGTAACACCTCGTATATCGCAAGATTTTCCGGAGATAAGACGAACCAAACGAGTATTCGGTTCAAAAAAAGCCCCGGAAGCAGCGCTTCCGGGGCTTAAAAAGTCTGGGATCAGTGCAGCAGATTCAGCACCAGCGTGAGGATAACGAATGCCAGCGCGACCCACTTCGTCATCTTGGCGAGCGTAGAATCGAGCGTCTTGGCTTTTCCCTTGGAGAAGAACGTCTCCGCACCGCCGGCAACAGCACCGGACAGGCCGGAGCTCTTTCCGGACTGAAGCAGCACGACGGCGATCAGGAAAATACCTGCCAGAAGCTGAATGATGGTGAAAGCAAGAACAAGACCGTTCACGTGATTCAATCCTTTCTATTTAAAAGAAACTTTTTAACGCCCATATATCTTAGCACAGCAAAATCAAAAAAGCAAGAATTTTTTCGCCGATCTTCTGCTCCGTTTTGCAGCGCGTTGTGCTTAATACTGCAGAAGCAGTTTGGTGCGCAGATCGGAGCAGACAAACAGAGAATGAATGATGTGCTGCCCAGTCAGCTCCGTCCGACGGACGCGCCGATCCTTTTCCGAAAGCTCTGAGAGCTCCTCGGCCTCTTTCTTCACCTCATCCGCCGCATCCTTTTCCAACATCTTCACAATCGTGCGAACCACAAGACTATTGCGTTCATAGCGGTGCTGAATGAGGAAACCAAGCTCCTTCCAATCCCAGAAGAGAGATCGGACATCCCGTCTCGGCTCGGTTACGGAACATTCTTTCGGCAGATCGTTGATGTCTGTATAGAGCGGAATATACATGACCATGGCGGGGCAGGCCATGGCCGTCCACATGATGCCGGAATCCGTCAGAGAGTAATCCGCCACAAAGCTGGATACCGTCGCATGACGGCAAAGACTGTAGCTCTCGGGGTCGTCGTGGAACGGATTCCCGTACCGCCCCGCCGCGGGAACCTTCCGGAGATCGTAGGGCGTATCTTCGTATACATCGCGCAGGATCTTCATAAAGTCCGCCGGTTCGAGCGCCCGATCGGGATGAACGGAGTATACTGGCTCATCCTCGGGAGTGTCCTTCCCGGATAGCAGGCTGACGGCACGCCAGCGGCGGCGCATGTTCATCGGGTCGAGCTCCGGCCCCCATTCGTTGGGGCTGTGATCCGCTCCGTACGCGGAGGCAAAATCAAAGTGGCGAATATCGCCGCTCCACCATCCGTTTGCCTCGGCAAACTCGGCGAGCCCCGGCGAAGCCATGACATTTTCCTCATCCGTGAGATCGACATCATGCGTGCCGAAAGCGTTGATGCGTACGCCTGCCTCGTCGTCCGGCACGCGCTCGGCGACCCAGTGATCGCCCTGCGCCATTTCGAGAAACCAGCCCTCGCGGCTGTCGGCAACGGCGTACGTTGCCATGCTGTTGCAGCCGTCCAGACTGGAGAAGCTGAAGCCGTATTTTGCCACGAGTTCCCCGATGAGGCAGATGCCCTCGCGGGCCGAATCGGCGCGCTCCAGAATCAGTATCTGCACATCATCCGGCTCCAGCCAAGCATCATCTGCGGTGATCTCCTTGAAGGCGCAGACACCGGTTCCCGCAATGGAGACGCCCTTGTCATTCACGCCGCCGACCCAGCCGACTTTTCTCGTTCCTATCGAATAGCTGCATGCGGTATAGGTATAGCCGCAGGTCTCCGGAATTTCCGGAATGGTCCGCCCTCCGACAAGCAGATGCATTTCGCCGAGCGGATGCACCTTTCGGGGTTCGTGCGCCAAGATTCCCGGCACGCCGTCCCAGTCATCGTTTGCGGCCAGCATTGCTTTCCCGGACGCGGTCGCTTTGCGTCCGGCGATCAGGCACGTACACATCTTTTCTACCTCCCTTTCTTATTACTGCAGCCCCGCTTTGCGCAGAGCTTCGTCTCTCATCGGAACGGAAGCGGATGCACCCTTGCGGGAAACCGCAACGGAAGAGGCAGCAGCGGCGAGCCGAAGTGCCCAGGCGGCGTCACCGCTCTCGGTGTATTCGGTGAGAAAGTACCCGGCGAATGTGTCGCCGGCAGCCGTCGTATCCACACATTCGCAGGGCACGGCTGCGCAGAAGGTGCGCTCTCCGTCGGCGGACATAAAATACGCGCCGATTTCGCCGAGCGTCAGAACGACCGAAACGGCAGGATACTGCACGCGGATCACATCCAGAATTTCGGACGGTTGCGTTCTGCCGGTCAGCCCACATCCTTCCACCTCGTTGATGAGAAGATAGCGTACCGCATCCAGACGGCAGTTTTTAATGGTATCGTTGAACGGCGACGGATTGAAGGCGATCACCATGCCTTTTTTGCCGGCCTGCTCGATGATATAGTCAATGTTGGAAATTTCATTCTGCAGCACGATGAGGTCGCCGGCCTCAAAATGGGAGAGTACTTCATCAATGTACTCGCGCGTTACTTCCGCATTGGAACCCGCCGTGACGATGATGCAGTTTTCCCCTTTGGCGTTTACCTGAATTACGGCATGACCGTTGGCTCCGGCACTTTCCCGCAGCAGCTCCGTGCGGATCCCCTCCTGCACGAGCCCACACCGCATAATATCTCCGTCGGCACCGATCACGCCCGCAAAATATATTTCGCTTCCCGCGCGGGCAAGCGCTACGGCCTGATTGAACCCCTTGCCGCCGCAAAAACAGGCATAGCTCAGCGCGGAGATCGTCTCTTTCGGCCGCACGAAATCCTCCACCTGATAGGTGCGGTCAATGTTCAGCGAACCGAAAACCAGCTTCTTCATTAAAAAACCTCCTTCAATATACTTCGTGAGATGACAGGGCGCATGCGGTGCGCTCCGACACCGTTACTTTCCTTCGATAAGCTCCTGCATGTCCGGCCAGAGACCGTTGAGGCACTCGATGGCCCTGCAGTAGAGAGCATATTTTTTGTTGTAGACCGCGACGGCTTCCGGCCGGGGACATACAGCCGATGATACCGCGCACATATGGGCGGCAGCTTCGCTGAGAGAAGCGTACTCTCCTGTGCCTGCCGCTGCAGCAATGGCACAGCCCAGCGCTCCGGTCTCTGCGGCGGACACGGCTTCAACCGGCATATTCATCACATCGGCGAACATCTGTGTCCAAACGGCCGAACGTGCAGCGCCGCCCGCCAGACGAATGCATCCGCTCCGGCTGCCGCGCGAGGCGAGAAGCTTTTCAAGGTGATACCGATGGGAGAAAGCAATCCCCTCGTATACGGCACGGAGCATGTGCTTCCGCGTATGGGAGACGTTGAGGCCGATAAATGCTGCCCGCGCCCTCGGATCTGCATTGGAGGCCGTAAGGAACGGCAGAAAAACCGGCACGAACTCGTCGGGGCGAATACCGCCGACCCACTCATTCATTTCATCGTAGATGCTTTTCCCGGACGCTTCCGCAGCGGCTTTCAGCTCCGGAAGAAGCTGACGGACAAACCACTCGTTGTTTCCCGCAGACGTGGGGCTCGACTCCTCGATGAGATAGTACCCGGGCAGACAGAAGAGAGAATTCATCAGAACGCTGCCGTCCGTCACCGGCTCGCGGCGTATATACTCGTTTATGCTCCACGTCCCGGCAATCATGCAGATATTGTCGCTGTCCGTTACGTTTACAGCAAGAGCACAGGCATCGATGTCGAACATTCCGCCGATGACGGGCGTTCCTTCGGCAAGACCCGAGGCCTCCGCAGCTTCCCGAGTTACTTTGCCGCAGATCTCCGAAGAGGCGCACAGCGGCGGCAGCACCTCGGCGAGACATTCCAGACCGAACAGCTTCAGAAGCTCCGTATCAAAGGAAGCCGTATGAAGATTCATGAGCCCCGAACCGGAATAATCCGTGATCTCGGCGGCGGCCCGGCCGGTCAGGCGGAAACGGACATAGTCCTTGCACTCAAAGACCCACTGCGTTTCCTCCAGCGCGCCCGGCTCATTGTCGCGCAGCCACGCGAGAAGGCTGACGGGCTGGCAGGCCAGAATATGCTGGCAGGAAAGGCGGAATGCTGCGTCTTCTACGCCGTTTTCCTTCCAATCCATGGGGTAGCGCCAGGCACGGTTGTCCGAGGAAAGAATGCCCCGGCGCACCGGCCGATTGTCTTTGCCCCAGAGGTAAAGTCCCTTACCATGACCGCAGAGCCCGATGCCGGCAATTTCCTTCGCATCGATCCCGCTGCGCTCCAGAAGCCGGCAGATCACCGTACAGTTATCGTGCCACATTTCGTCCATGTCGCGCTCTACAAATCCGGGAGCGGGCGTGAGAGCGACGGTGCCAACGCTTTCCACGGCGACCTGCACGCCTTCCGCAGTGAAAAGAGCGGCTTTCGTGTTGGTGCCGCCGTTATCCAGACCGAGATAGTACCTCATAATTCCTCCGGTTTCTGCGCTGCTTCAAACTGCGCGGTAATATAGCGGAGCGCATCGGCAATGGCCGATCTCCAGTCTCCCTCAGGTTTATACCACATTTCCATCATATACGGTCCGCAGTAGCCCTGCTTTTCGAGCTGACGGAAGCAGGACGGAAAATCCACGCAGCCTTCGCCGAAGGTGACGCCCTTGAACTTTCCGGGAAAATCCGGCGTTACGGCCAGCGTATCCTTGACGTGGACCGCCGTGATCTCGTTATCGGCGGAAGAGAGCTCCCGCAGCGTGTCGTTGCCCCACGCGCTGAGGTTGCCGAGATCGGGATATACCGTAAACCACGGGGAAGGCAGCTTTCGCTTCCACTCGTGATAGCGGGTGATGCTGCTCATGAGCTCCGTATCCATGATCTCCATGGCGAGCATTACCTGGTCTTTCTCCGCCAGACGACAGGCTCGGCGAAGCCCCTCTTCGAAGAGCCGAAGACTTTCCTCCGTGGAAGGCTCGTAGTAGACATCGTATCCGGCCAGTTGAATTACCCGGATGCCGAGATCCCGCGCGAGCAGAATGGCCTTTTCCATGATCTCTCCGGACCGCTCGCGAATGTACCCGTCGGCGCTTCCGAACGGGAAACGCCGGTGTGCGCTCAGGCACATGGACGTAATGGGAACGCCGGTCTCCGCCATCGCCTGTCGGAGCGCGGCGCGTTTTTCCTGCGTCCAGTCGAGACGCGACAGCCGCTCATCCGATTCATCCACGGATATTTCAACATAATCAAAACCGAGCTCTTTGGCTGCGGATAGGCGTTCCTTCCAGCCAAGCTCTGGCGGGAGAGCCTTTTCATAAAGGCCGAGAAGATGATTTCCGAGCATGGGTGATTCCTCACTGTTACAATATATTTGCCCCGGAAAAGTGGCAGCCAGCTACGAGCCGAGGCATC
>CAVGGQ010000044.1:0-17939 GCA_963628785.1 Oscillospiraceae bacterium | reverse complement strand
TAAAGAAAAAGACGGCTGAAATAGTCTTAAATCCTATTTCAACCGTCGTTATGGTCCGAGTGACAGGATTTGAACCTGCGGCATCTTGCTCCCAAAGCAAGCGCGCTACCAACTGCGCTACACCCGGTTATTCGGTTTCGGGGCAAAAGGGTTCGGTCACTTTTGCCAAAATATTATACCAAAGCATTGCGCATTATGCAAGTTTTTTTCGGATTGCAGTTTTGGCGGCAGTATGGTATCATTTGCGCGGGAGTGTGACATTATGAGAATGCGCAAAAAACCGAATCTGATCCCCCGCATGGAACGCTGTGCGGCGGTGCAGATCCAAAACCCCGAGGACTATCGGGGACACTGGGCGGAGATGTTTCCGCAATACCGTGAGATCCGTCTGGAGCTCGGCTGCGGCAAGGGGCGTTTCACCTGCGAGCAGGCGCAGCGGGAGAGCGATGTGCTCCTCCTCGCGCTCGAAAAGGTGCCGGACGCGATGGTCGTGGCGATGGAGCGCGTGACGGAGCAGGAGATCCCCAACGTGCGTTTCCTGGACCGCGATGCGGAGCTGCTGCCGGAGATGTTCGCGCCGGGTGAGATCTCGCGCCTTTACATCAATTTCCCCGATCCGTGGCCGAAGAAAAAACAGTTCAAGCGCCGTCTGACCGCGCCGGAATTTCTCGATAAATACCGTGCCCTGCTGCCCGAAGGCGGCGCGGTGTGGTTCAAAACGGACAACGAGCCGCTCTTTGACTGGTCGCTTGAATCGTTCCGCGGCTGCGGCTGGGTGCTCTCCGATATGCCGGAGGGAACACCGATGACCGACTACGAGGCGCGGTTCACCGAGATGGGTCTGCCCATCCACCGCGTCGTGGCGATGCGGCCCTGATATGGTAAAGATCGGAAACGTGGAGCTTGCGGGGCGGCTGTTTCTCGCGCCGATGGCGGGTGTGACGGACGCCTCGTTCCGGCTGCTCTGCCGGAAGCACGGCGCGGTGCTCGCCACGAGCGAGATGATCTCCTCGAAGGCGCTCATGTATCAGGACAGCAAAACGAAAACGCTGCTCGTGCGCCCCGAGGGCGACACGCCGCTCGCGGTGCAGATTTTCGGGAGCGATCCCGCGTGCATGGCGGAGGCGGCGTGCAAGGTGCTCGAGCTGTGCTCCCCCGAGATCATCGACATCAACATGGGCTGCCCGGTCGGGAAGGTCGTGAAGTCCGGCGACGGCAGCGCGCTCATGAAAACACCGGAGCTTGCGCAGCGCATCATCGAAGCGGTCGTTCACGCCGTGCCGGTGCCGGTGACCGTGAAGTTCCGCAAGGGCTTTGACAAGGGAAATGTCAATGCCGTGCCGTTCGCGCAGATGTGCGAGAACGCCGGGGCCGCCGCCGTGGCGGTGCACGGCCGCACGAGAGCGCAGATGTATGCCGGCCAGGCAGACTGGGACATCATCCGCGATGTGAAGCGCGCCGTGAGCATCCCGGTGTTCGCCAACGGCGATGTTTGGACGGGCGAGGACGCCGAGCACATTCTCCGCTACACGGGTGCGGACGCCGCGCTCATCGGGCGGGGCAGCTTCGGCAACCCGTGGATCTTTGAGCAGGGCAATGTCGTTCTGGCGGGAGAAGCTCCGCCGCCGCTGCCGCCGCTGCGCGTCCGCATGGAGGAAGCGCTCGGACAGATCACGATGGCCTGCTCGCTCAAGGGCGAGAAGATCGCGCTGCTGGAAGCGCGAAAGCAGCTTTGCTGGTATCTGCGCGGCGTATCGCACGCGGGGTACTATAAGCAGCAGATCATTGCCATGAACACTCTCGCCGATGCCGAAAAGATCATCCGCGGCATCCAGCGGGATTTGAAATGAGCTGAAGTATTTTGACAAAAGACGAAGAACAAGCCTATATCCGGCGCGTTTTGGCGGGCGATGCAGAGGCGTTTGAGCCTCTTGTGGAGGAGAACCGAACGAAGGTCTACCGCCTGGCGCTGCGGATCATGAAAAACGAGGCGGATGCCGAGGATGCGGCGCAGGAGGCCTTTCTCAAGGCGTACACATCGCTCGGCAGCTTCCGCGGCGACAGCCGTTTTTCCGTGTGGCTCTACCGCATGACGAACAACATCTGCATCGACATGCTGCGCCGCGCGAGCCGCGCCCAGACCGTCCCGTTCCAAAGCGAGGACGATGACGGTGAGGAGACGGAGATCGTCCTGCCCGACGAGCGGTACTCCCCCGTGCGTCTCGCCGAGCGCGCGTCCGACGCCGAGGAAGTGCGCAAGGCGCTCACCTCGCTCCCCGAGGACTGCCGCCAGATCCTCGCCCTGCGCGAGAGCGCACAGCTGAGCTACAACGAGATATCGTCGACGCTCTCCATCGAGGTCGGCACCGTGAAGTCCCGCCTGAACCGCGCACGAAAAAAGCTCCTCGCCGCCCTCGCGGAAGGCGGGAACTTTTCCGATCGCTTTGCGTCCAAAAGGGGAAAGGGGGGCAAAGCGTGAAAACGTGCGAGTATTTTGAAGAGCTCATCGGCGCGGCCGCAGACGGCGAGATCACCGCCGCAGAAGAAGCCGAGCTGCGGGAGCATCTGGAAAGCTGTGAGCATTGCCGGAGCTTTTTCGAGGCGCTTCGTTCCGTCTCCGATACGGACAGCGTCCTGCCGGACACCCCGGTGGACTTTACCGCCGCCGTAATGAGCCGCGTGCGCGAAGCCGCCGCGCCCGGAAAGGCGAAGAAAAAGCCGAGTGTGATCCGTCTCATCACACGCTACGGTGCAATTGCCGCCGCAGCCGCTCTCGCCATTTGGGCGGGCGTGAGCTTCGGAGACAAGGCTGCCCCGCAGAGCACGGACAGCGCCGCGCCTGCATCGGTATACTATGAAGAAGCCGAAGCGGAGACCGGAAGCACACTTGAAGAAGCGGCATCCGAAGAGGAAGCAGTCGCCGAAACGACGGACGAAGAGCCGATGCTCGCCGTGGGCTTCGGAGCCTCGGCGCAAAGCGACGAAACAGCCGGGAACGGTGCGAGAGCCGTGAACGGCGGCGTACAGGTCCGCATCACGAAGACTGCGGAGAACGGCAGCGAAACGGAGCTCACCGACGACGGCTTTTTTGCCGATTATCTTCTCACCGGAGAGGAGGCCGCCGTTCTCGAGGGAGAGGCGGACTACACGCTCACGCTCACCGAGCCGGACGGCACGGAGAGCCGCTATCTTCTTTGGACGGACAGGAGTGAAATTTTCTGGCAGACAGACGGCGAAGAGGATGTGCACCTCTCCCCCGCATCGCCGGAAGAACTGGATACATACTTATTAAACTAAGGCAGCACCGCACAATATCGTCTGCGGTGCCGCCTTAAGCCCTGCGGGACCGTGTCACATAACCGTACCGCAGAGATGCGGCGCTTTTTTAATAAGGAGAAAAGTTATTTCATGAGCATTCGAGGCATTTATTCTACTGTGACCGACATTCGCCGCCGCGTGTTTACCGAGGTGGCGCGTATGGGCTACGAAGGCGGGGACTACTCCCGCATCGAAAACCTGCCGTATAAGATCATTCCCGGCGATGTCGCCGAGTACCGCAGCAGCATCTTTCTGGAAAGAGCCATCGTCGGCGAGCGGATCCGTCTTGCGATGGGTCTCAACCAGCGTCCGATCGATCAGCACGCGCCGCTGTCCGCCGGTGTGGAGGAGAGTGCGCGTCCCGAAACATACTATGAGCCGCCGCTCGTCAACATTCTGAAATTCGCGTGCAACGCCTGCCCCGAAAAGCGGTACATCGTCACCGACCAGTGCCAGAACTGCCTTGCGCATCCGTGCCGCGAGGTGTGCCCGAAAAAGGCCATCACGCTCAGCCACCACGGCGTGAGCCGCATCCACGGGGATATGTGCATCCGCTGCGGCAAGTGTGCGAACGTGTGTCCCTACAATGCGATCATCCTGCAGGAGCGCCCGTGTGCCAAGGCGTGCGGCATGAACGCCATCCATTCCGACGAGCACGGCCATGCGGAGATCGACTATGACCTGTGCGTGTCCTGCGGGCAGTGCCTTGTGAACTGCCCGTTCGGCGCCATCACCGACAAGAGCCAGCTCTTCCAGCTCACACGCGCACTGAGCGAGGGCGAGAAGGTCATCGCCATCGTGGCGCCCGCGTTTGTCGGCCAGCTCGGTCCGAAAATGACGCCGGACAAGCTCAAGGCCGCCATGAAGCGACTCGGCTTCCACCATGTGGCGGAGGTCGCCGTCGGCGCGGATCTCTGCACGCTCGACGAGGCGAACGACTTTCTCAAGAAAGTTCCCGCTGAGCAGCCCTTTATGGCTACATCCTGCTGCCCGAGCTGGGCGGTCATGGCGAAAAAGCTCTTCCCGGAGCAGGCGAACTGCATCTCCATGGCGCTCACCCCGATGGTGCTGACGGCGCGGCTCTGCAAGCAGCAGCACCCCGGCGAAAAGGTCGCGTTTATCGGCCCGTGCAGCGCGAAAAAGCTCGAGGCCATGCGCACCACGGTGCGCAGTGAAGTGGACTTTGTGCTGACATTCGAAGAGATCATGGGTATGTTCGAGGCCAAGGGCGTCGATTTCGATTCGATCACCGAAACGACACAGCTGCGCGAGGGAACGGCGGCCGGGCGCGGCTTTGCCGTGAGCGGCGGCGTGGCCGATGCCGTCCGCGAGGCCATCTCGCACATCGACCCCGAGCGTGAAGTGAAGACCATGTGCGCGCAGGGTCTGGCCGACTGCCGGAAAATGCTCACACTCGCAAAGCTCGGCAAATATAACGGCTATCTTCTCGAAGGCATGGCCTGCCCCGGCGGGTGCGTCGCCGGCCCCGGCACGCTTCTTCCCGTGGAAAAAGCCGCCGCGGTCGTCCGCACCTACACCGCTCAGGCCGAAGAAAAGAGCGCCACCGAAACCAAATACGAAGCCACCCTCCCCCTCCTCCTCGACGAGGACGAGGAGTAAAGCAAAGCCCGTCCCGAAAGCGATTTTCGGGGCGGGCAATTTTTATGGCAATGCCGTACAATTCGGCAAGAGTGATTTGCGAGAGATTTTTTGCCGAATTGGGGAAGAGAGCCGCAGCCATACTTTGTGTATGGCAAGGCTTGATGACACAGAGTCGGCGAAAAAGATTCGCAAAGCACCGCAGACAATGTTGTGCGGTATTGCCTTATGTCAAAATTCGGAGTCCGCTCAGGGAACCTGTTTTATCTTGTGCGCCCGAGGCAAATATATTCAGAAATTCGTGCTCGTATCTCTTGAGTTGATATCCTTTTCTGTGAACGGCCGCGATTTTCCAATTGGCCTTTTGAGGGGCAAGAAGGTAAAAAGAAACTCTTTCCCGCATTTCCGGAGTCAGCTTTTCTTGACCGTTTTCCGGTACAAAGCCTGTGCCGAGTCCCTCTGCGGCCAGGCGTATAGTAGTTTCAACGCTGCTCATGCGCATATATATTTTCGGTTTTACCGTACATTCCTGCAACACTCTGCCGACGATCTTCCCGATTTTCTGTGTTTGCTGGGGAAGAATGAGCGGTCGGAGCGACAGCAGGTCTTCCAAATTCTGAATTTCCGGTACAGTCGCCAAATCTCCCGCTCTTTGCGTTACCGCAAGGATATGTTCATGTGCGATCTCATGAAAGGCAAGTTGCTCATTGCCGATGGGTAAATGAAAAACGGCAAGATCGATCTCATGCGCAAGCAGGGCTTGTTCCAAGCTGTCACCATTGCTTTCGGTCAGCTCAATTTTCACTTCGGGAAACCTCCGTGAAAAAATCGGCAGTACTTTCGGTAAATAGCACTGTCCAGAATACGGCGGTATTCCTAAGCGGAGTGTGCCGCGGATCTGATTGCGCATATCGGCGATTTGCGTAAGGAGTGTCTGCTCCGATTCCTTCTGCTTAAGCAGAAAACGATAATAAAGCTGTCCGGCTTCGTTAAGCTTCATCGGCGTGGTGTTGCGGTCAAAGAGCGATGTGCCGAGCCGCTCTTCCAGCCGCTGAATGTATTTGGTCAGCGAAGGCTGGGATACATATAACATCTGCGATGCCTGATTCAAATTGCCGATACGGGCAATTGTCAAAAAATAATCATCTGTCTTTCCAGTAAACATCATGACATTCCTTTCGTGTTATATTAAATATATAATAACATGTATTGGACAGAACATCTATTGGAGAATATATTAAAAGCACCAATTAAAAAGGGGGATTTAATGTGCAATATCCTTACAGTGTTCTAAAGGATTTCGGAACGAAGGTAATGATCAGCGCAGGGCTGGAGCCGGATGAGGCGGATGTCTTTATGGACAATCTCCTCTATGCAGACAGCCGCGGCCTTGGTTCTCACGGAATCTCGCGTCTTATCAACTATTCCAAGCGTGTCAAATGCGGTGTTATCACTGCCGGAGCGAACGCAGAAATCATCTGCGAAGCTCCATCTGCAATTGCCATTGACGGGCATAACGGCATCGGAGCAAAAATTGCTCGTCAAGCCATGGATATGTGTATTGAGCGTGCGCAAAAAACCGGATGCTGCGCTGCAACAGTAAAGAACGGAAACCACTTTGGCGCAGGTGCCTTCTACACAAAGTACGCCGCCCAAAAAAACCTGATTGCTTTCATGATCAGCAACAGTGAAGCAGCGGTGGCGCCTTTCGGCGGTTCCGTCGCTATGCTCGGCACGAACCCGCTCGGCGTAACAGTTCCGGCACGTCGGAACGATCCATTTGACTTGGACATGGCAACAAGCGTTGTCGCGCGCGGCAAGGTCGTCCTTGCCAAAAAAGAAGGTCATTCCATTCCTCTCGGCTGGGCAGTGGATAAGAACGGAGCGCAAACCACAGATCCCGCAGCTGTTTTGGACGGCGGCAGTATGCTTCCGTTCGGCGGTGCAAAGGGCTACGGCATCAGCCTTTTTATCGACTTGATCTGCAGCTGCCTTGCCGGAGCGAAAAACTGCCGAACCACCAGCCATTTCTGGACCGATTATGAAAATCCTCAGGATATCGGTTACTTTATAGTGGTCATTGACCCTGCAAAGTTCCTTCCGATTGATACTTTCCTTGACCGCGTAGACGATTTGCTGGAGGAATTTAAAAATTGCCCGCCTGCGCCGGGTGTCGAGCGAGTGATCATCCCCGGTGAAATCGAAGCAGACCGTGAGCGTAAGAGTGCGCAGAACGGGATCGAAGTTTCCGATGCCGTTATCGCCGAGTTGCGCGAAGTCGGTAAGGAATACGGTGTGGAGGCGAAATTTTAAGTATGGCGATCGGATGTAAAATTGTTCGTGATTTTTTCCGCCCGTCGGCAGAGCAGATAAACCTCTTTCGAGGCATTCCGGTGGCAAATATTGATGACTGCATGGATCGTACGGCTGCCGTAGCAGCCGGGGTCGTTCCCTTCGGAAAAAAGGGTCAGCTTCTCGGTACGGCTTTCACCGTTCGCGTAGCGCAGGGAGACAATCTGATGTTCCACGCGGCAATGGATATGGCAAAGCCCGGTGATGTGATCGTAATTGATGCCGGCGGTTTTACCGAGCGGGCGATTTTCGGAGAGTTGATGGCGACCTACTGCAAAAGCCGCGGGATCGTCGGGCTTATATGTGACGGTGCCATCCGAGACAGTGCCGCTTTGTCGGAAATGGAAGATTTTCCGGTATACGCTCGGACCGCCACGCCGGACGGACCATATAAAAACGGCCCGGGAGAAATCAATCTGCCTGTGGTCATCGGCGGCAGGACCGTATACCCCGGCGACATTGTCGTAGGCGATGATGATGGAGTTATATTCATTCGTCCGGAGGATGCGGAGGCGCTTGCCGCAGCAGCTCGTGCCGTAGTAGAAAAAGAAGACGGCATCATGAAGCACATTCTTGAAGACGGCACTTATATCCGGCCTTGGGTCGATAAGAAACTTCTTGAAATCGGTTGCGAATGGCTGTAAATCTATAAATGCTTATAACAGCGAAAAACAGAGAAGTAAAGAATAAAGAATATAGGAGGCGCATTTCATGACTATCGGCATAGGCGTATACGCCTTTTTAGCCTACTTAGCGGTTATTATTATTTGGAGCACCGTAGTCAAGCGTTCCATGTCCGAGTCCATGCTGCTGGGATTTCTGGTGGTTGCTCTCTTCGGCGGGGTAAAGAATTATTTTACGACCCTCGGTACCGCCCTGTATGATGCGGCAACGCAGGAGATCCTGCTTGCGACCATGCTCTTTGTGTTTATGTCCGTCATCATGACAAAAACCGGAATTATTCGCGAACTGATTGAGATCCTTAACTCCCTTATCGGCCGTCTTCGCGGCGGTTCCGCATATGTTTCCGTTCTTGCAAGTGCCCTGTTCGGACTGGTTTCCGGCAACTCCGTAGCGAACTCCGCTACTGTCGGAACCATCACCATTCCCTGGATGATCGAGTCCGGTTGGCCAAAAGAGACTGCCGCAACGATTTGTGCCGGCAATGCAGGCTCCGGTCAGTCGTTTCCGTCCAGTTCCGCCATGTTTATCATGCTTGGTCTGCCACAGGTGGCAGCTGCCGTTACCATCGATAACTTCTATCTTGCTATGCTGACTGCAGGTCTCTGGTGCGTACTGTACCGTTTAATCATTGTCCGCTTCTATGTGAGCAAATATCATGTGCAGGCAATCGCGAGTGCCGATATTCTCCCCGTCGGTAAAGCTTTGAAAAAAGATTGGCCGTCGCTTTTGATGTTTGTCAGCATCGCCATCCCTCTGATCCTTACCATCAGCCCGCTCGCCGATAAACTCAAAGCCGTGGAAAGCTTCGGCTCCGCAGGCGTAAAATCGATAAGCATCGTTCTTTGGGTCCCGATCCTGATGAGCATTATCTGCATTGCAGAAGGCTGGAAGCATCTTCCGCACTCCGTATCTGGTTGGAAAGACCTGCTGATGGGAACGCAAAGCAGTTTTTCCAATGTCGGAGTGATCCTTCTCTTTGCCATTGCCGGCAGCAATGTGCTCAGCGCAGTTGGCTTCGGCGATGATCTGAATCTGCTGCTGCAGTCCCTGGCTCTTCCGAAATTTGTGCTTGTGATCGCCATCGGCATACTGGTGGCTCTCGTCGGCGGTCCGCTCAGCGGCGTCGCAACTACCATTGCGATGGGGCCGGTTGCATATGCCGCCATGACCGGTGCCGGGATCAACCCGATCGCCGCAGTAGCCGCTTTCCTGATCTGGATGTCCACGGAGGGTGCCTCGCCTCCGAGTTCCTCTCCGATTTTTGTTTCCTGTGGACTCGCCGGTGTAGACAAAGTGCAGGTCACTTTCTTCCCGCTCGTGTTTCATTATGTGATCCCCATTATTCTTATCGGTGCGTTGATAGCCTTGGGAATTTTGCCCATTGCAATGCCTTAAGGAGGATAAACGAATGAAGATCTTTGGAAAGATATTGGATGTTGTTTTTCTCATTTGTCTTATCGCTTTTGTACTGATGTCGGTCACACTGCTGCTTGTAGAAACCGGCGCACTTTTTGCCCTGAACGGGACATTGGCTGCAAATGTATATAGCTTTATTGTGCCCAGAGGAGCTTTACTTTCCTCTATCGCAGCTGTAAGCACCTTTGTCCTAAGTTACCTGCGCCGCGAGGCAAAGTAACTCATCCGGTCCGTCTTCTCTTCGACAAGAAGTAAACATCACGAAAACAGCAAACCCGTCTTGAGCACATAAGCGCTCGAGACGGGCTTGTATTTTATTCGTGCTAACGCAGATTGTAAAGGATGTTGTTCAAGATTCCGGTCGCCGCAAGGATCAATACCACAACGACAACAACGATCAGCCAGCACCAGTAGGAGCGTGTGAAGTTTCTCCGGTTGATATTGGATTTGTCAAAGGAGAACACGATCAGGAAAATAAAACCGATGACCGGGATGGCATAGAGGAGCGAGAGGCCCCAATAGGTCCACGGGCTTAACGGTGCGTATCGGTATTGGTCGTATCGGTCGTTCTGTTCCATGGGATTCGGCATCCTTTCTTTTTACTGTTTGTGGCGTCGGAGTTCGGTGTAATTGAGAATATCCTTATGCGAGGAAGCCTTTGAGGATGCGGTCTTCGGCTTCTTCTTCGGTCAGGCCGAGGGTCTCGAGCTTCAGGAGCTGGTCGCCGGCGATGCGGCCGATGGCGGCTTCGTGGATGAGCTGCGCGTCAAGGTCGTTCGCGGCGATCTCGGGCACAGAGCGGATCCTGGCGTTGTCCATGATGATGGAGTCGCACTGGACATGGCCGAAGCACTTGGCGTTGCCTTCGACACAGGGGCGGAAGTTCTGCTTGGAGTCGTTCTTAGCGACGCTGCGGGAGATAACACGGCCGCGGGAGTTCTCGCCGTTGAGGATGATCTGCATGTCGGAGTCGGCGTGCTGGCTGCCGTGCGTGAGAAGGCGCTCGGTCACAACGACCTCGGCGTCCTTGCCGCACACGATCTTCGTCTCGCGCTTGGTGGAGTCGATGCCGGCGATCTGGCTCGTGTCCATCTGCAGCGATGCGCCCTCTTCGAGATAGGCGATGGTCTGCGGGTTCATAATGTTCTTGCCCCGGCCGTCGCCCTCGCCGTAATGCTTTTCCACATACTTCACGCGGGCGTTTTTTCCGATGTAGAAGGTGTGGATGCCGTCATGCTGCGAGGCGTCCGAGCCGCAGTTGTGGATGCCGCAGCCCGCGATGATGATGACATCCGCGCCCTCGCCGACATAGAAGTCGTTGTACACGGTATCGGAGAGGCCGGACTCGGTGATGATGACAGGGATGTGGCAGCTTTCCTTGCAGCCGGGCTTGAAGCGGATATCGATGCCGGGCTTGTCGGTCTTGCTCGTGATGGTGACATTCTCCGTATTGACGCGGCCGGCGCAGCCGGAGTCCTTGCGGATATTGAATGCGCCTTCGGTTTTGCCGTCCTTCATGTCGGCAATGACTTCCAGAAGCGCCGTATCGACGCGGTTGAGTTCGCTCATTTCTTTGCCTCCCCATACGCCGCCGGGCAGCCGCCCGTCGTGCTGTGTACGATGTCGGAAAACACTTCATCGCGCGTGCCGCGCTTGGCGATGGTGCCGCGGTCCACGACGAGGATCTCGTCCGCGAGGGAGATGATGCGCTCCTGGTGGGAGATGATGATCATCGTGCAGTCCTGCCGCGCGTGGATCTCTCCGAAAGTCTCCGTGAGGCGGGCGAAGCTCCAAAGGTCGATGCCGGCCTCGGGCTCGTCGAGGATCATGAGTTGCGGATGACGCGCGAGAATGGTGGCGATCTCGATGCGCTTTACCTCGCCGCCGGAGAGAGAAGTGTCCACCTCACGGTTGAGGTAGTCGTTTGCGCACAGGCCGACCTGCGTGAGATAAGAGCACGCTTCGCCCTTCGGCAGGACTTTCTGCCCCGCGGCGATGGCGAGCAGGTCTTTTACGCGGATGCCCTTGAAGCGCGGCGGCTGCTGAAAACCGTAGCTGATGCCGCGGCGGGCGCGTTCGGTGATGGAAAGCTCCGTCACATCCTCGCCGTTCCAGAGGATGCGGCCGGATGTGGGCGCGACAAGACCCATGACGGTTTTGGCAAGCGTTGTTTTGCCGCCGCCGTTCGGGCCAGTAAGAACAATGAGTTTTTTGTCCGGGATGGTGAGGGAAATGTCCCGCAATATCTCGGTCTGCCCGTCACGGGCAGGTACGGAATAGCGAATATTCTGTAGCTCCAGCATAGGAGTGTCTCCTTTTGGCAGGGATTCGCGGAAAACTTGCATACTCTTGACAGAAATGATATAATTGTAAGAAATTTCCGCTGACCTGCAAATAATCATTTCCCGCCGCCTGTGCGGTCCCGGGAAACGCACCCAATATTATATAAATTATCCGTGGGGAATGTCAACCCCGCTCTCCCCGTTCGCGCACTTTTTTCTTGTTTTTTTCGGGGAGACAGGAGGTCTGTATGCGTATTAAACCGAAAAATCCGAAAGCGATCCGCGCCCGGCGCATTATTGTCGCCGTCGTGGCGCTCGCCGCCGTACTCTTCGTTCTGCTCGAGACGAACTCCGAGGGCGGACTTGCAAACGAAGAGAGCGCGCCGCTGCCCGACACCGCCGCCACGCCCGTTCCCGACGCAGATGATGTGGAAGGCGAGCTTGACTGGGAGTACCCTCCCGGATGGATCGACTACTCCGATCTGCCCGACAAGGAAACGCTCGGTGATGAGGATCAGCCCGGTCTCTCGAACTGGCGCTATATTCTCGTGAACGGTCTCACGCGCGAGAACTATCTCCGCGAGAACTACTACCCCGATATGGTCGAAGTAGAGAACGGCTATTACTTCCAGCGCCGCGCCGCCGACGCTCTCACGGAATTTCTTGCCGCCGCACGCGCGGAGGGGTATACCGTAAGCATCTCGCGCACATATCTGTCGTATCATGATCAGAAAACGCGCTTCAACGGCATGGCGAGCACGCTCTACGACAAGGGCGGCCTCACGCTCGCCGAAGCGGAAGAGCAGATCACCGAGCAGGGCTACTACCCCGGTGCGGATGAGCACCAGACGGGTCTGGCCGTGAACTTCGTCGGCGAGAACGCCGAAGCGAAATTCTCCACGCCGGTGCTCGAGTGGATGCGCGAGCACTGCGCGGAATACGGCTTTATTCTGCGCTACCCCGAGGGGCGCGAGGCCTACACCGGCCGCGAGGCGGAAGCCGGACATTTCCGCTATGTCGGCGAAATTGCCGCAGAATACATCATGCGCAAGGGCATCACTCTGGAGGAATTCAAGGATGCCTACGACGAGAGCAAGAACGATTCATGGGCAGAATGAGTGATACCATTGCCGCCGTCGCGACGGGATGGGGCATAACCGCCATCGGCATCGTGCGTGTGTCCGGCGCCGATTCCGTTCGGCTGATGGATGAGGTATTTCGTCCGTCCGATAAAAAGCCGATGAGTGCGCACCGCGACCGGCAGCTCGTCTACGGCGAGCTTCTCGACAGTGAGGGCCGCACCATCGATCTGTGCCTGTGCACCATATCGCGTGCGCCGCACAGCTATACCGGCGAAGATACCGCCGAGCTGCAGTGCCATGGCTCCCCCGTGGTGCTCCGCACGGCGCTCGAGAGCCTGTTCTCGCGCGGGGCGCGGCAGGCGGAGGCGGGTGAATTTACCAAGCGCGCCTTTTTGAACGGTCAAATGGATCTCACGCAGTCGGAGGCCGTCATCGACATCATCGATGCGGAAACACCACTCGCCGCCCGCAATGCCGTGGGACAGCTCGGCGGCGCGATCTTCCGCCGCGCGGACGCCGTATACGAGAGCCTCACGCACATCTGCTCGCACTATCATGCCGTGCTCGATTACCCGGACGAGGACATTCCGCCGTTCACGCTTGCGGAATACGCCGGTGTTCTCGAGCGCGTCATTTCCGATCTCGACGCGCTGCACGCGACCTTTGAGCGCGGGCAGTTTCTCGATAAGGGCGTGCGCACCGCCATTCTGGGGCGGCCGAACGCCGGAAAATCCTCGCTTTTGAACGCGCTCCTCGGCTACGAGCGGGCGATCGTCACCGATATTCCCGGCACAACGCGTGACACGCTCTCCGAGCGGTGCATGCTCGGCGGCACGACGCTGCGGCTGACCGACACCGCGGGCGTTCGCGAAACGGGCGACGCCGTGGAAAAGCTCGGCGTGGAGCGCTCTCGCCGCGCCGCAGAGGAAGCGCAGCTCGTGCTGGCCGTTTTCGATCTCTCGCGCGAGTGGGATGCGGAGGACGACGCCGTCCTCGCGCTTGCAGAAAAAGCTCCCGTGCGCATTGCCGCAGCCAACAAGAGCGACTGCACTCCGAAGTGGGACATTGCCCGCCTCGAGGGGCACTTTGATGCCGTATGCATCGTGTCCGCAAAGGAAAAGACCGGCTTGGACGCGCTCGGCGAGGCGGTCGCGGCAAAGTTCCGCATGCCGGAGGCCGAGGGCGGCGAGGTGCTCACCAACGCCCGGCAGGCCGATGCGGTGCGCCGCGCACTTGACTATCTCCGCGCCGCGCGCGGTGCAATGGCGGAAGGCTTCGCGCCCGATGCCGTGCTCACCGAATGTGAGGGCGCAATGGATGCGCTCGGCTCGCTCACCGGACGCTCCGTACACGAGGATGTGACGCAGGAGATCTTCTCCCGCTTCTGCGTGGGCAAGTAATGCGGCTTCGGCCGATGACATGCAAAAGGAAGTGATCGCCGTGCCCGGTGCCAAGAGAAAATTCGATCCGATCCGGTGCGCCGCATTTTTTCTCCCGCCGCTCCTTTTGCTTCTGAACCAGTACATCTATCAGGATGTCTCCTCACTCTATCCGGACGCCCGGCTCTATCTGAGCATCGCCGACAACTTTCTGAGCACAGGGCATTTCATTCAGACCGAGCGTGCCGTGGAGATCGTCGTGCCGTTTGCCTACCCGCTCTGTCTCACACTGCTGCGCGCAGTGAAGATGCCGGTTTTCGGATTTTTCCTTCTGAATCTTCTCTCCGTCGGCGTTTCCTCGGTATTCCTCTATGATACGGAACGCGAGCTCTTCGGGCGCGGCGGATTTTCCTGCGCCGTGTATACGGCGATCCTGACGAGTGCCGACCTTCCCCCGTTCAATCTCTTCGTGGAGTATTTTTTCCTGTTCATGCTCTGTTGGCTCGTGCGCGTGACATTCCGGAAAGATCTGCCGCTCCGGCGGCGCATCGTTCTCATGAATGTTTCCGGCTTTCTCGCTTTCGCGTCGCGCCCGGTGCTCGTGCCGGTCTATGCGGCGGTGCTTGCGTACTCGCTGTATGCGTGCGTGAAGCACCGCGCGGAGCTCCGGCGGCCCCGTTCGCTCGCCGCCGGGATGGTGCTCATCCCGCTCCTGATTTTCGGCATAAATACCGCCGTGAACTATCGGGAAACCGGCGAGATCATTCCCGTCGCCAACTACGGCAGCGAGTCGGTGTGCTTTGCGCTGAACCCAAACAGCACCGTTTTCACAAGTGAGAACTCCTATACGCTCGAGGACACGACACCCGAGGTGCGTGCCGTGCACGACAATAACGGGCTGACCCTCACGGAAAAGAGCCGCGCGTATAAGGCTCTCCTGAAGGAGTGCCTTCTTCACGACACGGGTCATGTCCTTTCGGTAGCGGTCCGGCGGGGTCTGCGGCTGTTCTTCCGCTTCACGCGCGGCTTGACGGCATTGGCTCTGATCGGAGCGTTGTGGATGCTTGTGCGGACGCCGAAGGGCGAGCGGCATCTTCTCCTGCTGCTCGGACTGCTCTCTGCCGTGCTCATCGCCGCACTCACATCCTTGGGAATTTATGAGCCGCGGTATATCCTGCCGGTCTGGCCCATCGCCGCCGTGCACACCGCCGCGCTGCCGAATTACCTTCTGGACAATCTGCGCTGCCGTCGGGCGAGAAAGTCTTCGGCGGTATAAAAATATGAGGCAACTACGCACAAGAGAATGTGCGCGGCTGCCTCTTATTTTTCTGTTTTTTCTATTTGCATTTCGGAACTCTTATGATATAATGCTGAATTGATTTCGGGCATTGGATTTCAAAAATATATCGACGGTAATTTGTGCCGGAATATCACAGGAGTTAGCAAAAAAATTTACATACAGGAGGTTACCCAATGAGTCACAAGTACGTATACCTGTTCAGCGAAGGCAATGCCAAGATGCGTGAGCTTCTCGGCGGCAAGGGCGCAAACCTTGCAGAAATGACCAACATCGGTCTCCCCGTTCCCCAGGGCTTCACCATCACCACCGAAGCCTGCACCAAGTACTACGAAGACGGCCGCAAGATCAACGATGGGATCATGGCCGAAATCATGGAAAACATCGCGAAGATGGAAGAGATCAACGGCAAGAAGTTCGGCGATCTCAAGAACCCGATGCTCGTTTCCGTCCGTTCCGGCGCCCGCGCTTCCATGCCCGGCATGATGGACACCATCCTCAACCTCGGCCTGAACGACGAAGTCGTCAACGCCATGATCGAAGGCAACCAGGATCCCAAGTTCGAGCGCTTCGTTTATGACTCCTACCGCCGCTTCATCCAGATGTTCTCCGACGTCGTTATGGAAGTCGGCAAGAAGTACTTTGAGCAGCTCATCGACGAGATGAAGGCCAAGAAGGGTGTCAAGCTCGATGTAGAGCTGACCGCCGCCGACCTCAAGGAGCTCGCCGAGCAGTTCAAAGCCGAGTACAAGAAGCAGATCGGTGAGGACTTCCCGTCCGACCCGAAGACCCAGCTTTACGAAGCCATCAAGGCCGTGTTCCGTTCCTGGGACAACCCCCGCGCGAACGTGTATCGCCGCGACAATGATATTCCTTACTCCTGGGGTACTGCCGTCAATGTCATGCCGATGGTATTCGGCAACCTGAACGACAACTCCGGCACCGGCGTCGCCTTCACGCGTGACCCCGCCACCGGCGAGAAGAAGCTCATGGGCGAATTCCTGACAAACGCACAGGGCGAAGATGTCGTCGCCGGCGTCCGCACCCCGATGCCCATCGCTCAGATGGAAGAGAAGTTCCCCGAGGCGTATCACCAGTTCGTGCAGGTCTGCGCCACGCTCGAGAACCACTACCGCGATATGCAGGACATGGAGTTCACCGTCGAGAACGGCAAGCTCTACATGCTCCAGACCCGCAACGGCAAGCGCACCGCGCAGGCTGCTCTTAAGATCGCATGCGACCTCGTTGACGAGGGCATGATCGATGAGAAGCAGGCCGTTCTGATGATCGACCCGCGCAACCTCGACACGCTGCTTCACCCGCAGTTCGACGCCGAAGCGCTCGCTAAGGCGAACCCGATGGGCAAGGGCCTCGGTGCTTCTCCGGGCGCTGCCTGCGGCAAGATCGTCTTCTCCGCCGAAGACGCCATTGAGTGGAAGAAGAACGGCGAGAAGGTAGTTCTCGTCCGTCTCGAGACCTCTCCCGAGGACATCACCGGCATGAAGGCCGCTCAGGGCATCCTCACCGTTCGCGGCGGCATGACCTCCCACGCGGCTGTTGTCGCGCGCGGCATGGGCACCTGCTGCGTCTCCGGCTGCGGCGACATCGCCATGGACGAAGAGCACAAGCAGTTCACGCTCGGCGGCAAGGTCTTCCACGAAGGCGATCCCATCTCCATCGATGGCTCCACCGGCAAGATCTACGACGGCATCATCCCGACCGTCGACGCCACCATTTCCGGCTACTTCGGACGCATCATGGGCTGGGCCGACAAGTACCGCCGTCTGCGCGTCCGCACCAACGCCGACACCCCGCGCGATGCGAAGAAGGCTCGCGAGCTGGGTGCCGAGGGCATCGGCCTGTGCCGCACCGAGCACATGTTCTTCGAGCCCGAGCGCATTGCCGCTTTCCGTGAGATGATCTGCTCCGACACCGTCGAAGAGCGCAAGGTCGCTCTCGCGAAGATCATGCCCTATCAGCAGGGCGACTTCGAGCAGCTCTACGAGGCTCTCGAGGGCATGCCGGTAACCATCCGCTTCCTCGATCCCCCGCTGCACGAGTTCGTTCCCAACACCGAAGAAGAGATCGAACTTCTCGCCAAGACCCAGGGCAAGACCGTTGATCAGATCAAGAACATCATCGCCTCTCTGCATGAGTTCAACCCGATGATGGGCCACCGCGGCTGCCGTCTCGCCGTCACCTTCCCGGAGATCGCCGAGATGCAGACCCGTGCCGTTATCCGCGCCGCCATCAACGTTCAGAAGCGCCACAGCGACTGGACCGTCAAGCCCGAGATCATGATCCCGCTGGTCGGCGAAGTCAAAGAGCTCAAGTATGTCAAGGACGTCGTTGTCGCGACGGCCGACGAAGAGCTCAAGAACGCCGGTGTTGAGATGACCTACAAGGTCGGCACCATGATCGAGATCCCGCGCGCCGCTCTGACCGCGGACGAGATCGCAAAGGAAGCCGAGTTCTTCTCCTTCGGCACCAACGACCTGACCCAGATGACCTTCGGCTTCAGCCGTGACGA
>CAVGGQ010000043.1:0-18088 GCA_963628785.1 Oscillospiraceae bacterium | reverse complement strand
GACAGTCTCGGAAGATAGCAATAAGTGCAGAGGTATTCCCAAAGTTTCTTCACTGAGATGTTTTCAGAATCCTTCCAAAGAAGCTCATCCAGTGTCATTTGCAACAGGGCCGGTGCCCATCTTGTGATGACCTGGTCGCTTTGGAGCATTTTCCTTGCTGCCTTTGCAACAATGGAGTCCTGTCCACCGCCGAGATCACTGATTTCCCATTGAATAGCCTTCATGTCACCATATTGGTCAATAAAGGGAACCATCAGCCAACAATAAGTTTCTTTCAAGCGAAGTTCTACTGTGTCGTTGCTGCGCTTCAGATTATTCTCTGTCTCCCGAACCTGCTGACCATCAAGGTTCAAGTCCTCTTTATCAGACATGATGGAAGTCCAAGCTATGTAGCGTTTTACCTCCTGACGGAGCGCTCCCATCTTGTTCTCATCCGGGGCAACGAAAGCAAGCATATTTCGGAAAATACGCGGCGAGGTTCCACGGTTATTCAGGAGAAGTTTTTTGCTCTGAATTCCAAATATAGTTCAGATATTCCTCTGCAGCCCATTCGGAATGCCTCCAGCAGTTTGATGATGGTCTGCTGCATCTGCAATGGCGTGTAAGACCTGGGGAAATACTTTCGGAGAACATCGCCCTTGATGGTGATGCGGTCCAACTCGCTTTTCTTTTCCTCGTCCATGATTTCGCACATGGCCTCCACTGTGCATTTACCTTCGCGGCTCAGCTTTTTCAGTCTCTGTGCCTGCGAAAGCGACGGGATCTTGTGCCCAGCTGCATTAAGCCGATAAGCACAATTTGTATTTCCGATATTTGCACATTTTGCCGATATTCTCTTGCCATTTTATGAGTTATATGGTATTCTGAGGCTGCCTGTGGCATAGCCACAGAGTATTTGCCCGCACGGGAGAGGATGAGAGAAATGAAGCAGAAACGCATAAGAGCCGTTGCAGCACTCGCGGTGCTTCTCGCGGTGATCATCGGCTGCATGGCCGGTGCGAACAACATTCAGCATGGCGGCGGCACCATTGACATTACCGAGGGTTGGATCGAAACCGATGTTGGGAACTTGTTCTACAAGCTCTATACCCCCGAGACCGCTTCGGCGGAGAGCAAAGCACCCGGCGTGCTGCTCCTCCACGGCTACCAGAACGACCATGAAACATGTGCAGCCTACGCCATCGAGCTTGCGCGCCGCGGTGCGGTGGTGCTGTGTCTGGACGAATACGGTCATGGTTCCTCCAAGGCCGGACTGGTCAGCCGCGGTTATGTAAACCACAAAGTCACCGTGAACTACGGTGAAGACAGCGTGGATGACGGAACGTTCAAGACCATCGGTGGGCAGACCCGTTACCGCGTAATGATGAACTTCTCGAATCTGAGCTTTTTCGATGAGCACTACACGACCGACAGCGACGGCAATGCCATAACAGACAGCTCCTGCGGCGGCAATTATGCCTACGCGCTGCTGGCGGCGATGGACAATGTGGACACCTCGCGTCTTGCCGTGAGCGGCCACTCGATGGGCACATGGTCCTCGTGGTCGGCCGCCGCGAACTTCTCCGGCACGGACATCGAGCCGAAGGCGATCGTGCTGCAGTGCGGTGAGCTCTTCCGCGACAGTGCCTTCGATCCCGAGAACATCCACTTCAACAATGTGCTTCTCCTGCAGGCGAAGTACGATGAATTCAGCTATTTCCGCGATTACAAAAATGTTGTGAACGACGATCTGCTCCGCAGCGATCTGCGCACGGAATTTCTCGGGTGCACGGCCGACGAAGCGGCGTGGGACACGACCTACGGCAGCTTTGAAGACGGTACGGCGCGGCGCATTGAGCTGCTGAATACGAACCACCGTCTGACAACGCACAACGCGCGCGGCATCGCCGCGGCCATGACGTGGTTCACGGAGACCATCAGTCTCAGCACCGATCTTGCTCCCACCGATCAGGTCGCCATGACGAAGGAAGTGCTCGTACTGATTGCGATGTTCTGTGCCGTGGCTTCGCTCGTGGCTATGATGGAGCTTCTGCTCACGGTGCCGTTCTTTGCAAAGATCGTGCAGCCTCTCCCCTCCCGTGAAAGTGTGAAGTCGAACGGCAAATGGTGGCGCGGTGCCGTCATCACGATGCTGCTCGCCGCGTGCACCTATCCGTTCATGACGCAGCTCGGTCACGGTCTTCTGCCGTTGCCGGAGAATATTTTCCGCATGACGGTCGGCAACGGCTTTTTGAGCTGGTATCTCCTGCTCATTCTCATTATGCTCATAACGAGCATCATTTCACAGAAGAAAGCGAAGAAGCGCGGCATCACCGACGGCTGGCAGAGCATGGGACTTGCGACGGCCGATGCACCGGGCAAAATGAGCTGGGGTCTTCTCGGACGCAGTGCGCTGCTCGTTCTCAGTGCGTTCGTCTATATGTATCTGCTCGTTTTCCTGTGTGAAAAGGATTTCATGCTCGATTTCCGCTTCATCTGGCCGTTCTTCAAGAGCTTTGACACCGCACGGCTCGGGCAGTTCTTCGTGTACATTCCCGTTTTCGCGTTGTTCTTCATTCTCAACAACAGCAAGATTATGGCGTCGTCCCGCTGCGAAGCCACTTATAAGAGCGGCTTCTCCGGCTTCCTCGGATGCTGGTGGCGCAACGCCCTCATGATGGTCGGCGGCATTCTGCTCATTGTGCTTCTGGAGTACATCCCGTTCTTCCTTGACATCGCACCCGGCGCAGATCTGCTCTTCGGCTCGACCTTCGGAGGACCGTTTATGTCGCTCCTCATTCTGTTTGTGCCGCAGGTGCTCGTGTTCAGCGTCATCTGCACCTACGCCTACCGGCGCACCGGCAATATCTACACTGGTGCCCTGACCGCAGCATCCCTCGCCTGCTGGATCGTGACCGGCGGCTCCTCGATGATATAAGGCGGCAGCAACGATTTAATGACAAAAATGCCCGATGGGATCGGTTTCCCATCGGGCATTTTTGAGCGTGTCAATTCTCGGTTTCGGCTGGAGATTTGGCGGGGAAGGCGGTTATCTCGCCGAGGCTGTATTGATAGATGAGTTTGGCGTCGGCTTCGGTGATCATGCCGTCGCCGTCGACATCGGCGTAGGTCTGCTGCTCTTCGGTGAGGCGCAAGGCCGCGTTGTCCTCGGAGGAAGCATTGCGGAAATGCTCCGATACCATGGCGGCGTCCGCAGCGGCGACTTTTCCGTCGGCGTTCACGTCGCCAAGGACGGTCGGCGTGATGGTGAGCTCGATCGTCACCGAGGGCGGCGTTACGGGCGTCTGCGAGCCGCCTTTGCCGTCTGCATCCTGATACATGACATGCTCAAAGCGGATCTCGAAGGATGCGTCCTCCGCTCCGAGGGCGTCTGTGGAATAGGTGACATACTTCGTTACATCCCGCTCATAGCCGTTTTTGTATACGGCCGTGATCTTCATGCCGGCTGCATCGAAAGTCTCGCCGGAGCGGTAGGTGAGCTTGGTCGGCGCGGAGTCCACACGAAGCTCCGTGATGGTGCTGCCGAGGGCCATCATGTATGCGGAGTCGTTTTTGAAGTAGAGCGTGCCGGACTCGTCGGTGATGGGGCTGCAGATGGCGTACTGAGCCTGATCGCCGTCCGGCGTGAACAGGACGGATGCGGTCTCATAGGAGATCTCCTCTCCCTGCACGCTGACCGTTTCCGTCACGGTCAGATTCGGCGCCGTCTGGCCGGGCTTGTCGCGGAGGACGCGCACCTTGCCGGGCGTGAAGTTGTCGATGAAGTACACATACACCGTGCCGTCACCCTCGTCATAGGCGGTGGTCAGGAGGCCGCTCGTCTGCGGGTAGCCCTGCGTGCGCACCGTGTAGGCGATGCTGCGGCTCGAAAGGTCGATGACGGTGATGTTGTGGCCGGAATACGCTTTGAACTGGCCGACGCCGGAGACGCCGATGTAGGCTCGGCCGTTATAGATGACCGGGCTGCAGGTGCTCATGGCCGGGTTCTGCGCATCGTCGGCGTAGTTGTAGAGCTTCACATACCAGAGGTCGCTCAGTGTGCCGTCCGAGGCGACGGCGGCGCTGTAGAAGTAGCCGCCCTTTGTGGTGAAATAGGCGCGTCCGCCGGAATATACCACGCTGCTGCGCGCATCGCCGGTATGCAGCAGAGAGACAGAGTCGATCAGCGCACCTGTTTTCGTATCCAGCGAGAGGAGTTTTGCATAGCCGGTGGTATAACCGGCGGCTCCGTCGTCCGTGGGAACAAGGACATATTCATCCGTCACATACGCGCCCGCCCAGTAGAAACCGCCGAGGCAGGCATACTGCCACGAGGCGAGCTTCTCTTCTTTTGCGTTCGTCGGATCTTCATCCGTTACGGACAGGCGCACAAAGCTGGCCTTCAGCTGTTCGCCCTGCCAGAAGCCGGTGTAGATGTAGCCGTTGTGGTAGGTGATCGGGCAGTTCGGCTGGCCGCCGAGGGAGTCGTGGAAGATCCACAGCGATTCGAGCGTTTCGGCATCGAATGCCTGCACCGTGCCGTTTGAGAGGCCGACGAAAATCATGCCTTCGGCGTAGGTCGGGCTGTTGATGGCGAAGGAGGAGCTGTGATCCATGGTGCCGGTGGCTTCCACCTCGCCCGTGACGACATTGAGCTTATAGATGCTGCTCTTGGCGTAGGTATAGAGATAGTCGCCCACGAGGATTGGGCAGCCGCAGGCATCCGCGCTGTAGCCCTCGCCAAGCTGCGTGGCCCAGTAGAGCACCGTGTCCTCGGCCGCAGTCGGCGTTTTTGCGTTGACGATGCCGTTGTTGTATTCATCCGCGCGGAAGGCTGGCCATACTTCTTCCTGCGCCGTGTAGGTGCGCTCGCCGGCCTTCGTGAGCGTGACCGTTATCGTGGCCGCGCTCTCCGGCACCGTGAAGTCCGATACCTTTTGGCCGACATAGCCGCTGCGCGTTACGGTGTAGCTGTAGCTTGCGCCGGGCGGCAGAAGGATCGTGCCGTTTTCTGGATAGGCATAGCTGCCGGTATTGTTGTTGACGAGGAATACATTCGCATCGCTCGGCGTTACGGCGAAGGTCACGGCGACCGGTGCTTTCTTCACGAAGTGGAGGCGGTATTCCGTGGAAACGGCGTCCGTTTCATTGCAGAGCACCTTGACGGTGATGACTTCCGTTTCTTTTTCCGTATCCAGGGCCACGGTCACGCCGGAGAAGGTATCGAAGCTTTCGCCCGCGATCTCCGCACGGTAATCGTCGGAGGCGGCGAACTGCGCCGTGATAGTAAAGGACTCGGTGGTGTTGGCGACCTGTATGTAGTAGTCTGTGGTATCGGGATCGAAGGTAACGGTCGTGCCTGTGGAATCGGTGAGCGTCAGGTCGCTGCCGTCGGCTGCGAGGGTGAGCGAGCGGCTCTTGAGATGAGTCTGCCGGACGATCCGGAAGATATAGTCCTGATAGTAGGTTATGCTGCCGTCGGTTTTCGAGGCGCGCAGCGTGACGGTGGCGGGCATGCAGCCGGTCGTGATGAAGTTGACGAGACGTGTGGCCGTCGATGCGCCGACTGCAGTGGAGATCGTCGTTTCTTTTGTGCCGCTCACTTCTTTGCTGACGGCATTGAGGTTATCGTACAGCGCCGTTACGGTATAGCCGTTCTCTGCCGTAGCCTGCGCATACACGCGGCTGACGGTGTCGGAGATCACATAGCGGAGGCTGTGCGTATCGGAAGAAAAGGCGCTCTCCGGCTCGAACGCTTTGCGCGAAGAGGCCGCGGTATTGTCGTAGAGTACCGCACTTTGTACGGCGTCCGCCGCGATCGGTTCCGCGGCTTCCAAAGTCAGCCCATCGGAAGCGGTAAACGCGAAGGATGTGTGATACCATACATTTTTCGTTGCGATGCAGGTGTACGAGCTGCCGGGGATCAGCCGGTAGGTGCCGTCCGAGGCGGGCATGACGGTATTCCCCGCCGCGTCGCGGATCTCCGCAGTGCATCCGTTCGGCGTATTCACCGTGACGGCGGCCGCATTGCTGTGGGTGATGTGCAGGGTATATCGGGCGGTCTGCCCCTCGGCCGACACGGAAATGACCGCATCGGTGTCCGAAGAAGAATCGATCGTTCCGGTGCCCGAGACCGCATAGCCTTCACCGTAGCCTTCTGCGCCGAGGAGGATACTGTCGGTGACGGCCGTCACGGAATATTCGTTCGTGTAGGGATCGAATACGGGCGAGAGGATCTGTGCCGTGCCGTCCGGCGATTTTACGGCGACGGACGAGAGCGTCGGCACGCGCACAAGGTGCATCGTGTAGGACTGCACCTGCGTATAGCCGTTATCCTGCGTATACCGTGCCTCGAGCAACACGGTGCGGCCTTCCATGCCGTAGGAGAGGCAGTAGGTCATGCTCGTGGCGTTGGAGTTCCAAGAGCGGGAGATCGTGGAGGCGTCGCCGCCGTTGGTCTTTTCGTACACGGTGCGGATCTTCGTTTTGGATGTATCCGGCACTGCGCCGATCTCGGCGTTCAGGTAGAGGAGCGTCGTGCAGTCGTAAACATAAAAGGTACCCTCGTTGGCATTGGCGATCTCGGAGGGATAGACATAGGAATCGTAATTTCCGAGGGAGGATCGACTGAGGCGGACGGTGCCGAACCATTCGCCATACGGGAGCTCTGCGGAAAGCGAGGTGTCGGCGGAGACGGTAAGTGAGCCGCGGGTGCAGTTATAGCCGCCGTCGGATACCTCGAAGGTGTAGTCACCGGCGACGACTTTCACGGAGCTTCCGGTGGCTTCGGTAATGTTGCCATAGCTGTCCGTCATGCGGATGACGGGGTTTGCAACAGCCGTGCCGTTTTGCACGGCCGAGACCGTCACGGTATATTTCGTTCCGTTGAGCAGCGCTTCGTATTCGGCAACGGCTGCATTGAGTTCGGTAAGGAGCGTCTCGGCCTGCCCGGCCGTTGCGGTACGAAGGCCGAGCAGCGCCGCATCATAGGCTTTGCCCGCGCGGGTATAGTTCCGAATGTTGTTCGTCATCTCCCCCACCTCGCCGACGCGGCGGATGAGCGCGATGACGCTGGAGTTGTTCTGTCCCTCGGTCTCCGTGAAAGCGAGAACATGGATCTTGTCCGCCGGGACGGTGAGGTCATATTCGCTGCCGCCCGCCGTGTAGTCGTGGAAGCGGACAAAGTTGGCGCTCACTCCCTCGATGGTCTCTACGAACGTTTTGTCCGAGCCCTGGAACTTGATGGCGTACCCGCTCGATTCGAGCGCTTCGAGCACCGTTTGACCCGCAGTGTAAGTCACGCGCGAAGGGGCAACGACGGTTTTCGTGTTCGTGGCAACGGAAAAGTAAAAGTATCCCGGCATGTCGGATGTCGCCAGTATCGCGCCCGGCAGAGCTGCGACCAGCAGGCAGAGTACGAGCAGGGCCGTTATTGCTTTTCGTACCGATAATTTCTTCATGGCGTGTTCTCCTTCTACAGATAGAGACATTGGATCCATTGATAATAAAGCCGCTGCGGGAAATTCCATGTTTCCCGGCACTTGCGCAGTGTTTCGGATGCGAACTCGCGCATTTGGCTGCGCTGTTCGTCCGTCATGGTATGCGTGCTGAAGAGTGCCTCGCGGTTCAGCTCGGCGGCCTCGGCCGCGCCCGGGATCTCCTCTTTGCCGAATTTGGCGTGACGGAGCAGCAGGGCGGCATAGCCGTAGAGCGAAGCGATGGCGCCGCGGTTTTCTTCCTCCTCCATACGCCGGAGCGCCAGGCGCAGACGGCGGCGGTGCAGCAGGATCCAAACGATCGCCGCGAGCAGGAGAAGGATCAGCAATATCAGCAGCACATACGCAAGGCTCTTGCGGAAGTGCGCGGTCGTTCCGCCGTTTTCGGTGACATCGTCCGGCTCTTCCTCCTCGGGCGGTTCATACTCCGTGCGGTGGTAGTACCTCTCGGAGGTGAGGCCGGTGCCGGGGCCGGCGTTTAGCTCTTCCTCGTCGATGTAGCCGGGCGTTGTTTCAAACGGGATCCAGCCGATACCGTCGAGGTAGTATTCCGCCCATGCGTGGGCGTTCTGCTCGGTGAGCACGATGGTGTCGCCGGAGGAATACTTTGCGGCCTCGTCCGCCGAGATGAAGTAGCCTTCCACATAGCGTGCCGGGACGCCGAAATAGCGGAGCATGAGCGTGGCGGCGGTCGCATAATGTACGCTGTAGCCGCTGCCGGAGCGTTCGAGGACATATGTGAGGAAATCCGCACCGTCGGTATAAGTTACCGTGCTTTCGCTGTAGGTAATGTGCTCTTCCAGAGCGGTGAGGATAATGTCTTTGATCTCGGAGAGCGTTCGCCGCTCCGAGGTGAGATCAAGAGTGCGGGCGATGACCGCCGCGGTCTCTTCGGAAAGGGCGAGATAATTTTCGCTCACATACGAGCGGTAGAGCTCTTCGTTTTGGAGGAAAACGGTCTCCTCGCTGCCGCGCTGGCGGACGGCGAGTGCCGACTGCGCAGTGAACCAGTCCGGCACGCTGCCGGGGATATAGGAAAGCTCTTCGCATTTCTCTCCCGAGGCGGATGCATCGCCGATGAGGGTATCGTCGAGCCCGTCCCACGCGGAGAGGGCGTACGGAAGATAGGCGTGCTCCCGGCAGGCGGAAAGGTTGCGCACCGTCATGCTCTTTTCTGCGGTGCCTGCAGTGAGCTCCGAGGCGGTCCCCACGGAAGTGAGGGCGTTGAAGCCGTCCTTGTGGAGCCAGTAAAAGGCGTCCGCCCATGCGGCTTCGGTTTCGGTATCCAAACTCTCCCACGCTGTGCCGGTATAGACCTCGCCGGTCATGCCGCGAAGGTAGAGCTTTTGCGGCTCCTCCATCGTGACGGAGAGGGCACCTTTGTCGCTTTTCTTCCATGCGCCGAGATTTTCCATCTGTCCTTCGGGCATGGAGTTGGAGGCGCTGTCATAGCGGAGCAAGTGCCATGCGCGGGAGGCGGCATCGCATACCGCCGTGGTGTCCGAAAAAGCAAATGTCAGAGCTGCAGCCAGCGCGAGGCAGACAGCAACTGCCGCTGCGCCTTGCGAGCTTTGCTCACTTCTCTCGCCGCCGATCAGCAGCAGAACGGAGCCGGTGAGGAAAGCAGCAGCGCCCCACCCGTTCGGAATAGTGCCGACGGAAAGGCCGAGAAGGTAAACCGCGAGCACCGGCAGCGCGGGGATGCGGCCGCAGCAGAGGAGAAGCTCTGCCAGCACAGCGAGGAAAATTGCCGCCAGTGCGGCATGCGCCGGGTCAGGCGTTTCCAGAAGGAGGCATATGTGCCCCGTTTTCTCGGGAAGGACAGACAAAATATCATTCAGGAGGATACATACGCCGTCGCGGAGCGGCGAGAAAGCGAGCGCGGCAACCGCAGCCAGTGCGGCGATGCCGCCGGGCAGCACCCACGCGGAGAGCTTTGAGGCGCGAAGCGCCGTGAAGCAGAGCGCCGCCGCGAAGAGGATCGCCGATGCGATCCAACCGTTTCCTGCCGCATACAGCAGCACAGCCGCTGCCGTATGGCCGAGCCCAACGGCACACAGGATCGCTGCAGGCAGACTGCGGAAAAAGGTGTGCGAAAAGTCCGGTGACTTTTTATGCTGTACGCGAACGGCCAAGCCGTTTTGTTTTTTTCTTTTCATTCCAAATACTCCGGGTTTTGCAGCACCTTGTCATAGTTTTCCGACGTGAAGCGGATCACAGTGCACGGTGCGAAGCACTCCTCTTCCGAGCAGAGGAGCAGCGTTACATTGCTCCGTGCGCAGAGCATTTCGAGTTCCGCCTCCGGCGGCACGGTGTGTGCGAAGAGCAGCACGCGTCCGTAGGCCGTTTTAGTGTCGTACGATGCGAGCTGTGCCGTCCCGCTATTGCCCTTGGGGGCATCGGATATCATGCGCGGGAGAAGAGTGAGGAGCTTATCGGTATCGTCCGTTTCTTCCAGAACGATGTTCTCCTCGGCGCTCCAGCCGAGCGTATAGGCATAGCCCGCTTCGCTGAGACCCTGACAGACGGAGGAAACGCTCTCGGCCAGGGCGTCCGCCGCTTCGGGGGGCATAGCTCTGGAGGCGGTCTTATCCCAGAAGACGAGGAGCGAGCGCTGTAGAGGCAGGCTTCCCTCGCGCACGATAAGGCGGTCGGTTTTCGCCGTCATTTTCCAGTGCATGCGGCGAAGGCTGTCGCCGGGGGCATATTCGCGCAGCTGAAAGATTTCCGTGAAGTCGCCGCCGCGGCGGTTGGGTGCGTAGCTCTCGCTCTCGTCCGATACGGCCGAGGAAAGCGTCAGGGCGATCTCCGAGGGGAACATATTCGGCAGAACGGTCGTCCGGGCGGAAATGCGCTCTGTTTTCACCGGTACGGTAAGGAAGCCGCACACATCGCACAGACTCACGCGCTCGGCCGATACGGTGATGCGGCCGCAGCGTGTGCTCTGCACGAGTGCGCGAAGCGAAGCATTCCCGCGCGGCGGTACGGTGCAGTGCAGGTCGGATACGGTCTCCTCGTGCGTGAGGGCGTTTTGCGTCTTCAGGCGAATGACCGCCCCGGCGCTGACGAGCGCATCGTTTCGCACCGTGAGCACGGCCTGTGCCGCCGCGCCTTTCTGCACCATCGGTTCGAGCTTCAGAGAGATGCGGATATGGCGGCGGATCATGTACTGCAGGCCGAGCGAGAGGAACGGCAGGAGCAGCACGGCAATGGCCGTGCCGAGCAGAAGAGCTCTACCGCTCGCTATCCATCCCGCCGCAAGAGCCGCGAGACCTGCCGCCCACAATACGACGGCTGTGATCCTATGCAGCATCACTTGCGGAACTCCCGGATCTCCGGCTTTTCCGTTTCGGTAACGATGCTGCCGAGGAGCTGTTCGGGCGTATATTCGTTGAGGCGGGCTTTCGTGTTGAGAATGATTCGGTGGGAGCACACATACGGGAACACTTTCGCCACATCGTCCGGCGTCACATAGTCGCGCTTTTCCAGATACGCATTGGCCTTGGCTGAGCGGCAGACAGCCAGCGCACCGCGCGGGCTTACGCCGAGCGTAATGAAGGCACTTCGGCGGGTCTGCTCCACGAGCTGCGACGCATACCTATACACACTGTCGGAAAAATGCACGGCCGTCACCTCGTCGATGAGGGAAATGAGCGTTTGGACATCCGTCACGCCCTGTACCTTGTCGAGCGGGTTTTCGTGGTGGCGCTCGCGGAGGATCTCGGTCTGGCTCTCAAGGTCGGGATAGCCCATGGAGAGCTTCATGAGGAAGCGGTCGAGCTGAGAGTTCGGCAGCATCATGGTGCCGGCAGAGCCGACCGGGTTCTGCGTGGCGATCACGATGAACGGCTCGGGCAGCGGATGCGTCACGCCGTCCACCGTCACATGCTTTTCCTCCATGGCCTCGAGGAGCGCGGACTGCGTTTTGCTCGAGGTACGGTTGATCTCATCCGCGAGGAGGAGGTTCGTCATAACGGCACCGGGCTTATAGCTGAGAGAGCCGGTGTTCTTTTCGTATACGGAAAAGCCGATAATGTCGGAGGGCATGGTGTCGGAAGTGAACTGCACGCGGGCAGTCTGCAGTCCGAGCGTTTTGGCGAACGCCATGGCGAGCGTCGTTTTGCCGACGCCGGGGACATCCTCGAGAAGAACATGCCCCTGCACAAGGATGGCCATGAGAACGTGCTTTACCACATCGTCCTTGCCGACAATGACTTTTTTGATTTCCGAGCAAATTTTATCTGTCAGTTCGTACATGCTTATTTCTCCTTTTTCTTTCGCATTACGGTAAACGCCGTGAGGCCGGCCGCACACACGAGGACCGTGGCGCCAATGAGATATACCGGCGTGCCGGTTTCGGGTGCGGCAGCGATCGGTACAGCGGTGAAGTCATAGAGCCGTCCCGCGCCGCTACGGAGCTTCCACAGGGCGGTGAAGGCGAGCATCACCTGCTCCGTCGCCATAAAGTCGCCGTCCGCATCGTTGGGCGTGTGGGCATAGCTGCCGTCCGACCGGCGGTAGGTATCGACGAGGGCGTTGAGGATGTTCACGCCGTTTTTTGCAAAGCGCGCATCCTCTTCCGGGTCGATGCCGAGCGCGCACAGCGCAATGATGACCTGCGCGGAGCTCTCCGCCGTGGGGCTGTCGCCGTAGCGGAAAAGGGCTTCGTCCGTAAGGACGGAAGCGAGATAGGAGACCGCGCGGTCGATGGCTTCGGCGGCCTCGCCGTCGGCGTACGGGGCGAGTGCCTGCAGCGCCATGGCGGTGATGTCGGTATCGGAGGAGCCTGTCACGAGGCCGAAGCCGCCGTCCGTCTCCTGTGCGGAAAGAATAGCGGAGAGGATATCTTCGCGGGTATAGCGGCTGCCGTCGGGAATTTCATACGCGCCGCTGTCGAGGGCGATCAGTGCAAAGATCCAGCCGTTGAGTCCCTGTTTTCCGAGCGTGTCGCCGGAATAGTCATAGATGCCGCCTGCGATCAGGTCGATCTTGCCGTCTGTGCCGCACGCGGTCGGGTCGCCGCCGAGAGCGCGCACCGTGAGTGCCGCACGCTGCCATTCGGTGGCCAGCGGCTCCCGCCCGCTTTCGGGTGCGGGAAAGTTTTGAGAAATGTATTCGTTCTCGGCGGCAAGGTAGCTTGCCGTGTCGTCAATGCCGAGAAGGGAAAAGGCCATGGCCGTCCAGTCGCATATGGATGTGCCGGCGGGAAAATCCTCGCCGAGAGAGAGCAGATCACCGCTCACTCCGGCGAGATTTTTCTGTCCACCGGCTGCGGAAAGGGCGAGATCTTCCGCACTCTCCGCCGGGGATGCGGCCGAGACGCACTGCACAAGGCACAGGGTGCAGAGCAGCAGCGCCGCCGCTTTTTTCAATCGCTTCATTCTATTCTTCTCCTTCCGGTTCTTCCGGTTTGGATGGGTCTTCACTCGGTTCGGGTGCGGGGGTAGTTTCGATCTCCGGCGGCGGTGTCGCATCAATCTCCGGTGTCGGGGTCGGCTCCTCGGGCGTCGGTTCCGGGCTCGGAGTCACGGCGGGGAGCTCTTCCCTCTCCTGTTCGCCGCAGCGTGGGCATTCGCGAAGGATGTAGCCCGGTTCGGTCTCCGTGGGCTCCACCCGTTCTTTTTCTTCCATCTCGGCGTGGCCGATGAAGATCTCCTCGCCGCCGATGTAGCGATAGCAGTATTCCGAAAATACACCGTAGGAGCTGCCGGTCACACCGTAGCCGCCGATGTCCTTGCCGTAGGCAAGCGTGAAGCGGAGGTAGAGCGTGTCGCCGTTTTGGAGATAGCGTTCGGACATGCCCTTGTCGGCGTAGACGGCGCCGTTGATGGAGTACATCCAGCCGGAGCCGCGCGTATAGTCGAACTCGCCGAGACTGTCCGATGTGCCGCTGTCCATAAGGCCGATGCCGTCACGCTGGATCATCGTCCAGAGTTTTTCCGGCACGGAGCCGGTATTGACGGCGCCGCTGTTGAGGGAACGGATATAAAAGCCGACTTTCACGGAGCCTGCATAATCTACGCTGTAGCTGTATTCCGTGAGAGCGTCCAGCACGATCTGCGCCGCGCTCACATCCTGCCGCACCTCGACATCCGGGATGATATCGAGAATGCCCATGCCGACGGTGGTGGCGTCGATGACGATGGTCGCGGTGCCGATCGTATCGCCGCTGTCGATGGCGTCATAAGTGAGCGTATAGGAGCGGTAGCTTGCGGAGCACCCGTCTTCGTCCCACGCCGTGACCGTTATGGTGTAGACATTCACATCGCCGATGTTCGGCCGTTCGAGCCAGAGCTCATAGGAATAGCCGTGGGCGGTGGCGGCAATGGTTTTTCCTGATGCGTCGCGCACTGTGACGGAGATGTTGCTCGCGGGAAGGCGTTTGCCGGTGTGCGTATCCGTGACATTCAGGTTAAAATCAAAGTTGCGGTTGCTCGTTTCCACGGGCCACTCGCTCTCGTCCGGGGACGCCATGCGGATCTGCGGTGGATGGTCGCCGGATTCCGGATTTTCCTCGTCCGCCGACTGGCGGTAACGGATGGAGTAGCGCTTCGATTCGAGCGTTTTTCCGTTTTGACGGGGGATCAGGGTGATATAGTTCTGTCCGAATTCGAGTGCGGTCTTATAGTCCTGCCGGCCGTTTACATAGAGGAGAGTGCCGTTGCCGCTGTCGTCGGCGTGGCGATAGCGCACCTCGAGCGATAGCCCGGTACCTCCGGCGGCGCGCGCCGTGAAGGCGAGCATGCCGTTCTCCAGCATGGAGGGTGTGACGGGCGCGGACACATATTGGTCGAGGTTCGTGATGATGTACGGGCCTTCCGGCTCGTCACCGCCGTCATCGTCGCCGGTGTTGCCGCCGTCTCCCTTGCCGGAGTCGTCGGTATCCGTGCCGGTATCGTCGGGCGTATCCTTTTCGGTGTCCTCTTCGGGCTTTGTTTCATCGTCCGGCGCTGTTGCCGGATCCGGTTCTTCCGGGGCCGCGGTCGGCTGCGGTTCGTCTTCGGGCGGTTCCTCTTCCGTCTCCTCCTCCGAATCGTCCGAAGCCGTAAAGCCGTCGGTGCGCTCTGTGGACAGGGCTTCCGGCTGCAGCTGCGCGGGATCGTCCGCCCGTTCGTCCGGCGGCTCCGTGCGGCCGACGCCGCTCACGGCAAAGACGCAGCCGAACAGGAGCGTCGCCGTGAGCAGGAGCCCGAGGGCGCGGGCTAATATGTTATCGTTCAATCGATTCGGGTCCTTTCATCGGTCCCGTGCCGGAGCGTTCTTCGTCCGGCACGGGAAGAAAGTTTATTGCGGCAGAAACGCATAATTTGGCAAGAGCGATTTGCAGGCAAAATTTCCGCAAAGCGTCGCAGACGACATTGTGCGGTGTTGCCTCAGTTCCAGCGGACGTAAAGCGTGATATTCTTCTTTACCTTGTCTTCTTCGAAGTTCCAGGGCTCGGTGCATTCCTCGTCCTTGAACCAGCCGGTGAAGAGCTTGCCGACCTTCTGCGGGGCGGCAGGCTCATTGATCTTTTGGCCGCGCCAGACGCGCACATCGTCCAGATCCGTGCCGCCGAACGTCTCGAAGCGGACGCGGCGGCGCAGGAAGATGAGGATGAGGATCAGCAGTCCGAGGAGCGGCAGGAGCCACCACAGCCAGCCCCATCCGCCGGATGCGCCGGTATCGCCGTCGAGCGGCGTTTCGCTCCAGCCGGCGTACAGCGTGATGTTGCCGTCCACGGTGTCGGTGTCGAAGTCCCACTTCTGTGTGCGCTCGATGTCGGTGTACCAGCCGGAGAAGTAGAGTCCTTCGCGGGTAGGATCGTCGGGCTTGGGGATCTTCTCGCCGTACGGCACGCGGAGCTCTTCCACATCCGAGCCGCCGTTAGAGTCAAAGCGAATGATGCACTCGGAAGACACGATGACCGTGACATCCTCTTTTGTGGCGGAATAGTAATCGTAGCCGTCCTTGGTGGAGACGAAGTTTGCCTTGCTGCACACATGCGAGACGCCGGTCTCGGCAATAACGCGCAGCTGGATGGAGCCGACCGTCGTCGATGCCGACCATTCCGTGCCGCCGCCGAGCGAGAGATAGTTCATGTAAAAGCGCTGCTTGCCGTTCACGAGCGCGATCTGCGACTCGTCGATGCCGGGCATGAGGAGGGAGCTGCCCTCGACATATTCGAAGAACTCGGGATCATACTCGATCTCGTTCTGCACGCCGTAGACCGTGAAGTTCTTCTGTGCGTCGGTGCGCTCAAGCGTGAACACGACCGTGACGATGTCGCCGGTGAGAACATTCTTCTTATGCTGGCCGTCCACGCTCAGGTCGAAGTTGAACTTCATGGAGTTGTCCACAGCCGCGGCGGGGATCATGCATACGGCAATAAGCATGACCGCCAGGGTCAGGGCTGCGAGTCTTTTGCATTTTTTCATAGGAGCACCTCTTAAAATCATTGTTATCGCAGGAACTCACCCATACCGCCGCATTTCGGCGGCATGAGTCGGTCTCCGCGGGGATCCCTTCCCCCGCAAATTGCGGAGGAAGGGATTTTTGCGGGAAAGAACAATTACTTGAGGAGGTTCACGATGTAGACGGCGTCGTTCACGTTGAGGAGGGTGGTGCCGTCCGGCGTGCTGTCGGAGACATCGGCACACAGGAACTTATACATCGTGACGGCGGTGAAGTCCGCATAGCGCGCGTTGTACATGTCGTAAACGAGCTGGGCATCGTTAATGTCGGTCTTCTTGGAGCCGTTGACATCGCCCGAGTAGTCGACCGTTCCGGCAGTGCTGCCGCTTGCAGCGGCCACGTTCTTTGCGGCCTCTTCCTTCGTGAGCGTTTCGGCGATCACGAGATAGACATAGGAGCCATCATCGGCGTACTTGCCGCTCTTGTACATCGGCTGGCCGCCGTAGGTGAAGACTTTGCCTTCGCCCGGTGTGCCGCTCACGGACACGAGCCACATGGAGGTGCCGTCGAGTTTCACATACTTCTGCACGTTCACACTGCCGGCGCTCATGGTCTTCTCGATCGTCACGGTGAGAGCCGTGCCGTTGATGCTCGTGCCGGGGATGGTGTACTTGCCGTCGGTGCCCGGAGTGAGCGTTTCGCCGTTGAGCTTGGCGGTGTAGTCATAGCCGCTGTCCTTCGTGATCTCGAAGGTGAAGTCCTTGCCGTTCGTCGCGGTCTGCGTCGTGCCGCCGACAACATCGGCTGCGCCGTCACCGGAGAAGGTGATCTGCGTCGTCGCGGCCGGTGCTGCGCTCTTCGTCACGCTGATAGTGACCGCTCCGGTCACATCGGTGCTGGCGATGGTGTATGTTCCGCTCGAAACAGTGGGAACCACGGTGCTGCCGCCGACCGTCACGGTCACGGTGTAGCTGTAGCCCTCGGCGTTCTTGAGCGTGAAGGAGTAGTCCTCGCAGTAGGTTGCCTTGTCGGCTGCCGTCACATCGTCCTTGCCGGTGCCGGACACGGTGACGCTGTACTGCTTCGCCGTTCTCGTGCCGCTCACGACGATATTGCCGGTCACGTTCTCGATGGTGTAGCTGCCGTCGGCATTTTTGGTGACTTCGACCGTCTTGCCGCCCACGGTGGCGCTCACGGTGCCGTAGTCATAGTGGTCGGCATCTCTCGGTTTGAAGGTGTAATCCGCACCGTCGTCCACGGTGGTCTCGCCGGTGAAGATGTTGGGCAGAGTGACAGTATAAACGGCAGCCGTGGTGATCTTGGTGGAAGCCTTGAGGAGCTCCGCTTGGGGAGCGTCGAAAGATACGGAGTTCTTGTACTCGTCGATCTTCGCGCTGGTCGCGGTGACGAGCGTTCCTTCGGTCGCGGCACCGATCACCTTGAAAGTGAGGGAGAAGGCTTCGCCGAGAGCTTTCGCATCGCCGTAGCCCAGGACATGGACCTTGCCGTCCGATGTGCCGACAATGTAATTCGTGGTATCGCTGACGGAGACATATTCGAGCTTGGTCGAATCATAGGTGAAGGTCATGTCAACGGCGTTGAAGGAGGTGACGGCGTCCGTATTGTAGCCGACGGTCACGCCGACCGAAACTTCCTCGCCGACCTTCGCGGTCTTGTCATCGGCCATCGTCAGAGTGTACTTGCCCTCTTTCTGAAGGCCGCACATGGTGCACTTGCCGGAGGCGTTGAATGTGTGGTCGCCGGTTGCCGTCGGGCAGGCAACATAGTAGAGATCGATCGCGTCGCCGTCTGCGAGCGTATAATCTCCCAGGCCGACGGTCGCTTCGGTGCCGTTAACAGAGTACATCCAGCCGGACCACGGGCCGTAGGCCGTATCGCCGCCGCCGAGCTTTACGCCGTCGGGACTCGTGACGCTGCTCAGATACGCGGTTCCCTCGTAGCTGTATTTGTTTGCGGTAAGAGTTTCTGTCACGGCGTCAAGAGCCGTTTTGCCGTCGGTGGTATTGCAGGTGTAGGAAGCCTTGCTCAGATCCGCAAAAGCACTGTTGCGGTTATTGCCCTGCACGGAGACGGTGACGCTCATCGTCTCGACCTTCGGGGTAACGGTGACGGAGACGGCATCGCCGGCGTAGTGCGTATAACTGGTGTTCTGATCTTTGTCCATGCAGTTGAGATACACCGGAGTGAAGCTGCTGCTC
>CAVGGQ010000042.1:0-18187 GCA_963628785.1 Oscillospiraceae bacterium | reverse complement strand
ATAGTGATTGCCCTCCCTTGGCAGATGTTGTGTGCAAACTTCATTCTACCATGCATGGGAAAATCACTATGGATTTTTTCTTAGCTGTCCAACTTCATTATGCAATCAACCCATAGAAATTCGAATTGTCGGACACGGAAGGAGACACACGGCATGGGCGAGACCCCGGGGTATGTGAAAAATTTAAAACAGGAGTCCGTGGTGCGGAGCGTTATCAACTGCCTGACGGACGCCATCCGGAACCGGGAGCTCAAACCCGGCGACCGCATCCCGCCGGAGCCGGAACTGGCCGCATCGATGGGCGTGGCGCGCAGTTCGGTGCGTGAGGCCATCAAGATCCTCGCCTATCTCGGCGTACTGGAGAGCAAGCGTGCCGAGGGTACATTCGTGTGTAGCGGATTTCAGGAGAGCATGATCGATCCGATGATCTACGGCATCATTCTCAATCAGGACTCCTTTGAGCACCTCATGGAGCTGCGCGAGATGGTGGAGGTCGGCACAATGCGCCTCGCCGCAGCGAAGTACAACGAGAAGGACGCCCGGGCACTGCGTGACATTCTGGAGGAGATGAAGGCGGTCATCGCCTCGGATGCGACGGATGCGGAGAAGGTCGACCGCTTCTTTGATGTGGACAACCGCTTCCACAACATGATGTCGCAGATGGGCGACAACCCGCTCGCCGACAAGATCAGCCGCGTGGTGCGTACGCTCACGCACGCCGTCCGCTACCATACGGTCACCAACATGATCACCATCGGCCGCGGCGATGAGCTGGTTGCCGCACACAGCCGCCTCTTCGAGTCGCTCCGCACGCAGACCGAGGAGCCCGTGGAAGAGATCGTCCGCAGCACCTACTTTGAGGATATCATCCGCGACTACGAAACAACGAAATAAAACCGCATACGGAAAAAGCGCTGTCTCAAGTGATGCAAGTCACATGAGGCAGCGCTTTTGCATTGCGTCGTTCAGGCGTTCCAGTCGCCGACTTGGCGGCGGAGCCAGTCGCACCAGGCGTCGACGCCTTCGCCGGTCTTGGCGCTGATGGGGAAGATCTCGAGCTTCGGGTTGCGGCGGAGGGCGTATTCGCGCACCTTATCCATGTTGAAGTCGAAGTACGGCAGCACATCGATCTTGTTGATGATGAGCGCATCGCACACAGTGAAGATGAGCGGATACTTGAGCGGCTTGTCGTGGCCCTCCGGGACGGAGAGGATCATGGCATTCTTCACCGCGCCCGTATCGAACTCTGCGGGGCACACGAGGTTACCAACATTTTCGAGCACGACCATATCGAGGTCCGGCGTTTCGATCTCGTCGAGACCCTGCTCGGTCATGCACGCATCGAGGTGGCACATGCCGCCCGTGTGGAGCTGGATGCTCTTCACGCCCGCCGAGGCGATCGTGCGCGCATCCACATCGGAATCGATGTCAGCTTCCATGACGCCGATGCGCATCTCATCTTTGAGCGTTTCGAGTGTGCGCAGGAGCGTGGTCGTCTTGCCGCTGCCGGGCGAGGACATGAGGTTGAGGAGGAATGTCTTCTCCCCCTTGAGACGGGCGCGGACGCGGTCGGCCTCGCGGTCGTTATCCGCAAACACGCTCTGCTTGATTTCTATCACGCGGACATTGTCCATAGTCAGCACGCCTCGATTTCCTTGAGTGTGATTTCATTGCCGCGTGCGAGCACGGTGTCCTCGCTGCCGCACAGCGGACAGGTGCGTCCGTTCGGCACGGTGGCGTAGGTCTCACCGCAGCTCTCGCACAGCGTTACGGCGGGGATAGTCTCGATGACGAGCTTTGCGCCCTTCATGGGCAGCTCCTTCTGCGCGACCGTCCAGTCCCAGCAGGACACGAGCTCGTGCGGAACGGCACCGGATACCTCGCCGAGCTCGAGCGTTACGGAGGAGACCTGCTGCAGGGCATTCTCCTTCGCCACGCGCTCGACGGTTTTTATGAGATGGAATACGATCCCCAGCTCGTGCATGCTCAGCCTTTCTTGCCTTTGAGCTTGATCTTCACGGCGCGCTTGATCATGTACGGCAGAATAGCCTTCATCTTGTCCTCGCTGCGCACCATGGTGCTGCACTCGGGGCGCTCGCGGTGGAGATGGATGGCATCAAAGCCGCAGCGGGTCGTGCACACGCCGCAGCCGAGGCACTTGTTCGGGTCGACGACGGAAGCGCCGCAGCCGAGGCAGCGGGCGGTCTCCGCCTTGACCTGCTCCTCGGTGAAAGCGAGGCGGCCGTCCTTCATGGTGCGGCGGAGCTCCTCGTTGTAGCCGGGACGCTGGCGCGGGGTATTGTCGAAATTATTGATGTCGATGAGAACGTTCTTCTTGTCGAGCTCGATGAACTGACGGCGGTTGCGGCCGATGGTCAGGCTCGTGTTGGGCTGCACGAAGCGGTGCAGGGAGATGGCGCCTTCCTTGCCGGCGGCGATTGCGTCGATGGCGAACTTCTGGCCGGTGTAGACATCCCCGCCGACGAAGATGTCGGGCTCGGCGGTCTGGTAGGTCAGCGGGTCTGCCTTCACGGTGCCGTTGGGATTGAATTCGACCTTCGTGCCCTCAAGCAGGGTGCCCCAGTCGGGGTGCTGGCCGATGCAGTAGAGGATGGTGTCCGCCTCGGCGGTCTCGGTCTCGGCATCGTCGAATGTGGGAGCGAAGCGGCCCTCGGCGTTGCGGACGGAGAGGCACTTGCGGAAAGAAATGGCCTTGACCAGGCCGTTTTCGGTCTCGATGGCGGTCTGTCCCCAGCCGGCGCGGACGGTGATGCCGTCGCGCTCGCACTCGGTGCGGTCTTCGACGCCCATGGGCATTTCATCGTACGCCTCGAGGCAGTAGAGCGTGACGCTCTCGGCACCGCAGCGAACGGCGGTGCGCGCCACATCGGAGCCGATGTTGCCGCCGCCGATGACGACGACCTTGCCGGAGAGCTTCGTTGTCGGGTCGAGGTTGACCTTCTTCGTGAATTCCACGCCGGACATTACGCCATCGGCATCGTCGCCCGGGACGCGGAGCTTGCCGCCGTCCTGCAGACCGACCGCGACATAGAAGCCCTTGTAGCCCTGCTCGCGCAGCTCGGGGATGGTGACATCCTTGCCGACATCCACGCCGCAGCGGAACTCCACGCCCATCTCGCGCAGAATGTCGATCTCGGCTTCCACAACTTCCTTCTCAAGGCGGAAGTTCGGAATGGCGTTCATGAGCATGCCGCCGGGACGGGAGGCCTTGTCGAACACGGTCGGGCGGTAGCCCTTTTCCGCGAGGAAGTAGGCGCAGGAGAGACCGGCGGGGCCGGCGCCGATGATGGCGATCTTCTCTGAGAACTTGCCCTCGGTGCGGGGGATGACCTTGTCGGGGATGAAGCGCGTGGCGGCATCGAGATCCTGCTGCGCGATGAAGCGCTTGACCTCGTCGATGGCGACGGCCTGGTCGATGGTGCCGCGGGTGCAGGCGTCCTCGCAGCGGCGGTTGCAGATGCGGCCGCATACGGCGGGGAACGGGTTCTCGCGCTTGATGAGCTGCAGCGCCTCGCGGTACTTGCCCTGCGCGGCGAGCTTCAGATAGCCCTGCACGGCAATGTGAGCCGGGCAGGCCGTTTTGCACGGCGATGTGCCGGTATCGTAGCAGTTGATGCGGTTATTGTCGCGGTAGTTGATGTCCCACTTTTCGGGGCCCCACTTCGTTTCGTCGGGCAGCTCGTGGCGCGGATACTGAATGGGACCATCCTTGGTGCACAGCTTCTGGCCGAGCTTCACGGCACCGGCGGGGCAGGTCTCCACGCAGCGGCCGCACGCGACGCAGTTTTCGCTCTCGACACGCGCAACATAGGCGCTGCGGGATAGGTTCGGTGTGTTGAAGAGCTGGCTTGTGCGCAGGGCGTTGCACACGTTCACGTTGCAGTTGCAGATGCCGATGATCTTGTCTTCGCCGTCGATGTTCGTGATCTCGTGGACAAAGCCGTTCTCCTCGGCCTTGCGCAGCGTTTCCATGACCTCATCGTATGTGATGTAATGGCCGCGGCCGGTCTCGACGAGGTAGCGTGCCATGTCGCCCACGCCGATGCACCAGTTCTCGGGGTCATCGCCGCAGCCTTCGCCGAGCACGGCGCGGGACATACGGCAGGAGCAGGGGGATGCGGCGTAAACGCCGTCGTACTTTTTCAGCCAGTAGGAGATGTGCTCGATGGAAACGGATTTGCTCTCCGCTTCGATGGCCTTCTCCACGGGGATGACATGCATGCCGATGCCGGCGCCTCCGGGCGGAACCATCGGGGTTGTCTTCTCGAGCGGCAGGAAGGTCATGCGCTCAAAGAAGGCGGCGAGCTCCGGGTGCTCCTCGAGCTGCGAGGTGCGCATGTTGAGGAACTCCGCGCTGCCGGGGATGTACTGCGGCACACTCCAGCGCTTCTCGTTGTTCGGGTTCTTGCCGTCGAGGTTTTCCCAGCTGTACTCCACGATGCCGATGTACGCCATCTCGGTGAGCAGCTTCTCGAGCTCTTCCTCGGTCTTGCCGGTGAGCTTGGCGATCTGCGCGGTGGTTTTGGGCTGACGCACCTTCATCTTGAGGGCGACATCCGCCATCTCGTCGGTGACGACGCCGGCGAAGCCCCAGTATTCGGGGTCGTTGCCTGTGATCTTCGCGCCCATGCGGTCGGTGATCATAGCGCCGAGCTTGAGGATCTTCTCTCGCGGCTCGTCGGTGCGGGGGATCTCAAAGGACAGCTTGCTCTCATCGAGAGGCATGTTGGACTTGGTCTGCTTATCCATGCTCCATTCTCCTTTTGTAAGACAACACCGCACAATTTCGTCTGCACGGCGCTTTGCCGGATCGTCCGGTGCTGCCTAAATATTTTCTTGTTTTCTCTTTGTTGAATTCTCAAAGCGTTTTCCTGCGGTAATCCCACATCACCGCAGGGTAATTATATTGTATTCGTTCGAATCCGTCAAGGACAGACATTCGAAATCGTAATGCATTATGTGCGGTCTTCCCCCCTGCATGGGATATAATGGTCCCATAATTTCAGACCACAACTCGAAAAAATATCGTGAACATGGTAAAAAACAGTAAAAACGAAAAAAGGAGACGAGACCATGGCACGAAGAACGTACAACTCGGAATACAAAGCCAAGCTGGTCATTGAGGTGCTGCAAGGGGAGAAGGAGTTGAACACAATCGCTGCCGAGAACGGCATTAGTCCGAACATGCTGCTGAACTGGAAAGAGGAGTTTCTCGAAAACGCCAGCCGTGCATTTGACAGCAACCGTCAGGCGAAGGAAGCCCGCAGAAAGGAGGCCGCTCTGAAGAAGACCCAGAGTCAGATGCTCAAAACCATCGGGCAGTTGACGCTAGAACGGGATTTTCTTCAGGGCTGCTTTCGAAAAGCTGGATACCCCGTCCCAAAGCTTCCTTCAGACGACCAGTGATCTGTCGATCCGGCGGCAGTGCGAACTGCTGCACATCCAACGGTCCAAGGTCTACTATAAGCCTGTAGAGCCGTCGGATTCCGAACGGTTACGCCGCGAGGAAATCATGGCCAGAATTGACTACTGGCACACCCAGATGCCCGGAGTCGGCACCAGGAAACTGGTCAGGCTGCTCAAAAATGAAGGCTTTTCTGTGGGCAGAAAGCTGGTTCGTCGGCTCATGGGCGAGATGGGGACAAGCAATCTATCCCAAAGCAAATCTGTCAAGACGAAACTTTCAGGAGACAATTGTGCCATATTTACTGCGAAATAAGGCGGTTTTCTTACCAAATCAGGTGTGGTCAATCGACATCACATACATCAAAATGCAGCACAGCCATATGTACCTGACCGCCATTATCGACTGGTACAGTCGCATGATCGTTGGCTGGAACCTGTCCGACACGTTGGACACCATCTATGTGATTCAAGCAGTCAAGGATGCTGTGTCAGCTCACGGGATGCCCGCAATTCTAAACTCCGATCAGGGCTGTCAGTTCACCAGCAACGCTTACAAAACGCTGTTGAAGGAGCTTCACATCCGGCAGAGTATGGACGGAAAATCCCGCTGGGCGGATAATGTGATGATTGAACGCTGGTTTCGTAGTTTGAAGACCGAAAAAATATACATCAACGAATACGAAAATCCCAAAGCCTTGCGCAGGGCAATCGGCGCATACATTCAGCAGTACAACACTGTCCGGCCTCACCAGGTGCTGGACTACAATACGCCTGAAAGCGTATATCAAAGCCGTTTTGCACCGCCATCCGCTGACCTTGACAGTCTGAACCTGGCTGGTTAATCTGCTGTGGCGAGGGTGCGGAGTGGATCAAAGCAAAATCCAGGCACCTCGCCCGACCATTGTACCAGCCATCTTCAGCCTGTCAAGGCAACCCTGCTCCGCAGGGCAGCTGCTGCCGCGAAGGAATGAACTGTCGGCTCAGGAAACAGAATGGATCGATATGGTATTATCTGGTTCATGATAATTTTTTTGAATTTGGTCTGGACAGGGGGGGACCATTATAGGAAGACTTGATGGATCAGAGATCCCAGATGGTTTCGGCGTATTGGCGGATGGCGCGGTCGGAGGAGAACATGCCGGCGGCGGCGATGTTTCGAAGGCACTTTTTGCCAAAGGCGATGCTGTCCTTCCAATCGGTCAGGGCGCGCAGGCGTGCTTCGCGGTAGCTCTTGAAGTCGCGCAGGATGAAATAGTTATCCGGGCGGTGCCAGCTCGCGCCGCAGAGGATGGCGTCGTAGAGCTCTCTCTGGTCGTCGTCTGTCGCCGCGGTGCCGTCGATGAGCGTGTCGAGCGCGCGGCGGATGCGGCTGTCGGACTCGTAGAGTGCTTTGGGGTCGTAGGTATCGCGCACGGCGTTGTTCTCTTCCACGGTGCCGCCGAAGATGTAGTTGTTCTCCTCCCCCGCCTGCCGCACGATCTCTACATTCGCTCCGTCGAGTGTGCCAAGCGTCACGGCGTCGTTGAGCATGAGCTTCATGTTGCCCGTGCCGGAGGCTTCCGTGCCCGCCGGGGAGATCTGCTCGGAAATGTCCGCCGCGGGGATGATTTTCTCGGCGTAGGAGCAGTTGTAGTTCTGCACGAATACGATGCGCATTTTGCCGTTGACGGCGCTGTCGTTGTTCACGAGCTCGGCCAGGCGGTTGATGTAGCGGATGACCGCTTTCGCGCGACGGTAGCCGGGCGCCGCCTTGGCGCCGAAGATGAACGCCGCCGCGGGCATATCGGCGAGGCCGCCGTTCTTCACTTCGAAATAGAAGTCGGCGAGGCACAGGGCGTTCATGAGCTGGCGCTTATATTCGTGCGCGCGCTTGACCTGCACATCGAACACGAACGAGGCGGGGATGTCCACACCCTCGACGGCGCGGATGTGCTCGGAGATCTGCTGCTTCTTCTTTTGGTTCTTGACCGCATTGAAGCGCACGGCGAGATCGTCGGTGATGTGCTCGCGCAGATACCCGATGCGGTCGAGGTCGCGCAGGAAGCCTTCGCCGATCTCGCTGCGGATGAGCTCGGTGAGCTCGGGGTCGCACAGGCCGAGCCAGCGTCGCGGCGTGATGCCGTTCGTCACATTCACGATGCGGCCGGGGTATTTTTCGTTCCACGCGCGGAAGAGGTCGCGGCGGAGGATCTCGCTGTGGATCTCCGTGACGCCGTTTACCTTGCGCGACATATAGACGGACAGGTCCGCCATGCGGGCGCGGCCGTCGCAGATAAGATAACGTGCAGCCCCGCGCCGGGCAGCTCGCGCTGCAGCCGCTCCTCGATCTTCTCGAGGATATCGCAGATCTCGGGCACAACGCTGCGCAGGAGATCCATATCCCAGCACTCGAGTGCTTCGCCCATGACTGTGTGGTTCGTATAGGAGAAGACGCTGCGCGTGATGTCAAAGGCGCGGTCGAAGTCGAAGCCCTCCGCCATGAGCAGGCGGATGAGCTCGGGAATGGACATGGCGGGGTGCGTATCGTTGAGCTGCACGGCGGCGAACTCGCCGAGGCGGTTCAGATTGCCGTTGCCGGACGATTTGTAGGCACGCAGGATGTCCTGCAGCGAGGCGCTCGAGAGGAAGTACTGTTGCTTGATGCGCAGGCGCTTGCCCTCGCGGGTGGTATCGTTCGGATAGAGCACGCGCGTGATGTCTTCGGCGCGGTTTTTCTCCGTGAGCGCGTGCTCGTAGTCCTGCCGGTTGAAAGCATCAAAGTCGAGTTCCTGCTCGGCCTCGCACTGCCACAGGCGCAGCGTGGCCACATTGTCGGTCTGATAGCCGATGACCGGCGTGTCGTACGGCACGGCGAGCACGGTCTGGTCGGCGAAGTGCACCTTCACGGTGTGCTTCTCGCGGCGGTAGCTCCACGGGTCGCCGAACTTCTCCCAGTCGTCGGCGGTCTCCTTCTGCGCGCCGTCTTCAAGGCTCTGCTTGAAGAGACCGAAGCGGTAGCGCAGACCGTAGCCGCTCAGCGGCACACCGCAGGTGGCGGCGCTGTCCATATAGCACGCGGCGAGACGGCCGAGGCCGCCGTTGCCGAGAGCCGCGTCTTCGATCTCCTCGAAGCACGCGAGGTCGACACCGCGCTCGACAAAGGCGCGGCGCATTTCGTCGAGAATGCCGAGATTGAAGAGGTTGCTGTACACGAGGCGCCCGATGAGATATTCGGCGGAGAGATAAAACGCCTTGCGCTTTCCGGCGCGGCGCGTACGGGACTTGGCCCAGTTGTCCGCCACGGCGATCATCACCGCGCGGCCGAGCGCGTTGTGCAGATGCCGGGGCGAGGCCTCGGCAAGGCGCTCGTCCTCATCGTACTTGAGCAGCGACTCGGTCGTGTTCAGCAGATCCTGAGGGGAATACATCATATGTTATTTTTCAACCCTTTCGAGTAATTTCCGCAAGTCTTGGAAACGATTCCAAGTTGTAGAAAATATTATACCCGATTCATTGCTGCAACGCAACAGCTTTTTCTGAACAAAGTGTCGGGTAATCAATTAATACAGCGAATCATCGCGTCATCCCTCCCCCACCGCCCCGACAAAAATCCCGCCGCGTTCGGTCTTGCTGACAGAGCGCGGCGGGATGTATTCGAATCTTTTATCCGGCGTAGGGGAGGAAATCGAAATAGGTGTCTTCGAGTTCGCCGTTGATGGTCCAGGCGGAGTTGGCGGCACTGTAGGATACGGACAATGTGCCGGTGCGGCCGTCTTCGGTGCGGAAGGCGGTCCGGAAGCCGTCCGTGCCGGTGATGAGGATCTTCTCGCCCGCGGCGATCTCTGAGGCGCCGACGCCGTCGATCGAGACGGGCAGCGCTTTCTTTACGGTGAGCCAGTAGTCGTTGGCGGAGTATGTCCAGAAGCTCACGGCCGGCTGCATATAGCCGTCCGCGGAGAGCTCCAGCGGGATGAACGCGCCGTAGGTGCCGAGCTGATAGTAGTAGGCGCCGAGCACCGGGGTGAGAGCGCTGAACTCGATGCGTCCGTCGACGGAGTACGAAACGGCGTTCGGGTCGGAGCCGAAGCGGGAGATGCCGGTGAAGGCGATGGGCTCGAGCGTGTCGCCGTACCAGCCGCAGGTATAGAAGTCTTCCGTATACCAATCGGAGGAGAAGAAGATCTCGCACACGCCGTCGTTGTTGAGGTCGCACAGCCACAGGTCATAGCGGTCGCCGTCGGCCATGTTGTCGCGGGAGATCGTTTTGCCGTCTACGGAGACGGTGTAGGTGTTCAGGTCGTTCGTGCCTTCGACCGTTGTGCGGATCTCCTCGGCGATGCCGTCGCCGTTCACATCATAGCTGAAGCTGCTTTGGCCGGAGAGGCTCACCGGGAGGATCGAAAACTCATCGCTGCGCATGAGAACGAGCGAGCCGTCCATGCCGCTCTGGGCAATATAGTTTGTGTGCTCGCCGTCGGCATCGCGCCAGGAAACGGAGAGGGTCGGCATCGTGTCGGGGATCCAGGTCTGCACGCACAGGCTCTCGCCGTCCGAGAGGGCACCGGCATAGAAGCAGGTGTCGCCCTCGATGAATTTGTTGGAATACTCAAGGTATGTGAGGGTGCGGATGTGGACATTCTCCACCGTGCCGGAGGCGGTGAATGTTACGCACGCGCCGGTGCCGTCAGTATTGTCGTCCCAGTAGTAGGCGGCGTCGTCCGCGCTCGAGCGGATCTCGCCGGAGAGCTTGCCGTCTGCCGCGCTTTCGGCGGGGAGATATTCCTCGGCAACGCCGTTATAGCGCAGCCAGCTGTAGGAGAGCGTGAACTCCAGGCTCCCGTCGGCATACGAGGCGAGCTCGTAGGGGTTGGCGATGATGACGAGGCCCTCATCGTTGAAATACCAGTTGCCTGTGCGGAAGAGGCCGGAGATTGAATCTTCATAGCCGTCGAAGAAGCCTGTGCCGTAATATGCGCCGGAGCAGCTCAGATCCTTGGCACGCTCCGATGCGGCGGCGAGGAAGGTGTCATAGTCGGTGTCCGATGTGAGGAGATCTTCGAGCGTCAGCTCCTTGCCGGTGCGCATATCGAAGCTGTGGCCGGAGAGACCGGTATAGCCGTGCGCGCCGCCGGCATAGGTGTAGTCGATATAGGTGACGGTGAGCACCGCGCTGTCCGCGCGCGTGACCTGCACCGCACGCTGCAGGGCGTAGGTTTCAAAGGATCCGCTGTCGGAGGCGCAGTACTCTTTGGCGGAGGTGATGTAGCTCTCCTTGCCGCTGAGGTTTCCTTCGCTCTGCGATGCGCCGCCGGCGAAAAGTGCGGCGTCCTCGGCGAGGAGCGCGTTGACGGCGGAGGCGATATCCTCGTGTCCCGGCCAGAAGACGCCGGACTGCGCGCTGGAATACTCGAGCAGTGCCGTGGTGCCGTCGTCCGAATAGATCGTCTCGCTCTCCGTCTGTACGGATACCGCTGGGGCACTCGCGCTGCTCGCAGGCTCTGCCGCAGCTTCCGGAGAGGCAGCCGTCTCGGCCGTGGGCACGGCGGTCGCTGCATCGGTGACCGCCGGTGCGGCCGTCGGGGTCGTTTCCGCAACGGCGGCCGAGCAGGCCGTAAGAGCGAGCATCAGCGCAGCACAGAGGACGAGAGCCGTGAGCTTTTTATTCATTGCTCGTTCTCCTCATAGCGGGTAATGGCGTAGTTGTAGATCTGGTGGCCGGTCTCGAACACCGAGCCCTGCACGGTGAGTGTGACATCCTCGCCGTCAAAGGCGTCGAGGAGCGTGTTGACGAGGCCGCCGACATAGCAGTACTCGCCGCTCGTGCCCAGGGAGCGCACAGTTGAGGCAAAGGCTTCGTTCATATCCGCGGTGATGTGGCCTTCCGCATCAACGCTGACGGAGTTGATGGCTTCGCCGTTCTCCCACAGGAAGTCCTGCATGAGGCTCGTGAGCGATCCGGCGTCGATGCTGCCGGACTCGATCACCATCGAGGTGACGCGGAAGCCGTCTTCATTGACATTCGGGGTGTAGATGCGCACGATCATGGGGAGGGCGTAGCCGAGGCTTAGGCCGTCATACACGGCGGTGTAGGTATCGCGCACCTGCCTGGCGGTGTAGGGGTAATAGCTCGGCGTGAAGCCGCCGTCCGAGAGCTGACCCTTGCCGTAGTCGCCGTAGAGGCCCATGGCGGTCTCGTACATGCGGCTGAGGTAGGCTGTGAGAGTGTCGGTGTCGGAGGTCTCATACGCCATGGCGCCCGCGCGCACGGCATCCGTGCCGTTGGCAATGCAGAACTCCACCATCTGCGCGGCGATGCGCGCGCCGGTTAGAGAGCTGCCGGCCGTGCCGGGATAGTAGTTCTGCATGAGGTCGCAGAGGATGTCGTAAAGGCCGTTCTGCTGCGCCGTTACGGGTGCGGCCGTGGCGGTCGGTTCCGGCGTGGCGGAAGCTTCCGACGTGGCCGTCGGTTGGGGCGTCGCGGTCGGCGCTTCGGTGGCGGCGACAGGCGTCGCGGTGGGTTCGGTCGCAGCGGCCGTCCCGCTCTCCGCGCAGCCCGCGAGGAGCGACACGCACAGCATAAGGGCGATCAGCCAGGTGATTTTCTTCATGTTCATAGGGAGTTTCCTTCTTTCGCTATATAACCATAGACGAAGGATGGGGCCTTTTGGTTCCCGTCCTTCGAAAATTTATACGGCATTTCCCGCAAGGATCTCAAGAAATGCGGAGGCTCCGGCTTTCGCGGTGCGCGTGATCGTGTCGATGAAACCGGTGATGCGGCCGTGGGTGTATTGCTGCCGGTAGTTTTCAAAGCCCCACTCAAAGAGGGTGCGCGTGTCGGCGAAGTGGCCGTAGTAGACGGTGCCATCCGTCTGCGTATAGGAGTCGCACTTGAGGACGACCGAGACGAGCCGCATACCGTCCTTTTCCGCGCTCGAGGCGAGGCAGTAGCCGGCGGCGGTCGTGTGGCCGGTCTTGATGCCTTTGGCGTATTCATAGCCCCAATCGCCCGGGTAGAGCGGATTGGAGGGGTTGATGAGCGAATTGGAGTTGGAGAGCGTGCGCTCGATGGAGAGGTTCGTTGCGGGCACGGTGTAGGTCACCGTATTGCATATGGTCATGAAAAGCTCGTGCGAGGCCGCCTCGCACGCGATGCGCGAGAAGTCCCGCGCCGTGGTGTAGTGGCCTTCGTTCGGGAGGCCGTGTGTATTGGCAAAGTGCGTGTCGGTGCACCCGAGCTCGGCGGCGCGGGTATTCATGCGCTCAATGAAGTCCGCGATCGTGCCGCCGACATATTGAGCGATCACATTGCACGCATCGTTTCCGGAGGATAGCATCGCGCAGTAGAGATAATTCTCCAGCGTCATCGTCTCTCCCGATACGATGTACACGCTGCTGCCCGCGGAGATGAGGTCATAGTCAAAGCCCGTCTGCGCCGTGACCGGATCGGTGAGGGAGAGCTTGCCCGCCTCGATGTCCTCGACGGCGAGGAGCACCGTCATGACCTTCGTGAGCGACGCGGGGTACATCCGCTCGTCCGCATTCTTTTCATAGAGCACCGTCTGCTCCCCGTCATCGCCCAAGGCGACGAGCATGGCCGCGTGCGTGGTGTCGATCTGCGGATTGTCCGCAGCGAGCGTGCCGGGCGCCGCCGAGCCGACAAGGAACACGGTCAGAAGGACACACAGGATAGCGCGAATTTTTTTCATTGCGATACAGCCTCGGTTCACGCAGACAGCACCGCAGACGATATTCGGTGCCGCTGCCTTAAGACTCGCTCTTTTTCGGGAATGTGAGGATGGCCTTGAATAGGTTGCCATCCGGCTGTGGGGTGAGGCGTCCGCCCATCCGCTCCATGAGGGACGATGCGATGGACAGCCCTGGCCCGCTCCCGTCCGTGTGGCGTGAGGAGTCGCCGCGCGCGAAGTGCTCGAGGAGTTCCTCCGCCGGAATGTTGAGCGGTTTGCGGGAAATGTTTTTGAGCGTCCGTACCGTTTCGTTCGCGCTGTCCGCGAGGTCGATGTACAGGCGCGTTCCCGCCTGTGCATACTTTACGGCATTGCCGAGGAAATTGTCAAGTGTTCGCCGCAAAAGCCGCCCGTCCGCGCACACGATTGTCTCCGTGTCCGGGAGCGTCGGCACCGGTTTGATGGACGCGGCGGCGAATTTTTCGGTGTACTCGTCCGCGCTCTGCCGCACGAGCTTGCCGGGCTCTCGTTTGAAAGGCTGCGGGCGGGAATTCCGCGAGGCTTTTCAGCAAACGAAAATTCGGATGTTTTTCAGAGCTCGGCGATGGCTTCGATCTCGCACAGGGCTCCCTTGGGCAGCGTCTTCACGGCAACGCAGGAGCGTGCGGGGTTCGAGGGGAAATACTTGGCGTACACCGTGTTGAATGCGGCGAAGTCGCCCATGTCCGCGAGGAAGCAGGTGGTCTTGAAGACCTTCTCCGCGCCGCAGCCGCCCGCCTCGAGAACGGCGAGCACATTTTTGCAGCTCTGCTCAGCCTGCGCCTCAATGCCTTCGGGCATTGTGCCGTTCGCCGGGTCTACCGGGATCTGTCCGGAAGTATAAACGAACCCGCCGGCAGCGTAGCCCTGCGAATAAGGCCCGATCGCCCCGGGTGCTTTTGTCGTGCTGATGATTTTCATGGTATGATCTCCTTTCTCGGTGAGAGCTTTATCATAGCGTGTGTTCGGTGAAAAGCCAGTGTGCTTCGGGCATCGGGTATTTGCCCTCTTCGATGATCTCGCGGTAGCTTTCGGGGTCGGTGTCGCCTTCGGTGCTGAAGAGGAGAACGACGGAGTTCCCGTCCAGGGCGAGCTTTTTTCGGAGCTCCGCGTACTTCGGAAGTCCGGCGGTGTTCAGGAGACCGGCGGTCACGGCACCGCTCTCGCCGGAAATGACGGCTTCGTCCCCGGCGGCGGGGTGAGCCAGAGTGCGCATGCCGTAGGCGGTGATGCAGTCGGGGCACATGATGTACCAGTCGGCGAAGTCGCGCAGGATGGGCCATGTCAGGGTGCAGGGCTCACCGCAGTTCAGGCCGGCCATGATCGTGGGCTTTTGGTCGACCGCTGCGTGCGAGGCGCCGTCCCCCGCTTTGGCGGAGGCGTAGATGCAGGCGATGCTCTCCGGCTCCACGATGCCGAACTTCGGTCGGATGCCCTCATAGACATTGGCAAGATATCCGACCACGCCGCCCGCCATGGCGCCGACACCCGCCTGCACGAAGACATGGGTCGGAGCGAGATCCGCTTCGCGCAGCTGCTCGCACGCTTCCGCGGCCATGGTGGTGTATCCCTGCACGATCCGGCGGGGAATGTCCTCATAGCCGTCCCAACTTGTGTCCTGCACGAGCGTCCAACCGTACTTTTCCGCCTGCGCGGCGGCAAAGCGCACGGCATCGTCGTAGCCGAGCGATGTGATCTGCACTCCGGCGGCAGGGTTTACATCCCGGATGGCCTGCGCACGCGCTTCCGACGAGCCGGCAGGCATATAGACATGCGCTTCGCACCCGAGCTGCCCCGCCGCCCACGAAACGCCCTTGCCGTGATTGCCGTCCGTAGCGGTGACAAAGACCATTTTGCGGATCGCATCCGCATACTCGCTCTTTTTCAGCTCGGCGAAGTCCGTTTCGTTCACATCCAGCCCGAGCTTTTCGCACACGATGCACATGAGGGCGTAAAGCCCGCCGAGTCCTTTGAAGGCGTTGAGCCCGAAGCGCTTCGATTCGTCCTTCACGAATACGGCGTGCACGCCGAGCCGTTTCGCCATGCCGTCGAGCCGCACGAGCGGAGTGCGGCGGTAGATCGGCAGTCTCCGATGGACGCGAAGCACCGGGGCGGTGGCCTCCGCCGTCAGGAACTCCGGCCCCTTTTCGCACGACTTTGTCTCGTTCTCGATAAGCGAGACCGCGTCGATCTTCGTTTCTTTCATATGCACCTCCCGGAAATTTCGATATCGTTTGTCTGCATTATAGAGCAATACCGCATAATTCGGCAAGAGCGATATGCGAGCAAAATTTCCGTAAAGCGCCGCGGACGACATTGTGCGGTGTTGCCATAACACTTCTCTGTTCCGTGCAACCGTGCGCATAGTATTTGTAAAGTCCATTTAACATGGATTTAACATTCGTTTGCTTTTCGATTTAACCTTTGTATTGTAGAGTGGAAGTATAATTTGGGAAAAATACAATGTAAGGGATGGATCGAATTGGGTATCGGAAATGTTCTTTCGCTGCTTGGCGGCGTGGCGCTGTTCCTGTTCGGCATGGGCGTTATGGGCGACAGTCTGAAGCTCGTGGCGGGACAGCGGCTGGAGATCATTCTCTATCGTCTCTCCAACACCCCGCTCAAGGGTGTTCTGCTCGGCACGGCGGTCACGGCCGTCATTCAGTCCTCATCCGCCACATCGGCGATGGTCGTCGGCTTCGTGAACTCGGGCATGATGAAGCTCACGCAGGCCATCGGTATCGTTCTCGGTGCGAACTTCGGCACTTCGGTGACCGGCTGGATTCTCTGCCTTTCCTACATCAGCAGCAGCGACGCGCTCGCGCTTCTGAGCTCCTCTACGATCACTGCAATCGCCGCGCTTGCGGGCATTCTGCTGCGCATGCTCGGCAAGACCTCCGAGAAGCGCCATGTGGGCGACATTCTCCTCGGCTTTGCCGTTTTGATGTACGGCATGCAGGCGATGTCGAGCGCCGTCTCCCCGCTCAAGGAAAACGAAGCGTTTCTGCATCTCATGACGATGTTTGAAAACCCGATCCTCGGCATACTCATCGGCATTCTCATCACCGCCGTGCTGCAATCGAACTCCGCGTCGGTCGGTATTCTGCAGGCGCTCTCCGTGACGGGCACGATCTCCTTCGCCACGGCCTTCCCTGTCATAATGGGCATGGGCATCGGCGCTGCGGTACCGGTACTGGTATCCTCCATCGGCGCGAACCGCGACGGCCGCCGCACTTCGCTCATCTACCTTTTCATCGATGTGTTCGGCACGATCGTTTTCTCCGCGCTTTTCTACTCGCTCAACGCGATCTTCCGCTTCTCCATTATGGACGCGACTCTCGGTCCCGTCGGCATTGCGATGCTCAACTCGCTCTTCCGCATCGGGTGCATTCTCATTCTCTTCCCGTTCCTCAACCAGCTGGAAGCTCTCACCGGCAAGCTCGTGCCCGAGAAGCCGTCCGAGAACCGCAGCGAGCTCACCGCCGGCATTGAGCGTCTGGAAGAGCGTTTCCTCGTCCACCCCGGCCTCGCCATCGAGCAGTGCCGCATTGCGATCAACGCCATGGCGATGCGCGCGCAGGACAACCTTGTTGCCGCGCTTGAGCTTATTAATCATTACTCCAAAGAGGGCTTTGAAGAGGTCTCCGCCATGGAAGACGCCGTTGACCAGTACGAAGACCACATCGGCACGTATCTTGTAAAATTTACCGGACGCGAGCTCACCGAAACGCAGAACGAGGAGGTTTCCAAGTTCCTGCACACCATCGGCGATTTTGAGCGCATCAGCGACCACGCCATGAACCTCGCCGAGGTCGCGCGCGAGATGTACGAGAAGAACATCACCTTCTCCGAGGCCGCCGAGCATGAGCTTGCCGTGCTGCGCTCCGCCGTGAGCGAGATCGTTTCCCTTGCCATCGGAGCGTTTATCGGCAACGACCTCGAGATGTCGCTTCGCGTGGAGCCGCTCGAAGATACCGTTGACGGCCTGTGCGATGAAATGAAGCTCCACCATATCATCCGTCTGCAGGACGGTACCTGCACGCTGGATGTCGGCTTTGTGTTCAACGATCTGCTCACCAACTACGAGCGCATCGCCGACCACTGCTCCAACATTGCCGTGGCGATGATCGAGCTTGAATCCGACAGCTTCGACACCCACGAGTACATGAAGAGTCTCCGCGAAATGAAGACCCAGAAATACATGCAGTACGCCGAAGAATACGGCAAGACTTTTGCGTTGTAAAAGCAGATGCAAAAATATCGGGATCGTCTCCGCTGATTTGAGACGATCCCATTTTTTTCTTCCGAATGAGGCGCATTGCCGCAAACGGCATTGTGCGGTGTTGCATCAAGTTTGCCGTGATTGGCCGTCTTTACTCAAAGAGTTCCATGCTGATCTTTATTACGCATTTGCGGCCCATGGTGGGGGTGTCTTCCGGCATGAGGGCGGGGCGATGGGCGTCCCAGGGGAAGAATACGCCGAAGCAGCCGGCTGTGGCACGCAGGAAGCTCTCGTTCTGTACGGTCTCCAGAAGTGCGATGTCATTTTCGGGGCGCGCTTCGTACACCGATTCCGTTCCGAGGTAAGGCGCTACGCCGATGACCTCGCCGCCTTCCGGCCAGTACATGAGATCCACATACTTCTTGTGTACCTCGGGGTGCGAGCCCTCGAACGGGTGCGTTGTCATGTCCATGATGTTGGCGAACATCCGGTCGTTGTCCAGGATGGGATACCTGCCGGGTTTGAGCGCCATGAGATCCGTTTGACGAATGTACTCAAGTGCCCGGCTGACGGCCTGCGGGTAGGCATTTTTTGCGGTTGCCGCGTCCAGTTTTGCAAAAATCATATGTTCCACTCCTGTCGGTCAATATTTCTCTGTTCCGCTCTACGCCCCGCGGTATGTCAAGCGGAACGGCAGCTTACACGAAACATTCGACTGCGTTTTGCGCGTTTTGTGCGGCTCTTCCTTTATGGGCGTTTCGGATCGTTATTCCGATTTTCGCAAATTGCAAGTGCAAGTTGGACACCTGCATGGTAGAAATTAGTTAATCAGAGC
>CAVGGQ010000041.1:0-18648 GCA_963628785.1 Oscillospiraceae bacterium | reverse complement strand
ATACCCGTAAAACACCGACTTTCGTGCAAAAAATTTCGCGATTAGAAGTGATGGATGGTTAAAGGACACCCCTTGAATCCCCAAAAGCTATTTATTCAGAGGTTCCTTAAATATGTGCTCGCTCGCCGTGTTTTTCGCCTCGTGCGTCGCCGTGTGCATAAACTCCAGCTCCACCTGCAGCGGCGTGTTGCCGAGAAGGCGCGCGAGCTGCGTTTCCGTGGCGATCTTCGTGGGCATCAGGTTAAGCACCAGAATGTGCAGTGGACGGATGTCCTGCGTGACGGCGCGCGTTTCGTGCATGACGAAGATATTCTCCTCCGCCAGCGCCTGCGCGGCAGGGATCTTATTGGGTATTTTGATCGGCATCGAGGTGTTCTCCATGAACTGCTCCGCGGCGGCGCGGCCGCCCTTCACGCCGAAGCTGACGACGCCGCACGAGCCGTTCGGGAGATACTTCTGCCCGCGCTCGTAGTATTTGTCGCCGGGCAGACCGCAGTACTGCACCCAGGCGATCTTCTCATGCCGCTGCAGATATTCCGCCACGGCCTGCGCGTTTTCGCAGTGGCGCTTCATGCGCACATGCAGACTCTCGAGGCCGAGGTTGAGGTAATAGGCGTTCTGCGGCGACTGCACGGAGCCGAAGTCGCGCATGAGCTGAGCCGTAGCCTTCGTGATGTACGCGCCGCCGAGGCCGAAGCGCTCGGTGTAGGTCACGCCGTGGTAGCTCTCGTCCGGCGTGCACTGGCCCGGGAACTTGTCGGCGTGCGCCGTCCAGTCGAACCTGCCGCTGTCCACGATGCATCCGCCGACGGCGCCGCCGTGGCCGTCCATGTACTTGGTGGTGGAGTGCGTGACGATGTCCGCGCCCCACTCGAACGGGCGGCAGTTGACAGGCGTGGCGAAGGTGTTGTCCACAATGAGTGGCACACCGTGCGCGTGCGCGGCGCGGGCGAACTTTTCGATGTCGAGCACCGTGAGAGCGGGGTTTGCGATGGTCTCGCCGAACACGGCTTTCGTGTTCGGACGGAAGGCGGCATTCAGCTCCTCCTCCGTGCAGTCCGGGCTCACGAATGTGAACTCCACGCCCATGCGCTTCATCGTGACGGCGAAGAGATTGTAGCTGCCGCCGTAAATGCTCGAGGAGCTGACCACATGGTCGCCGCAGGAGGCAATGTTGAATACGGCGTAGAAGTTAGCGGCCTGTCCGGAGGATGTGAGCATTGCGGCGGTGCCGCCCTCCAGCGATGCGATCTTCGCCGCAACGATGTCGCACGTCGGGTTCTGCAGACGGGAGTAGAAATATCCCTCCGCCTCCAGATCGAAGAGCTTCCCCATGTCCGCGCTCGTGGCGTACTTAAGTGCTCTGAATGATCGGCACCTGCCGCGGCTCGCCGTTGCCCGGCGTATATCCCGCCTGCACGCATCTCGTTCCGATCCCGTTGTCTGCCATAGTTTTGTCCTCCCTGATAAAAATAAAAAGGCGGTTACAGCACGTCGTGTAACCGCCTTCGGTATTCTGTGTCGGAAGCCTTAAAGGCTCCGGTTCAGACCAAAGACGGTTCTTCGCATCATCATGTACATACCGATCAACATATTCATGGAACAGCCCGCCTTTCGTCTGAAATATATGGGCATTATTTTATTGGGTGATCTCCGGTTTGTCAAGCTTTTTTTCGGCAACGGCTTTTGCGTGGTTTTTCGCCGCAGCTACGCCGAACTTAGTCCGGAACGGACGATGCCGGATAATGAAGTAGCAGATTATGTGGACGGTCGTGGTGAGCGCCCAGGAGATCGGATAGGAGAAGTAGAGGCACTCGAGCGTACGGACGCTCGCAAACACCGTGTACACCCAGACGATGCGGAACACGCATGCGCCGAGAAATGTGACGATGGCGGGCAGCAGGCTGTAGCCGAGGCCGCGGTTCACGCCGGACATGGCGCTCATCGTGCCGTCGAGAATGTACCACACACCGATGGTCGTCAGACGGATCATGGCCGCCTCGAACTCCGACTCGTCCGTGGTGTAAAGGCCGAGCACTTCGCGGCGGAACGCAATGGCGAGCGCCGTGAGGATGCCGGAGATGACGACCGTGAGAAGCATGCACCAGCGCGCCACGCTGCGGGCGCGCTCTTCCTCCTGTGCGCCGACATTCTGGCTCACGGCAGTGGTGGCCGCCTGCATAACGGCGTCCTGCGGGCAGTAGAGCAGGCTTTCCACGCTCACGCACGCGCTGTTGCCGGCAATGACCGTTGCGCCGAAGGAGTTGACGGACGACTGGATGATAAAGTTGGACACGGAGAAGAGCGAGCCCTGAATGCCCGCCGGGATGCCGATGCGCATCATCTGGCGGAAGATATGGGCGGAGAACTTCAGCTTGCGGATCTCCATTTCCTGCGTGGTGATGAGGCAGCGGATCGTAAGGAAAGCCGAAACGCACTGGCTGATGACGGTCGCGATGGCGACGCCCGCCACATCGATGCCGACAACGATGACGAAGAAGAGGTTGAGGAACACGTTGAGCACACCCGCGATCGTAAGATAGATGAGCGGCTGGCGCGTGTTGCCGAGCGCACGGAGCGCCGCAGCGGAGAAGTTATAAAGGGCCATGGCGGGCAGACCGCAGAAATAGATGCGCAGGTACACCGCCGCGAGCGGGAGCACCTCTTCGGGGCTGCCGACCAGACGCAGGAGCGGCATGGTGAGCAGGAGGCCTATAATACCGGTGATAACGCCGCCGATGAGGCCGGTGATGAGCGTGGTCGACACGGTGCTGCGCAGCCGTTCGGCGCGGCCCGCGCCGTAGTAACGGGAGCAAAGTACGCCGCCGCCGGTTGCGAGACCGAGCAGAACGTTGACGATCAGGTTGATCATTGCGCCGTTCGAGCCGACCGCCGCCATGGCGTAGGGCCGCCCGAAGCGTCCAACCACGATGAGGTCGGCGGCGTTGAACGCGATCTGCAGCATGGAAGAGAGCATCAGCGGCAGCACAAACTGCAGCAGCTCCGGGAGCAGTGCTCCCTTTGTCATATTGATCTCATATTTTTTATGCATTTTCCCACCTCGCAAATCAAGAGAGAAAAACAAGACACGGAAGTTCCCGAAGAATTTTCCCATGTCCGCATATACTATTCTTTATTTGTAAAAAATGCAAGTACTTGTCGAAAAATATCCGAAATGAACGGAAAGCGGCGGTTTTGCACCGCCGCTTTCTATCACTTTTGCTGTTGTAATATCAGAAATCCGCATTGCCGACCGTGCGGGGATGAAGCTCCACGTCGCGGATGTTGGAAATGCCGGTGAGGTACATCACCATGCGCTCAAAGCCGAGGCCGAAGCCGGCGTGACGGCAGGAGCCGTAGCGGCGCAGGTCGAGATACCACCAGTAGTCCTCTTCCTTGAGTCCGAGCTCTTTCATGCGCGCGGTGAGCAGGTCGAGGCGCTCCTCGCGTTGCGAGCCGCCGATGATCTCGCCGATGCCCGGCACGAGACAGTCCGCCGCAGCGACGGTCTTGCCGTCGTCGTTGAGGCGCATGTAGAAGGCCTTGATCTCCTTCGGGTAGTCGGTGACGAACACGGGCTTCTTGAAGATCTCCTCGGTGAGATAGCGCTCGTGCTCGGTCTGCAGATCGATGCCCCATTCCACGGGGTAGTCAAACTGCTTGCCGGACTTTTTGAGAAGCTCGACGGCCTCGGTGTAGGTCACGCGGCCGAACGCGCTGTCGCGCACATGCTCGAGACGGGCGCGCAGTCCCTTGTCCACAAAGCTGTTGAAGAAGTCGATCTCCTGGCCGCAGCGCTCGAGCACGGTGGAAATGATGAATTTGACCATCTCTTCCATCACGACGAGGTCGCCGTCCAGATCGCAGAAAGCCATTTCCGGCTCGATCATCCAGAACTCGGCGGCGTGGCGCTGGGTGTTGGAGTTCTCGGCGCGGAACGTGGGGCCGAAGGTGTACACATCGCCGAAGGCCATGGCAAAGTTCTCGGCGTTGAGCTGACCGGAGACCGTGAGGCTCGTGCGCTTGCCGAAGAAGTCCTTGGAGTAATCGACCTTGCCGTCCTTGGTGCGCGGCAGGTTGTCCATATCAAGCGTGGTCACCTGGAACATCTCGCCAGCGCCTTCGCAGTCGGAGCCGGTGATGATGGGAGTGTTCACGTACACAAAGCCGCGGCTCTGGAAGAACTCGTGCACGGCGGCGGCGGCGACGGAGCGCACGCGGAAGGCCGCGGAGAAGAGGTTCGTGCGCGGGCGAAGATGCTGAATGGTGCGCAGATACTCGACGCTGTGGCGCTTTTTTTGCAGCGGATAATCCGACGAGGAAACGCCCTCGACGGCAATGCTCGCGGCCTTCAGTTCAAAGGGCTGCGGCGCGTTCGGCGTGAGGACGAGCGTGCCCTCACAGATGAGAGCCGCGCCGACGTTCTGCCGGACGATCTCATCGTAATTGGCGACCTTGTCGCGCTCGAGCACGACCTGCAGGCCCTTGAAGGAGCTGCCGTCGTTGAGCTCAACGAAGCCGAAGTTTTTCATGTCGCGGATGGTGCGCGCCCAACCGCATACCCGAATGGTCTTTCCGTCATACGGAGCGGCGTCCGTCCAAAGCGTTTTGATTTTGATTCTGTCCATTTTCTTTCGTCCTCCCGGAGTGTATGCATCGTATTATACGCACAGCGTCCCTGTTTTTCAAGTAGTTTATGATAGCTTTTGTGTGTTCCAGAGCTCGGCATAGCGGCCGTTTTTCTCCAGAAGCTCCCGGTGCGTGCCGTATTTGGCGATCGTACCCTTTTCGATGACGGCGATGCGGTCCCCACCGCGCACGGTGGCCAGGCGGTGCGCCACGATGATGGTGGTGCGCCCCTCGCTCAATGTGTCGAGCGAGGACTGGATGGCGGCCTCGGTCACGCTGTCGAGCGCGCTCGTCGCCTCGTCGAGCACGAGGATGGGCGGGTTTTTGAGAAACACGCGCGCGATGGCGATGCGCTGCTTCTGTCCGCCGGAGAGCTTCACGCCGCGCTCGCCGACAAAGGAATCGTAGCCGTCCGGCATCTCGAGAATTTCATTATGGATGCTCGCGCGCCGCACCGCTTCCTCCACTTCCGCGTCGGTCGCGTCCGGGCGGCCGTAGCGGATGTTCTCGCGCACGGTGTCGGCAAAGAGGAACACGTCCTGCTGAATGATGCAGATCTGATGGTGGAGCGATGACTGCGTCACAGTGCGGATGTCGTGCCCGTCCACGAGCACCTCTCCCTCGACCGGATCGTAAAAGCGGAGCAGGAGCTGGCTGAGCGTCGTTTTGCCGCCGCCGGAGGGGCCGACCAGCGCGAGCGTCTCGCCGGGCTGCACGCACAGATGGATGTTTTTCAGCACCTCGCCGCCGCGGTCATACCGGAACGACACATCGCGGAACTCGACCTCGCCGCGCACATCCATGAGCTCTTCCGCATCCGGGGCATCCCGGATGTCCGGCTCGGTGCGCATGATCTCGAGAAAGCGCAGGAAGCCGGAGCTGCCCTTCTGGAACTGCTCGACAAACTGCGTCAGCTTGCGGATGGGGGTCACGAATGTGCTCACATAGAGCGAGAACGTGATGAGATCCACCGCGTCCATTTTCCCCTTGATGATGAACACGCCGCCGACCGTGATGGTCACGAGCTGCAGAAGGGAGATGGAAAACTCCGTGGACGCGTTTAAAAGGCCGAAGATCTTATAGTAGCCGCGCTTGGAGAATTTGAATTTTTCGTTGGAAACATGGAATTTGTCTATGGCGTCCTGCTCGTTGGCGAATGCCTTCACGGTACGGATGCCGGAAACGCCCGCCTCCACGGCGGTGTTGATCTCGGCGGTTTCGCGCTTTACGTCGAGACTCCGCTCGCGCAGCCGCACGCGCAGACGCATCACGATGAAGAGCAGCATCGGTAGCATCGCAAAGAGGATGACCGCAAGCTCCCAGCGGATGGTGAGCAGGATGAGGAACGCGCCGACGATGGTGAGCGTCGCCTGCAGCACGGTCTCGGGGCCGTGGCGCGCGAGCTCCGTGATCTCAAAAAGATCCGTCGTCATGCGGCTCATGAGCTTTCCCGTGCGGTGCTTATCGAAAAACGAGAACGAGAGCGACTGCACATGCTCGAAGATGTCCTCGCGCATGTCCGCCTCGACCCGCACGCCGAGCTCGTGACCCCAGAGCGTCACGATGTACTGGCTCACCGTGCGCACAAGGTACGCGCCGAGCAGTGCCGCCATGAGGAGGAAAAACTCGCGATAAAGCCCCTGCGGGAGAAGCTGCCGCAGCGCATAGCGCGTGCCGTACGGAAACCCAAGCTCCGCCGCCACGGCGAATACCGCCATGAAGAAGTCGAGCAGCAGGAGCTTCCGGTGCGGCTTATAGTAGGTAAGGAATACGCGCAGGGCGCTCTGCGAAAAGTCTTTCTTCTTTTCCGGCACGGCGCTCACACCAGTTTTTCGCGCTCCGTCACGGCGAGGGCGTCGCAGCGGTTGTTATACTCGTTGTCGGCATGCCCGCGCACCCAGTAGGCTTTTACACGGTGCTTCTGGAGAAGAGCGTCCAGCGTCTGCCAGAGCTCGGCATTTTTGAGTTCGCCGTCGCGGCGCTTCCAGCTGCGGCGCTTCCAGTCGCGCAGCCAGCCGTTGTTGAGAGCGTTGACGATGTACTGGCTGTCGGAATAGAGCTCCACGATGCAGCCCTCGCGCAGGGCGCTCAGCCCTTCGATGACGCCCATAAGCTCCATGCGGTTATTGGTGGTTTCCTTCTCGCCGCCGGAGAGCTCTTTCACGGCTTCTCCGTAGCGAAGGATCGATGCCCAACCGCCCGGGCCCGGGTTTCCCGAGCACGCGCCGTCGGTATAAAGGATGACGGTTTTCATATGGCTCCTTCCGTACGGTCAAATGTCGTTTTCAAAGCGCTCGCGCAGCTTTCTGTACTCGGCCTTGTCGATGATGCCGTTTTTGAGAAAATCGTCGAGCTGCGCAATGCGCCGCGCCTTATCGCGGGAAAAATGGTCCTCGCCGGTATTCTCGCACACCACGCAGTGCGCATCCGGCACATCCTCATGCGTCGTGTAGCCGCGCGGTGGCGTGCCGTTTTCCTCCGGCTTTTGCTGCTTCTTCCCCTTTTTGACCGCCGTGATCACAAAGGCGGCGCAGAAGATGACGGTGAAAAGGACGAAAACAAGGGCTATGCTGCCGCTGCTTTCCGCGGCTGTGATGAGGGCGAGGAACACAACAGCAAAGACGATCCCGGGAACGGAATTTTTCTTTTTATTGTTTGCATTCGGCGTGATCATTTATTTTTCCTCCGGAACAGCCGGGGTCTCCCCTGCCGTCTCGTCCGGTGTTTCCTCGGCGGCTTCGTGCTCGGTGCGGGTCATGGCGACCACGTGGGCACCCTCGGCGGGGCGCATCAGGCGCACGCCCTGTGTGGCGCGGCCGAGCACCGAGATGCCGGCGCACTCCATGCGGATGATGGTGCCGTCGTCGGAGACGAGCATAATGTCCTCCTCACCCGTGACCTTCTTCGCGCCGATGACGCTGCCGGTTTTTTCGGTAACGTTGTAGGCGCGCATACCGAGACCGCCGCGGCCGTGCACGGCGAACTCGCCGATGAGCGTCCGTTTTCCGTAGCCGTTCTCGGTGACGGTGAGCACGGAGGCATTATCATCGAGCGCGCGCACGGCGGCCACGACCTCATCGCCTTCGCGAAGGCGGATGGCGCGAACACCGGCGGCGGTGCGGCCCATGGCGCGCACATCCTCTTCCTCGAAGCGGACGCCGCTGCCGTCCTTCGTGATGACGAGCAGCTTCTCGTGCCCGGTCGTCTTGAGCACCTGCACGAGCTCGTCGCCCTCGCGGATCTCAAGCGCGCGGATGCCGATCTTGCGGACATTCTTCAGCTCACCTTGCGACATACGCTTCGTGACGCCGTTTTTCGTGAAGAACATGATGTACGCATCATCCTCGCGTCCCTTGCCGCGAAGCATGGCGGATATTTTCTCCTCCGGCTCGAGCGGGAGGATGTTGACAATGTTCGTGCCGCGCGCGCTTCGTCCGGCTTCGGGGATATGATAGCCCTTGCGGACATACACACGGCCGCGGTTCGAGAAGAAGAGCAGAAAGTCGTGCGTGGAAGCGGTGAATACGCTCTCCACATAGTCCTCCTCGCGCGTGGCCATGCCGCGGACGCCCTTGCCGCCGCGTCCCTGGGCGCGGTACTCGGCCGTGGGGGTGCGCTTGATGTAGCCGTTGTGCGAGAGAGTGAAGACGCATTGCTCCTCGGCGATGAGATCTTCGATATCGATCTCGTCCTCGACCTCCCGGATCTCGGTCTTGCGCTCGTCGCCGTACTTTTCGCCGACGGCAATGAGCTCGTCCTTGAGTACGCCCTTGAGCTTTTTGGGGTCTTCGAGGAGCGAGACGAGGTATTCGATCTTCTTTTCGAGCTCGTTATATTCGTTCTGCAGCTTCTCGCGGTCGAGTCCCTGCAGTGCCTTGAGACGCATGTCGAGGATGGCCTGTGCCTGCACATCGTCGAGTCCGAAGCGCGTCATGAGGTTTTCCTTGGCGTTATCATAGCTCGTGCGGATGATGCGGATAACTTCGTCGATGTTGTCCTGTGCGATGAGGAGGCCTTCCAGCAGATGGGCACGCTCGCGCGCCTTGCGCAGATCGTACTGTGTGCGACGAGTGATGACCTCTTCCTGGAATGTGAGGTACTCATCGAGGAGCTGGCGCAGCGTGAGCACCTTCGGCTGACGCTGGTTGTCGACGAGGGCGAGGTTGATGATGGAAAAGCTGCTCTGGAGCTGTGTCTGCGCAAAGAGACGGTTCAGCACGACCTGCGGGTTGGCGTCGCGCTTGAGCTCGATGACGATGCGCATGCCGTTGCGGTCGGATTCATCGCGCAGGTCGGAGATGTCGTCGAGGCGCTTGTCCTTCACCTGCTCGGCGATGTTCTTGATGAGCATCTTTTTGTTTACCTGATAGGGGAGCTCATTGACGATGATGCGCACGCGGTTCTGGCCGTGCTCTTCAAACTCCGTGCGGGCACGGATGACGATCTTGCCGCGGCCCGTGGCATAGGCGGCGCGGATGCCGGCGCGGCCCATGATGATGCCCTTGGTTGGTAAGTCGGGCCCCTTGATGTGGCGCATGAGGTCTTCGAGCGTGGCATCGGGATTATCGAGCACTTCCACGGCGGCGCCGATGACTTCCTTGAGGTTGTGCGGTGGCATATTCGTTGCCATGCCGACGGCGATGCCCGAAGAGCCGTTTACGAGAAGCTGCGGGATGCGGCTCGGGAGTACGCGCGGCTCCTTGCGCGTTTCGTCGAAGTTGGGGTCCCAGTCAACGGTGTCCTTGTCGATGTCGCGGAGCATTTCGTCCGCCATGCGGGCTAGACGCGCCTCGGTGTAACGGTAAGCCGCCGGGGGGTTGCCGTCCACGTCACCGAAGTTGCCGTGGCCGTCAATGAGCGGGTAGCGCAGCGAGAAGTTCTGCGCCATGCGGACGAGAGCGTCGTAAACGGACGCGTCGCCGTGGGGGTGATACCGGCCGAGCACGTCGCCGACGGCGGTGGCGCACTTGCGGTAGGGCTTGTCGCGGGTGAGGCCGTCCTCGTACATGGCGTAGAGGATGCGGCGGTGGACGGGCTTCAGACCGTCGCGCACATCGGGCAGAGCGCGCCCGACAATGACGGACATGGCGTATTCAATGTAGCTCTTTTCCATTTCCGATACGAGCTCGGATTGTACGATATGCTGTTTGGGAAAGGCGATGTCTTCCGGTTTGTAATCGCGTTTATGTGCCATATTCCCGCCTCCTCAGTAATCCAGATTGACGACATAGCGCGCCTTGGTCTCGATCCAATCGCGGCGCGGCTCGACCTCGTCGCCCATGAGAACGGTGAAGATCTCATCGGCGCGCTGGGCGTCTTCGAGCGTGATGCGGCGGAGCGTACGGCGCTCCGGGTCCATGGTGGTCTCCCACAGCTCGTGCGGGTTCATCTCGCCGAGGCCTTTGAAACGGGAAATGTCGACCTTTGCGTCCGGGTTATCGCCGCGCAGCTCACGGGAGATGGCGTCGCGCTCCTCGTCGGAGTACGCCACGCGCTGCTGCTTGCCGCGGCTGAGCTTGAAGAGCGGCGGCACGGCACTGTATACATAGCCGTTTTCGATGAGCGGACGCATATAGCGGAAGAAGAATGTCAGGAGAAGCGTGCGAATGTGCGAGCCGTCGACATCGGCATCGGCCATGATGATGATCTTATGATAGCGGAGCTTGTCGATGTTGAACTCGTTGCCGATGCCCGCGCCGAGCGCAACGATCAGCGGATAGAGCTTATCGTTGGTGTAGATCTTATCGACGCGCGCTTTTTCCACGTTGAGCATTTTGCCCCACATGGCGAGAATCGCCTGGAAGCGGGAGTCGCGGCCCTGAATGGCCGAGCCTGCGGCGCTGTCGCCCTCGACGATGTAGATCTCGCACAGGGACGGGTCGCGCTCGTTGCAGTCCTGCAGCTTGTCGGGCATCTGTCCGGACTCGAGGCCGGTCTTGCGGCGGACGCTGTCGCGCGCCTTGCGCGCGGCTTCTCTCGCGCGGGAGGCGGAGAGGCCCTTTTCCAAAATCTGCTTGGCAACGGCGGGGTTTTCCTCCAGAAACTGCTCGAGCTTGTCGCTCACGACGGAGTCGACCATCGTGCGGATCTCGCTGTTGCCGAGCTTTGCCTTCGTCTGACCTTCAAACTGCGGGTTTTCGAGCTTTACGGAGATGACGGCCGTGAGACCTTCGCGGCAGTCCTCGCCGGAGAGATTGTCCTCGTCCTTGAGGATCTTGCGCGATTTGCCGTAGGCATTGATCACGCGCGTGAGCGCCGTGCGGAAGCCGGTCTCGTGCATGCCGCCTTCCGGCGTGAGGATGTTGTTGGCAAAGGATTCGATGCGTTCGTCGTAGCTGTCATTCCACTGCATGGCGATCTCGCACATGGAGGTGTCGCGCTCGCCGGACATGTAGATGACCTTCTCGTGCACCGGCGTTTTGTGGTGGTTGAGCTCCGTGACGAACTCGCGGATACCGCCTTCGTAGCAGAGCACCTGGCGCTGCTCCTTCTCGGGACGGGTGTCTTCGATCGTGATGGTGAGGCCGGCATTTAGGAAAGCCTGCTCGCGCATGCGCTTGAAGAGCGTATCGTAGTTATATACGGTGTCGTCGAACATTTCCGGATCCGGGTGGAAGCGCACCTGCGTGCCGTGCTTGTCCGTTTTGCCGACGATCTTCATTTCTTCCGTGATGTGGCCGCGGGAGAACTTCATCTCGTAGATGTTGCCGTTTTTAAATACTCGCACGGTGAGCCAGTCGGAGAGCGCGTTGACAACGCTCGCTCCGACGCCGTGTAGGCCGCCGGATACCTTGTAGCCCCCGCCGCCGAATTTGCCGCCGGCATGCAGAACGGTATAAACGACCTCGAGAGCCGGCTTTCCGGTCTGCTCCTGAATGTCCACGGGAATGCCGCGGCCGTTGTCGGTGACGCAGATGGAGTCGCCTGGTTCGATGGTCACTTCGATGTGGGTACAGAAGCCCGCGAGCGCTTCATCGATGGAGTTATCGACGATCTCGTACACCAGATGGTGCAGGCCGCTCGTGCTCGTCGAGCCGATGTACATGCCCGGACGCATACGGACGGCTTCCAGTCCTTCGAGGACCTGAATTTGACTCGCGTCGTATGCGCTGGCGGTTTCGTTTACGCTGCTGATATTATCCGACATGGGTTTTCCTCCGTGATGAGTTATTCAAAGGATGCGTTTTCCGCACGCTTGAGAAGCGTAGCGGTGTTGAGTTGCGAGAGATATACGCGCTTTTGCCCGTTTTCCACGCAGACAACAAAAGATTTCGGCAGATCCTCCGCCACGTTGATCACCTCGCCCGCCTCCTCGGCCCGGCGCAGGTAATCGCGCGTGATGTGGGAAGAGCTTGTATTGTCCAGGTCGCATACCGCGAGAATGCTCTCGGTTTTCACGACCGTATCAACGCCTAAATGGAGATACATTTTTCGCTTACCCGCCCTTTGTCCATAAAGAGTACGCGCCCGCCGCTCATGCGTGCGAGCGAAGCCGCCTCGCAGCAGCTCACGAGCGTCTGTCCGCCGCCGATGCGGTTTAAGACGAACTCCTGCCGCGCACTGTCGAGCTCGGAGAGCACATCATCCAGGAGAAGCACCGGCTTCTCGCCGGTCTCCTGCAGGAAAATCTCGCGCTCGGCAAGCTTTACGGAGAGAGCCGCCGTGCGCGTCTGTCCCTGCGATGCATACGAGCGCGCATCCGCGCCGTTGATCGTAATGAGAAGGTCATCCTTGTGCGCTCCCACCAGACAGAGCGTACTGTCCAGCTCCGCCTGCCGCAGGGCGCGCTGCCGTTCGGAGACGGCCTCGAAGATGTCACGCTCGGCAGCCGTCGGGTCCTGCACGGTCGAAACTGTGGAATACTCAATGCCTAGCTCCTCCGTCCCGCCGGAAAATTCTTTCTGTACGGCCCTCGCGCTCTCCGCAAGGCGCCGCGCGAACGAGGCGCGGTAGCGGATGATCTTCGCCGACAGGCGGCACATGCCGTCCGAGTAGACATCGAGCGTATCCAGAAGGTCGGGCTTTTCGCTCCAGTCCTTGAGTACGCGCGTTTTGCTCTCCTGCAGGCGGCTGTATTCCGCGATCATCGCGCCGTACCCCGGGCGGAGCTGCGTGATGGCGCTGTCCATCATTTTGCGCCGCAGCGAAGCCGCTCCGCGGATCATGGCAAGATCGTCGGGCGAAAAAAGAATGGCTTTGAGATAATCCGATATCTCGCCGGGCGAGGCTTTCACGCCGTTGCGCTTGATCTGACGGGTTCTCCCCCGCCGCAGCGATATTTCGATGTTCTGCTCGCGCTCGGCGGCGAATATGCTGCCGCGAATGAGCGCGGCATCTTTGTCGAAGGCAATGAGCTCCTTATCGTAATAAGTGCGGAAGCTCTTCGCGCCCGTGAGCAGATACACGCTCTCTAAAAGCGTCGTTTTTCCCTGCGCGTTCGCGCCCGCAATAACGTTGACGCCCGGAGAAAATTCCACGCTCTGCATATCCAGCAGACGGAAGTTCTCCGTCTGCACGGCATCGACGCGCATCAGCTCTCCGCGCGCAGGCGCACGGGAAGGATCATATAAAGATAGCTGTCGCTGCCGTCCTCGGGCGTGATGACGCACGGGGAGTTGCCGTTTACGATGTTGATGCACACCGTATCGGTGGGCGCGGCCTTGAGGGCATCGAGAAGATAGCTGTTGTTGAAGCCGATGAGCATGTTGCCGCCGTCGCCGTCGATGGGGCAGCAGTCCTCGGCGCGGCCGATGGAGGTGGCGCAGGTGATGTTGAGAATGTTGTCACCGAAGTTGCAGCGGAGCGGGTTCTTCGTGCGGTCGTCGATGATGAGGCTCACGCGCTCGGCGCAGCGGATGATATCGGAACGCTGGGCGGTGAATTTATACGGGAAGTCGTTCGGCACGGTCTTCCGATAGTTGAGAAACTCGCCTTCGAGACGGCGGGAAATAAGCACCGTGTCGCCCACGGAGAACGAAACATGGCTCTGGTCGACGGAGATTTTCACCGGCTCGTCGGGGCTCATGCAGATTTTTTCCACATCGGAGAGCGATGTGCCGGGCACGATAAACTTGAGTTGTTCGACATCGCACGAATCGGCCTCTTCGCGGCGGATGGCCATGCGGTAGCCGTCCACGGCGACAATGGTGAGGTTGTTGTTCTCCACTTCGAAGAGAGCGCCGGTATACACGGGGCGGGACTCGTTCGTGGAAATGGCGAAGCTCGTCTCGGAGATCATGCGCGCGAGCTTCTCCTGCGGGAGAGTGAACATGCTGCAACGGTCGAGCGAGGGGAGCTCGGGATAATCCTCGGGGGAGACGCCGGAGATGTTGTAGTCGGCATTGCCGCAGGTGATATTGACGGTGTTGTACTCATCGGAGCAGACCGTGACGATGCCGTCGGGCAGCTTGCGGACGATGTCGCTGAAGAGCTTCGCGGAAAGAACGACCGTACCGGTAACGCTCACATCGGCCTGGAAGGTAGTGTAAATGCCTTTTTTCAGGTCATATCCCGTGATGCGGACATTGTGTCCGGCTTCGATGAGCAGACCCTCGAGCGCGGAGATCGGGCTTTTGGACGCCACGGCGCGGCCGGCCGTCGCAACGGCGAGACTCAGGAGATATTTTTCACAGGTAAATTTCATTTTATTTCCTCCGTTTCTTCAGAAAGAAAGATAGAAAGATTAATTTTTTAGCAGCAAGTATTAGTAGTACGAAAATTTGTGGATAACCCGTATTGAGCCTTGATTTTCAACGAAATTCGATGTTGAAAAAATTGGGGGCGGTTTTCAACGTTTTCCACAAAGAACATAGAAAAAAAGAGTTTTGCACACTTTTCAACAGGTTTTGAACATACCTGTTGTGGAAAAGCCGGGAAAAGTGTTAATATCGGATAACTTTCAGGCTTTGGAGTTGATGTTGAAAGTGATATCGCGGATGACTGTCTGCATTTCGGGGCTCGTTTTCATGAGCTCTTCGACTTTGCGGATGGACGAGAGGACGGTCGTGTGGTTGCGCCCTTCAAACTGCGTGCCGATGTCGGCGAGCGCCATGTTAGTGAGCGTGCGGCAGAGGTACATCGCGACCTGCCGCGCCGTTGCCGTGTTTTTCTGGCGGGACTGTCCGCGCACTGCCTGCTCGGTGATGGAGTAGTAGAGCGCGGTCTCCGCAATGATGATGTCGGGCGTCGGCACATAGGTTCCCACACGGATGACATCCTTGATGGCGCGGCGCACGGTCGTTACGGTGATTTCGTCCTTCATGAGGTCGTGATACGAGGTGATCTTTTTCACCACACCCTCAAGCTGACGGATATTGGATGTGACATTCTCGCCGATGAACTCCACGACATCGTCCGAGAGCACCATGCCGAGCTGTGCGGCCTTGTTGCGCGTGATGGCCATGCGCGTCTCAAGATCCGGCGGCTGCACGTCTGCCATGAGGCCCCATTCGAGCCTTGTGCGGATACGGTCTTCGAGCTTATTCATATCCATCGGAGGACGGTCCGATGTGACGACGATCTGTTTTCCGGCTTCATAGAGAGTATTGAATGTGTGGAAGAATTCCTCCTGCGTCTGCTGCTTGCCGGCGATGAACTGAATATCATCCATGAGGAGCAGATCGGCGCTGCGGTACTTCGCGCGAAATTCCTCGCCGCCGCCCACCTGAATGGCATGGATGAGGTCGTTCGTGAAGTCATCTCCCTTTACGTATACGATTTTTGCCTTCGGGTTCTTCGTGTGGATCTGACTGCCGATGGCGAGGAGAAGGTGCGTTTTTCCGAGACCCGAATTGCCGTAAATGAAGAGGGGGTTATAGATTTTTCCCGGATTGTCGGCTACGGCAATGGATGCCGCATGCGCATACTTGTTCGAGGGACCGACAACGAAGTTGTCGAATGTGAAGCCCGCGACCTCGGGGAGCGTATCGTCGGTCTTCGTCTCGGAAATGTAGCTCTCGAGCTCGTCGCCGGCGAGGATCGTGAGCTTGAATTCGGCGGAGAAGAGATCGCTGAGCGCGGCGATGATCGTACCGGAGAAGCGGGTCTGAATGATGTCGCGCTTAAATTCCGTCGGCGTGTGGATGACAAGACGGTTATTCACCAGCTCCACGGGCGTGCAGTCGGCAAACCACGTATTGAGCGCCGTGGCCGTCAGATTCTGCCCGAGAATGGCAAGAATGCTGTTCCATATATCATTGAGGGAATTCATATTCTCTCCGTCTCCTTTTACGCAGATAATTACCCGAATTATAACTAATTTAGTATATCATATTTTCCCCGTCCTGTAAACAGAAATATATTATTATAGTATTATATATAGTAGAAACTAAGATGAAACTACGGCGGGAAGCACAAAAGGCTCCCCGCCGTTAAAAAATAAAAAAACCCGGAGCCCTGCCGTTTCCGACAAGACTCCGGGTGAAGGGTGTGTGAAGTTATAAGCTTATGCGGCTTTGTGCTCGGAGGCGGACACAGTCTGCTCTTCGAACTCGGCGGGAACGGGCTCGGTCATGATGCCGGGGACTTCGCCGGTGACGGCATCAACGTAGCAGTCATAGCGAACCCAATCGGTATCGAACGTGACTTCGTAGCAGCCGTCGACGAGAGTGACGGTCTCATTGGTAATTTCGGAAAGCTCGGCGCCCACGGCCTTCACGGCAGCGGCAAGAGCAACAGCGGTGTTCAGTTCATAAACGGTGTTTTTCATAATTTTTGATCTCCTTCATACAATTTGCCATTCGGCTTTATTTGATCCCCGTCCGGGCGACGGAGGACTTTCCTTTTTTCATCATGGCTGCAGTATAAAGGACAAATCTAAGAAAAGAATTAAAAAAAATAAGATATTTTAAAAACGGGAAAAATTTTTTTTAGGAGGAAATGTTAAAGAGCAGTGCCGCGAAAAATACGGCACCGCTCTTTCGTACTTACTTTTCTTCTTTTTTCTCCTCTTTTACGGCGGGGAGAATGAGACGGAAATCACTGCCCTGACCGGGTTCACTGATGACCGTCGCGCGCGCTTTGTGTACGGTCGCGATCTCCCGAACGAGCGAGAGGCCGAGACCGGCGCCGCCTTCGGAGCGGGAGTTGTCGCGCTGCCAGAAGCGCTGCCAGATCTTTTCCTGCAGCTCTTTCGGGATGCCCTCGCCGTCGTCCTTTACGGAGAGAATGATCTTATCTCCTTCGCGGAAGAGCGACACGAGAATGTGGCCGTTCTCGCAGCCGTATTTGTAGGCGTTCTGCAGATAGTTGAAAATGGCGCGTGAAAGAAGGTCGGGATTGAAATCCGCCGGGATGTCCGGCTCGATGTTCGTCTCAAGCGTGCAACCGCGCTCGTCCGAGGGCGTGAACTCATCGCAGCAGGCATCCACAAAGGTGGATAGATCCGCACGCCGCAGAGGGTAGCGCTCCGTGCCCTGCTGGATGCGCGTGAGCGACAGGAGCTGCGAGATAAGCTCACTCATTTTGTTGCCCTGCTGTTCGATGACATCGATGGATGCGAGAAAATCTTCGCAGGTCTGTGCTTTGCGCTTCGCGCGCTCGCATTCGGCGAGAATGACCGCCACGGGTGTGCGCAGCTCGTGCGAGGCGTCGGCGGTAAACTGTTTTTTCGACTGGAACGAGCTCTCGAGCCGTGCAAACATGCCGTCAAAGGTGTGAGCGAGATGCCGCATTTCGCGCGGGCCGCGGCGCAGGTTGAGACGCGCGGAGAGATCGTCACCGTCCGAAATTTTTCCCGCCGCCTCGGTGATGCGCTCGAGCGGCAGAAACGAATCGCGCGCGATGAGCCAGCCGCCGCCGAGCGACGCGAGCACGAGCACCGGCAGGAGCGACCAGGTAAGCGGCAGTATCACGCGGCCCGGCCCCGAGGATTCCTCGGAGGAGATGATGCCGCGCACCCAAAGGCCGACATCCATGATGTCCACATACTCATCGTATACGAGCCAGTCCGCGCCGGTGCTGTCCTCAAAAGCGCGGACATTGCCCGCCTCGAGCGGCAGATCGAAATCGTCCGCAAACGGCATGGCGCCACGCATGCGGTCGCCGTCGGAGTCGTAGTAGGTGATGTACACGCTGCGGCGGTAGGTGGGCATGTCCTCCCACTCAAAGTCACCGTGATCGAATTCCACGCCGTCGGCGCACTTTTCTGTGACCTTCACGAGCCGCCCGGAGGGATTTGAAATGACCGAGCCGTTCATCACGAGCACAAATGTGAGCGTCACGGCCGCGAGCAGGAGCATCATGAGCGTGAACCAGAGCACCATTCTCCACTTGGCCGACATTTATTCGTCCTCCCGCAGCACCCAGCCGGTGCCCCATACGGTGTGAATGAGCTTCTTCGAAGCACCCTTGTCGATTTTTTTGCGAAGATAGCCGACATACACGTCCACAACGTTCGTGCCGCCTTCGTAGTCGTAGTTCCAGAGATTGTTCTCAATACGTTCGCGCGAGAGCACGACGCCCTTGTTGCGGATCATGTACTCCAAAAGCGCAAACTCGCGGCCCGTGAGCTCAATGATGCGCCCGCCGCGCACGACGGTGTGCGCGCTCACATCCACCGTGAGATCGGCGATGGTGTACACGTTCGTGCGTGTGTCGGTGTACTTTCGCGCCATCACACGGATGACCGCGAGAAGCTCCTGCATGTGAAAGGGCTTCACAAGATAGTAATCCGCGCCGGTTTCGAGACCGATGACCTTGTCCTCCACGCTGTCGCGCGACGTGAGGAAGAGAGCGGGGGTTGTTTTTCCTTCGGCGCGCAGCCGCCGCACGAGCGTGAGCCCGTCGATGCGCGGCATCATGATGTCGAGCACGAGCACATCGTAATCCGCGCAGGCAATGGCATCCCAGGCCTCCTGTCCGTCAAAGCACGCATCCACGCTGTACCCCTCGTCCGTGAGCACCTCTTCCAGAATACGATTCAGATTTCGTTCGTCTTCCGCAATCAAAATTCTCAAAGCATATCACCTCATACTGCAGAATACCGTAAATTTCTAAGAAATGTCTTAATAGAATAAGAAT
>CAVGGQ010000040.1:0-19019 GCA_963628785.1 Oscillospiraceae bacterium | reverse complement strand
GTTCATGGATTTATTATATCACATTTGTGCGCGTTTTGCATTATGCGGTATTGCCATAGATTTTGCTTGACTGTTTTCGGGGATTTAGCGTATACTGCCGGTGAGAGGGAGCGAGGGCACTATCGGGGCCGGCACTTTTGTGTCGGCGGCGGAGCTTGCGTTCTCTTTTTCTTTTATTTGTAATCAAGCGTTTTTATGTCCGATGTTTTTCGGAGAAAGGAGCGGTTATGAAGATTATCATTGTGGGCGGCGGTAAAGTCGGATTTGCCATTGCACGAGAGATGTCCGGAGAGGGGCACGATGTGACGATCATCGATGCCGACCGCGCCGTTTGCGAGCGGCTCTCGCTCGCACTGGACGGCATGACCGTTTGCGGAAACGGTGCAGAGCCAGATGTGCTGCGTGCAGCACATGTGGAGGGGAGTGACCTTCTGATCGCCGTAACCCCAAACGATGAAGGGAATATTCTCTCGTGCATGCTCGCGCGAAAATTCGGTTGTGCGAACACCATTGCGCGCATTCGTTCGCGTGCGTATCTCGACGGTGTGCAGCTTCTGCGCGAGGAGCTCGGTCTTTCCATGGCCGTCACACCGGATCTGTACGCCGCGCGCGAAGTTTTCCGTCAACTCCAGCTGCCGGCCTTTCTGCGGCGCGAGTCATTTGCCAAATCCCGTGCCGAGCTCGTGGCACTCGTTGTGAAGGACGGCAGCCGCCTGTGTGGGAAAAAGCTCTCGGATCTGCCGCGTGTGCTGCATCACCGCGTACTCATTTGCGCCGTGAAGCGCGGGAATGATGCCTTTATCCCCGACGGCTCTTTTGAGATCCGGGCGGGCGATGAGATCACTCTCACGGCCCCGGTGGCCCATCTCTCCCGCGTGGCGGACGAACTGGAGCTTCGGAAAAAGCACGCCAAGAATGTCACGATCGTCGGCGGCGGAAAACTCGGTGAGGCGCTGGCCGGTCTCCTGTGCGAGGCGGGCGTGCGTGTGAAGCTCATCGAAAAGAACGCAGAGCGCTGCCGCACTTTGGCGGAGAAACTTCCGGATGTTTCCGTGCTTTGCGCCGACGGCACGCGGCAGGATTTTCTCAGCAGTGAGAACATTTCTCAAATGGACGCCGTTGTCGCGCTCACGAATCTTGACGAAGAAAATGTCTTTATCTGTATGTATGCGCAGATGCAGGGCGTACCGCAGGCCATTCCGAAGGTCAACCGAACGGAGTACGCTGCCGTTTGCAAAAACTGCGGTATACAAACTTCGGTCAGTCCGAAAGACATCTGTGCGCAGGAGATCACACGCTATGTCCGCGCCATGGAGAGCACTGATGCCGAAAGCGTTCTCTCGGTATACAGTCTGCTCGACGGGCGCGTGGAAGCGCTCGAGTTCCTCGTGACAAAGGATGTGCCGCATCTCGGCGAGCGGCTCGCCGATGTGCAGCTGCAGCCGGGACTTCTGCTCGCGTGCATCACACGCAGTGGGCGTGTGATGTTCCCGGGCGGCGGCGACAGCCTACAGAGCGGCGACATTGTCATCGTCATTGCGCCGCGCGAGCGGCACATTGCGGAGCTGCGCCAGATCTTCTCGGAGCGTGGGTGAACCGGTATGAACATTGCAATGATCTGCCGCATCCTCGGTCTGACACTCGGCGTGGAAGCGGCGTTTATGATGCCGGCGCTTGCCTTGGCACTTGTCCGCGGCGAGTACGGCGCGGCGTTCGGCTTCGGTACCGCCATACTTCTGACGCTGCTGTTGGCGGTACTGTCGCGGTGCATCCGCGCAAAGCGGCGGGAATATTATGCGCGTGAGGGTTTTGTTACCGTTGGTCTTTCATGGATATTGCTCTCCGCTCTCGGAGCACTGCCGTTTTATCTGAGCGGCGCGGTGCCCTCTTATATTGATTCGTTTTTCGAGACGGTCTCCGGCTTTACGACCACAGGCGCGAGCATTCTGCCCGATGTGGAAGCACTCCCAAAGAGCCTTCTCTACTGGCGCAGCTTTACGGTATGGCTCGGCGGCATGGGCGTTCTGGTGTTCGTTCTCGCCGTAAGCCCCATGTCGGCAGGCGACAGCGGCGATACGCTTCATCTGCTCCGTGCGGAATCGCCGGGCGTGAATGTCGGAAAGCTCGTCCCCCGTATGCGGCGGAGCACTTCGATCCTTTACCTTATTTATATTGCGATGACTGTTCTGATGTTCGTGATGCTCGTATTCGATATGCCGGTGTTTGACGCGCTCACGACAGCGTTTGCCACGGCCGGCACGGGCGGTTTTTCCATCCGCAATGCCGGAATGGGCGTGTACAGCACCTATTCACAGACCGTCATTACGGTTTTTATGATCCTTTTTTCCATCAATTTCACACTTTATTATCTCGTGCTGATAGGACGGCTGCGTCAGGCGGTCAAAAGCGAAGAACTGTGGGGATTTCTCGGTATCCTGTTCCTCGCATCGCTCGCGATTGCCGTGAATATACTGCCGATTTTCGGCTCGTTCGGCGCATCGTTCCATCAGGCGATCTTCACCGCGGCTTCCATGATGAGTACGGCGGGCTTTGCCATTTCGGATTTCAACCTCTGGCCGTGGTTTTCGCAGACCACGCTCATTCTTTTGATGTTCGTCGGTGCGTGCGCTGGGTCTACGGGCGGCGGCATCAAGATCGTTCGCATCCTCATCGCCGCGAAGCTCGCCCGCCGCGGCATACAGCGTGCCATCCATCCGCAGCAGATCCGATGCCTGCATATGGACGGCGAGGCGCTCGATGAAGATACCTGTCAGTCCGTGTCGGCCTTTCTGCTCGTATATGTGATGCTGTTTGCGGCTCTGGTGCTGCTTCTTGCTCTCGATGGGCTCGATTTTGTCACGACATTCTCCGCTGCGGCGAGCTGCTTCAATAATGTCGGCCCCGGGCTCGCTCTGGCCGGCCCCATGTCCAACTACGGCTGTTTCTCCCATTTCGGCAAGATGCTTCTCTCCTTCGCCATGCTGTTCGGCCGACTGGAGCTCTACCCCATGCTGTTTCTCTTTATCCCCTCCGTTTGGAGAAAATAACGGTAATCGTTCCGCCTGTCATCGCCGGAAAGCCTTGACAGGCGCCTTTCTTTGTCGGGAATTTCTCCGGGCTTTTCGATTTGCTGTCATTAAGACTTGCACACGGGGCGGTTAGTGTGTATAATAAGCTCTGTAGAAATATGGGCAGCCTTTGGCTGCTGCGGAACAGGAGTCATACGATGAAAGTTACATTCCTGGGCGCGACCCATGAAGTTACAGGAAGCTGCACTCTTCTCGAGTGCGGCAGCAGCCGCGGTCTTGTAGACTGCGGCATGGAACAGGGCAAAGATATTTTCGAGAACCAGAAGCTGCCGGTGGCGGCGGGCGAAGTTGATTTTGTTCTTCTCACCCACGCGCACATTGACCATTCCGGCAATCTGCCGCTTCTTTTCAGGAACGGCTTTGACGGTCCCATTTACGCCACGCGCGAAACATGCGATCTGTGCCGCATCATGCTGCGCGACTGCGCACACATTCAGGAGAGCGAAGCGGAATGGCGCAACCGCAAGAGCAAACGTTCCGGCGGAGCCGGCTACGAGCCGGTCTACACCATGGCGGACGCCGAGGCGGCGATCGCGCACCTGCGCCCCGTGAGCTATCACGAGCTCATTCAGGTAAGCGAGAATTTCACGGTGCGCTTCAGCGATGTGTGCCATCTTCTCGGAAGCGCGTGCATCGAGGTCTTCATGACCGAGGGCGATGTGAACCGCAAGATGGTATTCAGCGGCGACATCGGCAACATCAATCAGCCGATCCTCCGGAACATACCGGAAACGGTCGCGGAAGCGGATTTTGTGATGATCGAATCCACCTACGGCGACCGCCTGCACGACCGCCACATTCCGCCGGTGAAAATGCTCGCCGATTACATTCAGCGCACGCTCGACCGCGGCGGCAATCTGGTCATTCCGTCGTTCGCCGTGGGGCGCACGCAGGAGATGCTCTACTTCATCCGTGAGATCAAGGAAAAGAAAATGGTCACCGGCCACGACGGCTTCCCCGTGTATGTGGACAGTCCCATGGCAAACGAGGCGACCGCCATTTATCTCCAGTGCGGGCATGATTGTCTCGATGATGAGACCCGTGCGCTCGTGGAGGCCGGCATCAACCCCATTTGGACGGACGACATCCGCATTTCCGTTTCGAGCGATGATTCCAAGGCCATCAACGAAAACCCCGAGCCGAAAGTCATTCTCTCCGCGAGCGGTATGTGCGAGGCGGGCCGCATCCGCCACCACCTCAAGCACAATCTCTGGCGGCCCGAGAGCACGGTGCTCTTCGTCGGCTATCAATCCGAGGGGACTCTCGGACGCAAGCTCTACGAAGGTGAAAAGCGCGTAAAGCTCTTCGGGGAGGACATTCAGGTAAACTGCGAAATCGGTTTCCTGCCCGGCAAGAGCGGGCACGGCGACCGCGACGGTCTGACGGCGTGGCTGGCGGGATTTGAAAAAAAGCCGAAGCTCGTGTTTGTAAACCACGGCGAGGACGCCGTGACGGAATCGTTTGCCAAGTACCTCGAGACAGAGCACGGCTACAAGGCGTTTGCACCCTACAGCGGCACGGTGTTCGATCTGGCGGCGGAGAAATTCCTTGCCTGCCCCGATGGCGTGCCGATAAAGAAAACGACAACGGGCGGTGCCGAGGCGAGCAGGCTTTATCAGAAGCTGCTCGTTGCGGGAGAAGAACTTCTCTCCCTCATCCGCGCAAGCCGCGGCAAGCCGAACAAGACGCTCAAGCACTTCCTCTCGGATGTGCAGGAGATCACGAAAAAATATCGCTGAGATACGAAAGAGAGAGGGACAGGACCTATGGACGAAACAAAAATCGCGTACAAACGCGTATTGCTCAAGCTCTCCGGAGAGGCGCTCTCCGGTGATGCCGGCACGGGGCTGGACTTTAAAATCATGACCGATGTGTGCGGCGTGATCGCAAAGTGCGTGAAGATGGGCGTGGAGGTCGGGATCGTAGTCGGCGGCGGAAATTTCTGGCGCGGCGTGAAGAACGGCGAAGGCCGTATGGACCGTTGGAGAGCCGATTATATGGGCATGCTCGCGACGATCATGAACTGCCTCGCGCTGCAGGATGTTCTGCAGCAGCAGGGCATTGAGGCCAAAGTGCTCACTGCCATGGAGATCCAGCACATCGGCGAGCCGTTCTCCGTGGAAAAGACCGATGAATATCTGCGCTCCGGCAAAGTCGTCGTGTTCGGCGGCGGCGTCGGAAGCCCGTTCTTCACCACCGATACCGGTGCGCTGCTGCGCGCGGTGCTCATCGGAGCGGATGCAGTGCTTCTTGCGAAGAATGTCGACGGCGTGTACAATGCCGACCCCAAGAAAGATCCGACAGCCGTGCGCTTTGATTCCCTCACCTACGAGGAAGTTCTCGAAAAGCACCTTGCGGTCATGGACAGCACGGCGACCTGCCTTGCCATGGACAACCGCATGCCCATCAAGGTTTTCGCTCTGCGTGAGCCGGAGAACATTCTCCGTGCCGCCTGCGGCGAGAACATCGGCACACTTGTTCACTGAAAGTTTCCCGCAAGTTCAAAAAACGAAAACATATTAAATAGAAAATAATCGGGAGGATATTCCAATGGCTGAAATCAAAGAATTCAAAAACCGCATGATCAAGACGACTGAGGTTCTCTCCTCTCAGTTTGCTTCCGTCCGCGCCGGCCGCGCCAACGCTGCCGTGCTCGATCAGATCGAAGTGGACTACTACGGCTCTCCCACCCCCATTCGCCAGATCGCTTCCATCTCCACCCCCGACGCCCGCACGCTGCTCATTCAGCCGTGGGACGGCAGCACGCTCAAGCTCATCGAGAAGGCCATTCTCACCTCCGAGCTCGGCATCAACCCCCAGAATGACGGTCGCGTCATCCGACTTGTGTTCCCGCAGCTGACCGAGGAGCGCCGTAAAGAGCTTGCCAAGCAGGTACGCAAGTACGGCGAGGAAGCCAAGGTCGCCGTGCGCAATGTCCGTCGGGACGCCATGGACAAGTTCAAGAAGGAACAGAAAAAGGGCGAGATGACCGAGGACGATCTCAAGGACATTGAGAAGGATATGCAGAAGCTCACCGATGACTATACAAAGGAAGTCGATAAGCTGACTGCTGCCAAAGAAAAAGAGCTCTTCGAGATCTGATAACGCATGGCAGATCAGACCGATAAAAACGGTGCGGCGGGGACGGAAAACCGTATTCCCGCCCACATCGCCATCATCATGGACGGCAACGGACGCTGGGCCAAGCAGCGCGGCATGCCGCGCAAAGCCGGTCATGCCGTAGGAGCGGAAACGTTCCGCCGCATAGCGACCTACTGCAAAAATCTCGGCATGGATTATCTAACGGTGTATGCTTTCTCCACGGAAAACTGGAAGCGTTCCGAGGATGAGGTCAATGCCATTATGGGTCTTCTTGAGCATTACCTCCACGAATCCATCGAAAAGATGGAGAAGGACAGGATCCGCCTCAAAATCCTCGGGGATACGAGTGCTCTCTCCCCTACGATCCGGTCGCTGATCCGCAAAACCGAAGAGATCGCCGCACGCCTGCCCGGATGCTTTCAGGCCAATGTCTGTTTGAACTACGGCGGACGCGACGAGATCGTGCGCGCGGTGAATCGCTATATGGCCGCGCACCCGGATGAGCCCATCAGTGAAGCATCGCTTGCCGGTTCTCTGGATACGGCGGGCATCCCCGACCCCGATCTCATCATTCGCACCGGCGGCGAATACCGCATTTCCAACTTTCTCATGTGGGAGAGCGCGTATTCGGAGTTCATATTCAGCGATGTGCTCTGGCCGGACTTCTCGGAAAAAGACATTGACAGCGCGATTGAAGAATACCGCCATCGCGACCGTCGGTTCGGAGGGGCTAAAGCTTGAAAAAAAGAGTATTGACCGGCGTTGTCGGCGTTCCGCTTCTTATATGGGGCGTGTTTTTTGCGCCCATCTGGGTGTTCGGTGCACTTCTTGCGATCATCTGCGGCTTTGCGGCGTTTGAGCTGATGCGCTGCGCCATCGGACAGGCGCCGAAGCGACTCTATGTTTCCACCATTCTCTCCTCTATGGCTATTGCCGTATTCGGCGGAGCGGACCTTCGCATGGGAGCGATCATTCTGCTTTTTCTCTTCTTCGTACTCTCGTGCGAAATGATGGCGCTCTTTTCCACACCGCGAAAGATCAGCATGGAAATGGTCGCTATCGGCATGCTCGCCGGCGGTGTGCTGCCGATGCTGCTCTCCACGCTTCTGCGCCTCGCACAGTTTGAGACGAGTATTTCGCTCGGCAATCTGATCCGGCATGGAAGCTCCGAGCTTGTGCGCATCGAGCAGAACGGCTATGTCGGCCGAGCCCGCGCCTTTTTGCCGTTCGTAGTCGCGTTCGGGAGCGACGCCGGTGCCTACTTTATCGGCAGAGCGTTCGGAAAGAAGAAGCTTGCCCCCGCCATTTCCCCAAACAAAACCGTGGCCGGCGGCATCGGCGGCGCGGTGTGCGGCTCGCTGCTTGCCCTTCTGTACGGCATTGTTGTCCGGCAGTTCGGCATGGACTCGAATCTTCTCTCCCTCGCTGCTTTCGGTCTTGTCGGGAGCGGTGTCGCGCAGCTTGGTGATCTCACATTCTCTGCATTTAAGCGGCAGTACGGCATCAAGGATTACGGCAGCATTCTCCCCGGTCACGGCGGCATGCTTGACCGGTTCGACAGCATGTATTACCTTGCTCCGCTCGCGGAGCTGTGGATGCTGTTTCTGCCCATAATTTCGGCATAAAGCGATTATATAAGGACTAATTATTATGATAAAAGCAATTTCCATTCTCGGCTCAACAGGCTCCATCGGACGGCAGACTGCTCAAGCAGCCGGCCGTCTTGGCATTCCCGTGCTTGCGCTTGCTGCACGGAAAGATGTTGCCCGACTGGAGGAGCAGGCACATAAGTTCCGTCCAAAGTACATTGCCGTGACCGATGACGCGGCCGCTCGGGAGCTTCGCGAAAAGCTCTCGGACATGAATGTGACCATTGAATCCGGTGAAGAGTCCCTCATCACCGCCGCGACCATTGACGGCGCGGACTGCGTCGTTACCGGCATTTCCGGCAGTGTGGGGCTGCGGCCGACGCTTGCCGCCATCCGAAAGAAAATGCGCATTGCGCTCGCCAACAAGGAGACGCTCGTGTGTGCCGGCAGCATCGTTATGGCTGAGGCTGCGCGCTGCGGCGCGGAGATCCTTCCGGTCGACTCTGAGCATGCCGCTATTTCCCAGTCGCTTGCCGGACGCAAAAAAAGCGAACTGCGCCGTATTCTGCTCACCGGCTCCGGCGGGCCGTTCCGCGGATGGACATACGAGCAGACGCGCGACGTTACGCCCGAGCGGGCCGTGAAGCACCCGAACTGGAGCATGGGCGCAAAAATCAGCATCGACAGTGCCACCATGATGAACAAGGGCTTGGAGTTCATCGAAGCCATGCATCTCTTCGGTGTGACGCCGGATGACATCAAGGTCATCATCCACCCCGAGAGCGTCATCCATTCGATGGTAGAGCTCGTTGACGGCACGGTCATTGCACAGCTCGGCATTCCGGATATGACGCTTCCCATCCAGTATGCCCTCACTTACCCCGACCGGTGCGATTCGGCGACGAAGCCGCTCGATTTCGCCGCGCTCGGCTCCATGCACTTTGAAGATCCCGACCCGGAGAAGCTCCCGTGCCTGCGGCTCGCCATGGAATGTGCTCGTTCGGGCGGCACTGCGCCGTGCGTGATGTCCGCGGCCAATGAAGTTGCCGTAGGGATGTTTTTGGGACACCGCATCGGCTACAATGACATCTATCGGTTGGTGGCATCGGCGGTGGAACGCGCGGAGTTCATTGCAAACCCGACGCTCGAGGAAATTCTCGCTTCGGACGAAGCGGCTCGCGGACTTGTCCGCAGGGAGATTGGCTGACCATGTATATCATTCTTGCAATTCTCGCATTCGGCATTCTGATTTTTGTTCATGAGCTCGGTCACTTTCTCGTCGCCAAAGCATGCGGCGTCAAGGTGACGGAGTTCTCCATGGGTATGGGGCCGCAGCTTTGGCACAAGGATAAGGGCGAAACGACCTATTCCCTGCGCGCGCTGCCCATCGGCGGTTTCTGCGCGATGGAAGGCGAAGAGGAAGCGTCCGAAGATCCACGTGCCTTCAATAACCAGAGCGTTTTTCATCGCTTTCTTATCCTTGTGGCGGGAGCAGCCATGAACTTCCTGCTTGGGCTCATCCTCGTGCTGATTCTCTATGCGAATGCCGGCGGCTTCTACAGTCCCAACATCGTCGGCTTTGCCGAAGGCTGCACGTACGAGGGTACGCTGCAGGTCGGTGACGAGGTCTACAGCATCGACGGCAACCGCATTTACTTTACCTCCAATTTCTCGGAATACGCCGCCAAAGCCGATGACGGCACTATGGACCTCGTTGTTATCCGCGACGGGAAAAAAGTTAAAATCGAAAATTACCGGCTCGTGCCCGTGGAATATGAAATTGACGGGCAGACCGTGATGAAATACGGCATCAACTTCGGCGTTGTGCCGGCCACCTTCGGGAATGTGGTCAAATACTCGTTCTACAACTGTCTCGACTTCGTGCGTATGGTGCGCAGCGGGCTGGTGCAGCTCATATCCGGCCAGGCCTCGGTCAACGATATGACCGGTGTGGTCGGTATGGTTGACATAATTAACAAGACCGGACAGAGCGCCGAGACCGTGTCCCAGGGCATTTCGGATGTTATTTTCCTTGTGGCGTTCATTGCCGTGAACCTTGCGGTAATGAACCTGCTGCCGCTGCCCGCGCTCGACGGTGGCCATATTCTCACGCTCCTTGCGAGCTGGGTCATTGAAAAGATCACCGGCAAAAAACCCGATCCGCGCATCGAAGGATATATCCACTTTATCGGCCTTGTCCTTCTGCTCGGGTTGATGGTGCTTATTATGTATAACGATATAGCGAGGATCATTCGTCGATGAAGAGAAAAATCACGAAAACCATATATGTCCGCGGTGTGCCCATCGGCGGCGGGAATCCCATTCCCGTACAGTCGATGACGAACACCCATACGGACGATATAGATGCAACGCTTGCGCAGATCCGCCGCCTCGAGATGGCCGGGTGCCAAATCGTACGCCTTGCCGTGCCGAATGCGTTGGCGGCGCGCGCCCTGCCGGACATTCGCCGCGGTACAGAACTGCCGCTTGTCGCGGACATTCATTTCGATTACCGCCTTGCGCTTGCCGCCGTGGAAGCGGGCTTTGATAAGATCCGCATCAATCCCGGCAACATCGGCTCTCCGGAGCGTGTGCGCGTGGTCGCGGATGCCTGCCGCGACCACGGAGTGCCCATTCGTGTCGGCGTCAACTCCGGCTCGGTAGAAAAGGGTCTGCTGGAAAAATACGGTCTTTGCCCGAAGTCTCTGTGTGAGAGTGCGCTCGGTCATGTGAAGCTTTTGGAAGAGTGCGGTTTTGAGGATATCTGCATCAGCGTAAAGGCGAGCGACGCCGCCATGACGGTGGACGCCAACCGCCTTCTCTCTACGCTGTGCGACTACCCGCTGCACATCGGCGTTACCGAAGCCGGCACAAAGGAGCGCGGCATTTTGAAGTCTGCGGCGGGCATCGGCTCTCTCCTGCTCGACGGCATCGGCGACACCATCCGCGTCTCTTTAACGGATGCGCCCGAAGAAGAGGCGCACGCCGGAACGGAGCTTCTGCGTGCTCTTGGGATGCGCTCGGGCGTGCAGTTTGTATCTTGCCCTTCGTGCGGACGCACGGAATATGACCTCATCGGCACGGCGAAGGCCGTGGAGGCACGCCTTCGCGATAAGCCCTGGAACATCACTGTGGCGGTGATGGGCTGCGTTGTCAACGGGCCCGGTGAGGCTTCCCATGCCGACTACGGCATTGCCGGCGGCAAAAGCGAGGGCGTTATCTTCAAGCACGGCGTTCCGGTGTCCAAGGTGCCGTCGGAGAAGCTCGCCGATGCCCTCGCGGAACTGATTGAAAGTGAGAACGGTTGATCTATGGCTCAAGCAACCAAATTTTTAGATATGTTCGAGTGCTGCGCTTCAATGCGCGCGCTCTTCGGCGGGCTGGAGAATGCCACGGTGCAGAATGTTGTCATCTCACGTGAAAAGATGACGATGGACATCTCAGCCACCTTTGCGCTGGACGGTGCTCCGGCCGATCTCTCCGCTCTCGAGCGGCGCATTGCATCGGAATACGGTCTGAACGGCGCCAAGATCCGGGCAAATTTTCTCGAACAGCCGAAAGAAAAAAAGCCAGCTCCCGCAAAGAAAGCGGTAAAAGCCGAGACGAAGCCTCAATCAAGCGTCCTTCTTTACGGCAAGATGCCCCCGCGCGAAGCTCCGGCAAAAATGGCCGACCTTACGCAGGAATCCGGCACCGTGACCGTGACCGGCAAGATTTTCTCCGAGGACAGCCGCGTGCTCGACAGACGACGGAAAGCCGTTGTGCTGAGCTTTTGCATGACGGACTTCAGCGGTAGCATTCACGTTTCCAAGTACATCAGCAATCAGCAGGATTTCGGGATCCGCGAAAAGATCCATGTCGGTGACTGGGTCACCGTGCGCGGCAATGTCGCATTTAACCGCTACGACGATGACATTGCCCTGGAACCAATGGCTATTTTGCAGGCTCAGGCGCCGCAGCGAAAGGATACCGCCGAGGGCGAAAAGCGTGTGGAGCTCCATCTTCACACACGCTACTCCACACTCGATGCTCTCACCGATCCGACTGCGGCCGTAAAAACGGCGGCGCGCTGGGGGCACAAAGCCATTGCCGTCACCGACCACGGCGTCGCGCAGGCTTTCCCGGAATTCTGGCACGCCGGAGCGAAGTGTGGCATCAAGGTGATTTATGGCATTGAAGGATATTATGTAAACGATGTCGATGATATTCTTGCCATCCACGGCGAAACAGATCTGCCGCTCGATGCCGATTTCGTAGGCTTCGATATTGAAACGACAGGACTCGACAGCCACACGCAGCGTATCACGGAGATCGGTGCGGTGCTTGTGGAAGGCGGCAATGTCACAAAAAGCTTTCAGACATTTGTCGATCCCGGCATGCCCATTCCGCCGGAGATCGTGCAGCTCACCGGCATCACGGATCGTGATGTATACGGTGCGCCAAGTGAAGCGGAAGCCGTGAAGACGTTTCTCGAATTTGTCGGAGATCGTCCGCTCGTGGCCCACAACGCCGCGTTCGATATCGGATTTATCACGGCCGCCGCAAAGCGCAGCGGACTTGAATTTGCCCCCGTATACATCGATACGTTGCCTATCTCGCAGGCCCTTTTGAAGGACATCAAAAAATATAAGCTCGACATCGTTTCCCACGCGCTCGGGCTGCCCGACTTCAACCATCACCGCGCGAGCGATGATGCCGCCGTTTGTGCCCGCATTTACACGACGCTCCGTCCGCGTCTTGCGGAAAAGGGTGCCGTAAAGCTCGCCAACATCGGACCGCTTGTATCGGAACTGCGTCGCGACGATTCCCGCCGCCCGCGGCACATCTCGCTGCTTGTGCAGAACAAGGTTGGACTCAAGAATCTGTATGAGCTCATCTCCAAATCGCATCTGGAGCATTTCAAGAAGAGCCCCATCATTCCCAAGAGCCTGCTTTTACAATACCGCGAGGGCATCCTCGTTGGCTCGGCGTGCGAGGCGGGCGAAATATTTGATGCCGTGCTTCGCAACCGTTCGGATGCGGAGCTCGACCGTCTCGGGGCGTTCTATGATTATTTTGAGATCATGCCTCTTTGCAACAACCGCTTCCTCATTGCCGACGGCAAGGCACGTGACGATGAGGATCTGCGCGAGCTGAACCGCCGCGTTCTGGCGCTCGGCCGCCGGAATGGAAAGCCCGTAGCCGCGACCGGTGATGTCCACTTTCTGGACCCGGAGGACGAAATTTACCGTCACATTCTGCTCGCTTCGCGTAAGTTTGCCGACGCCGACAAGGATCTGCCAATCTACTTCAAAACCACGGACGAAATGCTCCGCGAGTTTGCCTATCTCGGCGAGGAAGACTGCCGCGATGTTGTCATCACCGCGCCGAATGCCATCGCCGATTCCATTGAGAGCTTTGAGCTGCTCCCAAAAGACCTGTTCCCGCCGTCCATTCCCCACGCTGCGGAAGACCTCGAGCGCATGGTCTGGGACAAGACGCACGAGCTGTACGGTGAAAACCCGCCGGAGCTTGTGACGAACCGCATCAAAGAAGAGCTTGATGCCATTCTCGGCCGTCATTACGAAGTCATTTACATGTCTGCACAGAAGCTCGTGCAGAACTCACTGGAGCACGGCTATCTGGTCGGCAGCCGAGGCAGCGTCGGTTCTTCCATGGTTGCCTATATGTCCGGCATCACGGAGGTCAACTCCCTGCCGCCGCACTACCGCTGCCCGAAATGCAAATTTGTCGACTTTGAAAATGTGCTCACGCCGACCGGCGAAAAGTACGGCTGCGGCGCCGATATGCCGGATCGTATGTGCCCGAAATGCGGCACAAAGCTCGTAAAAGACGGCTTCGATATCCCGTTCGAAACCTTCCTCGGCTTCGGCGGCGACAAGGTGCCCGATATCGATCTAAACTTCTCCGGCGAATATCAGGCGAACGCCCACAAATACACCGAAGAACTTTTCGGACGCGATCACGTGTTCCGCGCCGGAACCATCGGCACGCTTGCCGAGAAGACCGCGTACGGCTATGTGAAAAAGTACCTCGAGGAAAAGGGACTGAAAGTTCCCAAGGCCGAGGAGAATCGCCTCGCCACAGGCTGCGTCGGCGTAAAACGCACAACCGGCCAACACCCCGGCGGCCTCGTTATCATCCCGCAGGATAAGGATGTCACGGACTTCTGCCCTGTCCAGCACCCGGCGGACGACGCCTCCGGCGGCATCATCACCACCCACTTTGAATATCACAGCATGGAAGCGAACCTCCTCAAGCTCGACGAGCTGGGTCACGATGACCCGACAATGATCCGTATGCTCGAAGATGCCACCGGCGTCAACGCCCGCGAAATACCGCTTGACGACCCGGAGACCATGCGTATCTTCACCTCCCCCGAGCCGCTCGGCATTGCGGACGGTGACCCCATTGTAGGCCACACCGGCACCATCGGCGTGCCGGAATTCGGCACAACATTCACGCGGCAGATGCTTGTCGATACGCAGCCGCACGAATTTGCCACGCTCATCCGTCTGTCGGGCTTCTCGCACGGCACCGATGTGTGGGCCGGCAACATCCACGACATCGTCGTTAACGGCATCGCGCCGACCGACAAATGCGTCGGCTGCCGCGACGACATTATGCTCTATCTCATCGACATGGGCATGGAGCCGAAGCGCGCTTTTAAATTCATGGAGGCTGTCCGTAAAGGTGCCATCCACAAGGGCAAATCGTGGCCGGATGGCATCGAAGATGAAATGCAGAAGCTCGGCGTACCGGAATGGTGGGTCGAATCGTGCCGCAAAATCCAGTACCTCTTCCCCAAAGCGCACGCCGTGGCGTATGTCATGATGGCGTTCCGCATCGCGTGGTTCAAAGTGCACGAGCCTCTCGCCTACTACAGCGCGTACTTCTATCGCCGCAGCCAGAAGGACGGCTTCGACGCCGAGAGCATGCTTTTCGGCATCGACAAATGCCGTGAGAAGATCCGCGCCATCCGCAGCAACCAGAACAGCACGGCCAAAGAGGATGACCTGCTCACGACGCTCGAAGCCGTGTACGAGTTCTACCTGCGTGGCTTCCGCTTCGCCCCCATCGATATTTACAAATCCGATTCCTACAAGTTCCTCATCGAGGACGGTATGCTGCGTCCGCCGTTCGTCGCCATTTCCGGTCTCGGCGGCACAGCCGCAGAGGATCTCAAACGCGCACAGGATTCGGGACAGAAATTCGTATCCATCGATGACATTTCCGACGCCTGCCCGAAGGTGAGCTCCACCCACCTGGATATGCTCCGCAAGCTCGGCGCGCTCGGCGATTTGCCGGAAACGCGGCAGGTAAGCCTGTTTGATATCTAAAGGAGAGATTTCCATGAAGCTGATGATCGCATCCGATCTACACGGGTCTTCGTATTATGTAAACCTGCTGCTGCAACGCCTTGCTGAGGAGGAACCGGAAAAGTTCTTGCTGCTCGGGGACATTCTCTACCACGGGCCGCGCAACGACCTGCCGCGTGAGTATGACACGAAAAAGTGCGCCGCTATGCTCAATGCGCTCGAGAGTGCGCCGCTGTGCATCCGCGGGAACTGTGACGGCGAAGTGGATCAGATGGTGCTCCACTTCCCCGTTCTTGCGGAATTTGCCGCCGCGTTTGCAGACGGCTACACGCTCTATCTCACGCACGGGCACCACCGCGATGAAGCCGCCAAAGCCCTCTCCGCCGCCGACATTCTTCTCTTCGGCCACACTCATGTGCCGTTGTTTGAAAAGAAGAACGACATTTATTATGTTAACCCGGGTTCGGTATCCATCCCGAAAGAAGGAAGCCGTCACAGCTATCTTCTCTTCGAGAACGGCATATTCACCTGGAAAGATGTCGAGACTGCCGAGATTTGGCGGCGGGAAACCGTTTCAAAGTAAAATTTGGGAGCCATGCAGAACGCACGGCTCCCGAAATATTTATTGGGTACACGATATTAAAATAAAGCGGCGATCCGCTCGTTTCCGGCTTGAATGATGCGGTCGGCGTCTTGACCCAGGGCTTGGCAGAGGTAGGTCATTTCGTTCAGGCCGCCTTCACCGTGGGGGACGAGGTAGGCGCCAGCGTCGCTGCCGCAGGCTATGTTTGCACCGAGGTCGGCGGCTTTTTTTACGGCGCGCAGCTGCGAGGCGAGGATCTCGCGGAGAGCCTCGTCATTGTAACGGCCGCAGCCGATGATGTTTCCGACGGCGGCGAGAGTAGGCACCCATACCGCACGGCTCTCCCCCAAGCGAGCGAGAGTTTCGTCGGAGAGATAAGCACCGTGCTCCACGGAATCGACCGAAGCATCAAGCGCAGCGGATACCGCGTGCTCGCCGTTGGCATGCGCCATCACGGCAAAGCCAGCATCATGAGCACAGTCGATTATGGCGCGGATCTCCTCTGTAGGGAGCGGCTCGCCGGTGATGACGCCGAAGTGATCGAAATCCATAATTCCGGAGATCATGAGCTTTATGAAGTGCGCGCCCTGCTCTTTGGCTTCGCGCAGAAGGGCGCGGTATTCGTCCGGTGTATCGAAGCTCCGGCCGATGAATGTGCCGTAGTGACCGGCTTTGCATATGGGAAAGGCGGGGGTGCGGTAGCGGATGCCGTACTCGGGGGCAATTTGCGATGACAGCGTACACACGCCCCAGCGGTCGCCGCCGTCGCGCAGATAAGTGCAGCCGAGAGAGCGGTAGTGAGAAAGCCCCGATCGAATCAGTGTCTCCTGCGGGGCGTCTTTGTGCCGCGCAATGGCATCTTTCCAATAAACGCCGTCAAGCACCATATGAATGTGGCAGTCGACCATCGTTTTTGCCGTCTCCTCCGTCATCGCGCGCTTCCGAGATAGCTCTCCAGCAGAAGCGTCGCCGCCACCGCGTCTACATTGGCGCGGTGCTTTTTTTCTTTTTTCCCGGCGGCGTGGAGAATGGCGTGCGCTTCGATGGTACTGCGCCGCTCGTCCCAGAATACGACCGGAAGGCCCGAGGCTTCCTCGAGCATCGCCGCGAACTGCCGCGCCTTCTCGGCGCGCGGTCCCTCGGAGCCGTCCATATTTTTGGGGAGCCCAAGCACGAAGCACTCCGCATCGCGTTCTTTGGCGAAAAACGCCAGCCGCTGCGCGAGCTTCTCGGCGTTCCATTCCTGTATGGTGAGTGCCTCCCCCGCCATCGTGCCGGTCAGATCCGACACCGCCACGCCGGTGCGCGCATCACCGTAGTCGATTGCGATCGTTCGTTTCATGCTTCACTCTCCGTTTCCGTCGTTGTGTCGGTCGTTTCTTCTGTCGACTCTTCGGTCGTTTCGTCAAATACCTTATTGTAGTCCGGCATCTCGCGGCCCTCGGCCTGATAGTTCCAGCCGGCAGATTGCTCGACTTTCATCATGAAGTTGTCCGTGTAGTTTTCCAGCAGCCAGTAGTTCATCTCGATCTCCGGGTCGCAGATATAGATCTGATTGTCAATCGTGATCTCCGTCCAGGCGTGCGGCTGATTTTCCGTGCCCAATGAGCCGCTCCATGTCCGGGCGTTGTACCCGATACCGCGTGCGAGATAGCAGAACGCACCGGCATAGCAGTAGCAGTTGCCTTTTCCCGTCTCGAAAATCGTAAGCGCCTCGTTGATGTCCCAGCCGGTCTCACCGGAATCATAGTAATTGCGCTTGAGGTACTTGAAGTTGTTCTTCACATGGTCATAGAGGATCTTGAGGTTTTCGAGCCGCGTGAGTTCGCCGTCCCAAAGTTCCTCGATGGTCTGCGCCACATAGGCATCAAGATCGGCATTGCCGCTCGTATAGCGGCCGTTTTTGTCGAAATATAATCCGTCGTATTCAGTGTCAGTGAGGAAATAGCCGTCCTCATCGAGACGGTAGAGATACCCGTCGATCCAGAGGAAGCCGTCACAGAGGGACTCCTGCAGTTCTTTTGCCGTAAGAGTGCCGCTGCCGACTGCCGCGGCGAGCTCTTTATACGCCCAGTGGTTCGGTGAGACATCCGGGAAGTATACATCCGTATCGTCCGCTCCGCCGAGCAGCGCTTCCGCGCAGTAGGCAAACTCCGCGCGGGTGGCGCTCTCTGCGTCCGTTTCGGGCAGAGCAAGAAATACTTTTTCCGCCGCTTCGGGCGCAAACAGAGTCTGCAGAACTTCGAGGAGCTCCTTGCGTGTGAGTTCCGTGTCCGGGGATGCGTCGAGCTTGGAAAGAGTGTCCGTGGGGAGAGCATTTTCGGGAACGAGTGAGCGGATGGCGACCGCACATTCTGCGAAAGTCAAAGCGCTCTCCGGGCGCACCAGTCCGTTATCATCCGTGAAGAGGAATACGCTGTCCGTATCGACCTCCGGCCGCGCCAGCGCGGTGTACACAGTATCGGCTGTGATGGGCTGCCAAACTTCGCTGCCGTCTTCGGCGGTCCATTCGATCAAAATATATCCGTCCGGCAGTTCGGGCGTTTCCGGCATCTCCGAGCCGTAAGGTACGGTCACATCGGAGAGCACAGTATCGCCGAGCCGAAACTCCACCGTAAACTCCGGAACGGCCGTGTCTTCCTGGGCAGGCGTTTCGGCGGGATCCGTGTCCGTTGCCCGATACGCGCAGCCATGCAGAACGAAAGCCGCCGTCAGAGCCGCCGCGCAGGAGAGAATACGAATAGTCTTTATTTTCATTCGGTTGTCCTTCCGATCCTATTCTTTACAAGTATTGTATTATACTGTTTTTACGCACGTGTGTCAATTTTTCACAGACGCATTTTCGACAATTTGCGCGTGCCGGCATATCTTTCGGTAAAACTCACAGAAGCACACACAGCGGATTGTTGAGATAAACGAAAACGTTATCTATGCTGTTTCTCTTTGTTGACATCTGCGAAAACTGGTGATATTTTATTACTGTGCTCGAGCACATTGTGCTGTGCAGCCGAGAATGTATCGAAAAATCGACAGAAGTGTCGCTGATTTTCCGTATTCGCATGTCATAGATCATCGTTGGAACTTCGCAGAAAACCTTAGCGGATTTCCGACATATTCGGAGAATTTCTGTTATTGTCTTGCGTCAAGACTGCGGTATAATTGTATTATAGCAGCAAAGCATAATTTGGAAAAGCTCCGCAGACAAAATTATGCGGTGTTGCCTTAGAGAAAGGTTGAACTTAGTGTGAAAGTGAGTACCGGACCAGCATAGAGGAAAAAGGCCGCACGAAAGCGGCCCTGCAAACAATAAAAAATTGCAAGGCAAGAGCATATTTTA
>CAVGGQ010000039.1:0-19223 GCA_963628785.1 Oscillospiraceae bacterium | reverse complement strand
GCTCTGATTAACTAATTTCTACCATGCAGGTGTCCAACTTGCACTTGCAATTTGCGCAAAATTTTTTTCGGAAAAGCAAGGAAAAACGACCGTCCGCGTCGTATAAGAAGTAATGCAGAGGAAAAACCGAACTTCTGCATTACTTTTTTCATCTTAAGGCAATACCCCTGAACAGAATAACAAGGGAGGCGGCAGGTATGTCTTGTCCTCGCGAAGAGCGGGAAGAGCTGGAAAAAATTCTTGTGGGTGATCTCGGCGTGCGCGCCGCGGACTCCGCCGGCCGCCGCCGCGCGGAGGAAGAAGACCCCGTCCGCACATGCTTTCAGCGCGATGCCGACCGCATCACGCACTCGAAGGCGTTTCGGCGGCTCAAGCACAAAACGCAGGTCTTCCTCCAGCCGGAGGGCGACCACTACCGCACACGACTCACGCACACGCTCGAAGTCACGCGCCTTGCCCGCACGGTCGGCCGGGCACTGCGGCTCAACGAGGATCTGTGCGAGGCCATCGCGCTCGGGCACGATCTCGGCCACACGCCGTTCGGTCACGCCGGAGAGCGCGCGCTCAACTCGATCTACGGCCCGGGTTTTCGCCACTACGAGCAGTCGCTCCGCGTGGTGGACTGCATCGAAAAGGACGGCAAGGGATTGAACCTCTGCCGTGAGACCCGCATCGGTATCCTCGCACACACCACCGGTCACCCGGAGGAGAGCCGCGAGGCGGTCGTTGTGCGGCTGTGCGACCATGTGGCATATTTGAACCACGACCTCGACGATGCCATCCGCGCCGGCATCGTGGCGGAATCGGAGCTCCCGGAGCTCATCGTACGCCGCCTCGGAACGCGGAACAGCCGCCGCATCAACTCCCTCGTAGACAACATCATCGAAACGAGCCGCTCCGGGAACATCGGCATCTCCGACGATATGCAGGAGGTGTGGGATGTTTTCCACGAATTTCTCTATGCAAGGGTGTACCGAAACCCTGTCGCCAAGGGCGAGGAGGCCAAGGTCGAGAACATCCTGCGCGGCATATGGGAGTACTACTGCCGTTATCCCGAAAAGCTCCCGGAGGACTTCCGCTCCATCGTGGAGCGCGACGGTCTCGAGCGCGCCGTCACGGACTATGTGTCCGGCATGACGGACGATTACGCGATCTATCAATACGGCAAGATTTTCATTCCCATGGCGTGGAGCGTCAAATAATACGAAAGGAGGCATACGGCTTATGCCTTATCCCGACCGGTTCCTGGACGAGCTCACCGAGCGCAATGACATTGTGGATGTCGTGAGTCAGTATGTCCGCCTGACGAAAAAGACCGGAGCGAACCTCTTCGGCCTCTGCCCGTTCCACAACGAAAAAACCCCGTCATTCTCCGTTCTGCCCGAGCGGCAGACCTACCACTGCTTCGGCTGCGGCAAGGGCGGCGGCGTCATCAACTTCATTATGGAGATCGAAAATCTCTCGTTCCGGGACGCTGTGGCGTTCCTCGCGCGGCGCGTGAATATGCCGCTGCCCGAGGAGGAAGAGGACGAATCGTCCTCCCGCCGCACGCGCCTTCTGGAGCTCAACCGCGATGCGGCGCGCTTTTTCCACGACCGGCTCATGTCGCCGCAGGGACTGCCGGGGCAGAGCTACGTGCAGCGGCGCGAGATCTCGCCCGCCATGGTCACGCGCTTCGGGCTCGGCTTCGCGCCCGACTCGTGGGACTCACTCACAAATGCCATGCACCAAAAGGGCTACACCGATCAGGAGCTTTTCGAGGCGGGCCTCGTGAAGCACGGCAAAAACGGCGGCGTGTACGACGCCTTCCGCAACCGCCTCATGTTCCCGGTCATCGATGTGCGCGGGAGTGTCATCGGCTTCTCGGGGCGTATCCTGGGCGACGGCGAGCCGAAGTATCTGAACAGCCCCGAAACGATAGTGTTCAGCAAAAGCCACAATCTTTTCGGGTTGAATCTGGCGAAAAAGACGAAGGGCGGATACATCATCCTCGTCGAGGGCAACATCGACGTCGTTTCGCTGCATCAGGCGGGATTTGACGGTGCGGTCGCCTCACTCGGTACCTCGCTCACAAACGAGCAGGCGCGGCTCATTTCGCGCTATACGAGCGAAGTCATTCTCTGCTACGACAGCGACGAAGCGGGAAAAAAAGCCGCCTCGCGCGGCATCGGCATTCTTGAAAAGCTCGATTTGAAGGTGCGCGTGCTGCAGGTGCCCGGCGCAAAGGACCCCGACGAATTCATCAAAAAGAACGGTGCGGATGCCTTCCGCAACCTCATCGACGCGAGCGCGGGGCAGATGGAATACCGCCTGCGCACCGTGGAGGAGAAGAACCCACCGACGACCGACGAGGGACGCGTGGATTATCTCCGCAGCGCGGCCTCGCTCCTTGCCTCGGTCCCCGGCGCGGTGGAGCGCGAGGTGTACGCCGCCCGCGTGGCGGAAAAAGCCGGCGTTTCGCGCGAAGCGGTGCTGCAGGAAGTCGCGCGCCTGCGCAAAAAGCGCCTGAACGACGCCCGCAAGCGCGAAGAGCGCGAGGCCATGCAGCCCTCCCGCACGGCGCAGCCCGCGCCGCGTTCCATCCGCTACGACGATCCGCGCTCGGCGCGCGCCGAGGAGGGGCTTATCCGCCTGCTCTATCTCGACCCGGGCATCGCCCGCGGGAAAGAGCTGCCGCCGCCGGAGAGCTTCTCTTCACCGCTGCTCGCGCGGCTCTACCGCGAGATCCTCCGCCGCGTGCAGACCGGAGAATCCGTATCCGTTGCGGTGCTCTCGGGTCAGTTCACGAGCGATGAGATGAGCCATTTCACCACCGTGCTCAATGCCCCCGAGGATCTTTCCCACGCCGACAAGGCATTAGCCGATTACATACAGGTCATTACCGGCCGCACGGAGAGCGATGAAGACGATCTGCGTGCTCTGGCGGAAAAATATCGAAAAAATAAAGCATATGGAGGATAAAACATGAGCGAGAAAAAAGAAAAGAAGCTCCCGGAGACCGAGGACGCGAAAAAGGTGAGCGAAGCGCAGGCTATCGCCAGTCTCGCCGGTGCCATTCTGGCCGGAGAGGAGCCGGAAGAGATCGCCGATGTCCCCGTGGAAGAGGAAGAAGCCGAAGAAACGCACCACGCAAAAGGTAAGGGCAAAGAAAAACCCGGTGAGCCCGTGAAGAGCTCCGAGGAGCGTCTCACCGCCCTTATGGAAAAGGGAAAGAAGACCGGCTCGCTCACGCTCAAGGAGATCGCGGACGTTCTCGACGGACTCAATCTCTCGCAGGAGCAGATGGACAAGTTCTACGACACGCTCGAAGAGCTGAACATCAGCACCATCAGCGAGGACCTGCCGCCCATCGAGGATGACGAGCTGCTCCCCGCCCTCACCGAGCTCGAGGAGATCGACGAGGTCACCGAAGAGGAGATCGCCGACACGGACGCCATGGCCGACACCTTCACGACCGATGACCCCGTGCGCATGTACCTCAAGGAGATCGGCAAGGTCGCCCTGCTCACGCAGGAAGAGGAGATCGAGCTGGCCAAGCGCATGTCCGAGGGCGATGAAGCGGCGAAAAAGCGCATGGCCGAGGCAAACCTCCGCCTCGTCGTCAGCATCGCCAAGCGCTATGTCGGCCGCGGCATGCTCTTCCTCGACCTCATTCAGGAGGGCAACCTCGGCCTCATCAAGGCCGTCGAGAAGTTCGACTACAACAAGGGCTACAAGTTCTCCACCTATGCCACATGGTGGATCCGTCAGGCCATCACCCGCGCCATCGCCGACCAGGCCCGCACCATCCGCATCCCGGTGCATATGGTCGAGACCATCAACAAGGTCATCCGCGTGTCGCGCCAGCTCCTGCAGGAGCTCGGCCACGATCCGTCGGCCGAAGAGATCGCCGCAGAAATGAACATCCCGGTCGAAAAGGTGAGCGAGATCTTGAAGATCGCGCAGGAGCCGGTCAGCCTCGAGACTCCCATCGGCGAGGAAGAAGACTCCCACCTCGGCGACTTCATCCCCGATGAGGATGCGTCCGAGCCGAGCGAAGCGGCGAGCTTTTCCCTCCTCAAGGAGCAGCTCATGGAAGTCCTCTCCACGCTCACCCCGCGCGAGGAAAAGGTGCTGCGCCTGCGCTTCGGTCTCGAAGACGGCCGCACCCGCACGCTCGAAGAGGTCGGCAAGGAATTCAATGTCACCCGCGAGCGCATCCGCCAGATCGAGGCGAAAGCCCTCCGCAAGCTCCGTCACCCCAGCCGCAGCAAGAAGCTCCGCGACTTTTTAAACTAATCGTTCGGATGGCGGAGCCATCCGAACGAGGGGATGCACTCCGCTGCGCGCCTCGTCGTCCCGCTTCGCGGGTTCTGTAGATTTGCAAGTTTCCCGATTCGGGTCGGGAGGCTTGCTTTTTTAAGTTTGTTTGTGCTAAAATAAGTCATCTTTTATAATGGGGCGGAATGGTGATGAAGAAGGACTCCGGAGAAAAATTCAGTGCTTTCCGGGCACGGCTTTTCAATATGGTCTCGGTCGGTGTGATCGATGACCCGGTCAACCGGGGGTACGATATCATAAGCACCCTCATGCTCATCTGCAACCTCACGGGTGCGGTGCTTGCCACATTCGACAGCATCGACGCATGCTGCGGTACGCTGCTCGACTGGGTGGAGCGCATCACGGTGGCGTTCTTCGCGCTCGACTATATTTTCCGCCTGATCACGGCCAAAAACCACTTCCCCGAGCTCACCGAGGGTATGGCTCTCAAGAAGTATATCCTCTCCGCGAGCGGCATCATCGACCTGCTTTCCTTCCTGCCGTACTACCTGCCGGTGTTTTTCCCGAGCGGCGCGGCGGCGTTTCGCCTTTTCCGCGTGGCGCGCATATTTCGCCTTTTCCGCATCAACGCCTACTATGATTCCCTCAATGTCATCACCGAGGTCATCGCGGGCAAAAAGCAGCAGCTTTTCTCCTCGGTATTCATCATCCTCGTGCTTATGCTCGGCTCGAGCCTTTGCATGTACTCCCTTGAGCACGATGCGCAGCCGGAGGTATTCAAAAACGCCTTCTCCGGCATATGGTGGTCGGTGTCCACCCTGCTCACGGTCGGCTACGGCGACATTTACCCCATCACTCCCGGCGGCAAGGCCATGAGCATCATCATCACGTTCCTCGGCGTCGGCATGGTGGCCATCCCCACCGGTATCATTTCCGCCGGCTTCGTCGAGCAGTACACCCGCCTCAAGCGCCTCGGCGACTATGCCGAGGAGGAAGACCTGCACTTCATCAAGACCACGCTTCGCAAGGGCGATCTGTGGGTCAATAAAACCGTGCGTGACCTGCACCTGCCGCAGGACATGATCCTCGCGGTCATTCAGCGCGGCAATGATACGATCATCCCCCGCGGCGATGTCATGCTGCGCGCCGGTGATACGCTCATCCTCGGTGCCGAGCACATGAAGGGCGAAAAGCCGATGAACCTGCGCGAGATCACGCTGCGCAAGAACCACGACTGGAACGGCGTCGCCATCAAAGACCTCGACATCTCCCGCCAGTCCTTCATCGTCATGGTCCGCCGCAGCAAAAAACTCATCGTCCCCTACGGCAGCCTGGTCCTGACCGAAGGCGACACCGTTATCCTGTACAGCAAGGATCCCGTGAAACCGAAAGTCACGTTCTGACATCCGAATATAACCGCAAGTGAGGAAGGCCGGCAAAAGATCGGTGTTCCTTTTTTACTGCCCAGGCGTTAAGAAAATGTTATTCATTATTGAAAATGCGTTAAGAAAGTGTTAATATTCGTGTTGGCACAGGCCTCGTATTTTTTCAAAAAAGACGGGTGAACTAAATGGAAAAAAAGAAAAACATCAGCTTCGGTATGTTCCTCGTGACCATCGGTATTGTGTACGGCGATATCGGCACATCGCCGCTGTATGTTATGAAATCGATCCTCAGCGGCAACGGCGGCATCGGCGAGGTGAAAGAGGAGTTCATCCTCGGAGCGCTCTCACTCATCATCTGGACGATCACGCTCCTCACCACGGTGAAATATGTTCTCATTGCCATGCGCGCGGACAACAACGGAGAGGGCGGTATTTTCTCCCTCTATTCCCTGGTGAAGAAAATCGCGCCGTGGCTGATCCTGCCGGCTATGATCGGCGGTGCCGCACTTTTGGCCGATGGTGTGCTCACCCCGGCCGTTACCGTGACGACCGCTATCGAAGGACTGCGCAGCATACTCGCAATGGATGCTCTTCTCGGAGCGGGACAGGGACGCGTTGTGATCATAACGCTCTGCATCATCAGCACTCTTTTTGCCGTGCAGTGGGCGGGAACAAGCAAGATCGGCAAAGCGTTCGGACCGGTGATGCTCGTGTGGTTTTCGTTCCTCGGCATAGCCGGCTTGCTCCACATTTCCGACTGTGCGAGCGTGCTTCGCGCTTTTAACCCGGTTTATGCGCTGCGGGTGCTCGTCTCGCCTTCCAACAAAGCCGGTTTTATGATCCTCGGCAGTGTGTTCCTCGCGGCGACCGGCGCGGAGGCACTCTATTCCGATATGGGTCATGTGGGACGCGGCAACATATATGCAAGCTGGCCGTTTGTAAAAGTTTGCCTCATTCTCAATTATCTCGGGCAGGGCGCATGGATCCTGGCCAACCGTTCCTCCGGGTCGCTGGCTGCCTTGGCGGATATGAACCCCTTCTTCCTCATGCTCCCCGAAGCCTTGCGTGTCCCGGCTGTTGCACTTGGCGCTCTTGCGGCGATTATTGCCTCGCAGGCGCTGATCACCGGCTCGTACACTCTTGTTTCCGAAGCCATTCGCCTAGATCTCATGCCGCACCTTGAGGTGCGCTATCCGTCGAACACCAAGGGACAGATCTATATCGGCAAGGTCAATCTTGTGCTGTATATCGGCTGTGTGCTCACTGTGCTCTACTTCCGGTCGAGCGCCCGCATGGAGGCGGCGTACGGTCTCGCCATCACCGTGACGATGTTGATGACGACACTGCTGCTCACCGTTTACCTTTGGACGATCCGCTCGCGGAAGCTCCTTGCGGCAGCGGTCGCCGGCGTGTTCGGCGCGATCGAAGCCGTGTTCTTCGCCTCGTCACTGAGCAAATTCTCACGCGGCGGATATGTGGCGGTGGTCATGGCACTGTTGCTGTTCCTCTTAATGGTTGTATGGCGCCGCGGCACGCAGATCGAGCAGAAGTATGCAACGCGTCTGCCGCTGAAGAACTATATCTCCAACCTCGAAACACTGCACAACGATACCGAACTTCCGGCATATGCCGACAATCTGGTGTTTCTCGATAAATCCGACGATCTCGATACGGTCGACCGCGATATTCTCTACTGCGTGCTGGATAAAGACCCCAAGCGCGCCGAGGCGTACTGGTTTATCAGCCTGAATGTGACCGATGAACCGGACACCCGGGATTACCATGTGGAGACCTACGGGACAGACTACATTTTCCGCGTCCGCATCGACCTCGGCTTCAAGTGCCATCAGCGCGTGAATGAATACCTGCGCCAAATCGTGCACGACCTGATCGAGAGCGGCGAGCTCCCGCCGCAGCAGAGAAAATACTCGATCTACGGAAAATCGGATGTCGGATCGTTTAAGTTCGTGTTTCTGCATAAAGCCGTACCGTCAAAATCGGAGCTCTCGTTTTTGGATGAGCTTGTGCTGAAAACCAAATACGCTGTCCGCCGCCTCGCCGGCTCACGCATTTACTGGTACGGCCTCGACACATCCTCCTTTGCCGTAGACAATGTTCCGCTTATCATCGGTTCACACCGATTCGACCCGCCCCCCCTCCACCGCAAAAAATAAACCTCCCCGCAGCATAAAGCAGCACCGCACGATCGGCTCTCGCCGACCTCTGCGGTGCTGCTTACTTTCTCCGGCCTTATATGCTCGCGGTCGGAATGCTTCGGAAAGCCTTATTCTTCTTTCGGCACTATGAAGTCTTCTTTTTCGATCGTCATGAGGTCGTCCTTTGTGGGGGAGCCCTTGGCGGCGAGGCGGTTGGCCTGGCGGGAGATGATGTCTTCAAAGCGGTTGCGGACGTCGCGGCCGTTGCCGAAGTTGTCGTCGCGGTTTTTGTACATGTCCTCGAAGAACTCCTTGGCGTAGGCCTCGGCGTCCTCGGTGAGCTTGTAGCCGTTCTTTTCGCAGCGCATGCGGAACATGGCCATAAGCTCCTCGCCGTTGTAGTCGGGGAAATACATATATTTATTGAAGCGCGACTGCAGGCCGGGGTTGGAGTTGATGAACTTCTCCATCGGCTCGTCGTAGCCGGCCACGATCACGACGAGGTCGTCGCGGTAATCTTCCATCGCCTTGAGGAGCGTCTCAATAGCCTCGCGGCCGAAGTCGTTCTCGCCGCCGGACGCGAGGGAATAGGCCTCATCGATGAACAGCACGCCGCCGAGCGCGGACTGGATGACCTCCTGCGTCTTGAGCGCCGTCTGCCCGACGTAGCCCGCGACGAGACCCGAGCGGTCGACCTCGACGAGCTGCCCCTTGCTCAGCGCGCCGATGGCGGCATAGAGCCCGGCCATCAGGCGGGCGACCGTCGTCTTGCCGGTGCCGGGGTTGCCGAGGAACACCATGTGCAGGCTCATCGCGCTGTTCGGCAGGCCATTTTCCTCACGCAGCTTTCGTACTTTAATGAGATTCGTGAGATTCTTGACCTCGCGCTTGACGGTGGAAAGACCGACAAGGCCCTCGAGCTCTGCCATCAGCTCCTCAAGATCCGGCTTTTTCTCCTCCGACTCCTTCTGCGCGGCGGCTTCGGTCTCCGCTTTTTTCTCGCTACCGGTCGTGCTCACGCCCACGCGGGAGGTAAACGACGGCTCGCCGCTCGTCACATAGTCGGCGGCATTGATGGGCGCTTTCGACTGCGCAACATGCGCGCCGTCACAAATGGCGGTGAGCTTTTCCGAGCAATCGGTGATGTAGGCGGCCTCGTCCATCGTGACCTCGTCGTCTACAGCGGCGAGATAGAGGAGGATGTTCGTGAGCATCCGCACGAAAATGCGCGAATTTGTTGAGCCGCGGCGCGCGTCCACTTCCGTCAGATTCCAGAAGAAGAGCGGCGGCAGAAAATCACCGCTCGCGCACACCTTTTCCGTGAGCTCCCAGAGAAGCCATGTGCCCGGCTTGCGCCCCTTGGAATAGAGCTGATTCACGGCGTCTACATGCTGCTGGCCGATGTGGGCGCTGCCCTTCCACAGCCCGAGCGCGCACGATACGACAAACTCGTCCAGCTCCTGCGCGAGACCGCGCCCCGCTACTTTATAAAAGGCCTCCGTGTTGGCAATATAGGTTTTGTGCAGCTCCTCGGGGGAGCGTTTCCAGGGTGTCGGCATAGTGCCCTCTCCTTTCGCGCCGCAGTGCGCGGCGGTTCATAGTACCTCTATTATACATGAAAATTTTCATTTGTGAACGGTTTTTTAATTCTTTATCCCGTGCTTGACTTTTCCGGAAAAAGGTGATAAATTAGCACTCGCAAGAAGAGAGTGCCAGCACTCGGGGAGCGGCCGGTGCTAATGCGAGGTCTCAGCCGTGGAAATCAGCCAGAGAAAAAAGAAAATACTCACGGCTGTCGTGGATGAATATATCCGCACGGCAGAGCCGGTCGGCTCGAAAACGATCGTTGAGATCGCCGGGCTCGGCTGCAGCAGCGCCACCATCCGCAACGAGCTCTCGGAGCTCACGGCGCTCGGCCTTCTGGAACAGCCGCACACGAGCGCGGGACGCATCCCGTCCCCGCAGGGCTACCGGTTCTATGTGAACGAGCTCATGGAGCGGCAAAAGGTGTCCGTGGAAGAAGCGGAGGCCATCAATGCCCGGCTCAACGAGAAAATGGAGCAGCTCGACAAGCTCATGACCGACGCGGGCCGCCTGGCCGGTCAGATCACCGGCTACCCGGCACTCACATTGAGCGCACCGCGCGCGGCGACCATCAAGCGCTTCGATCTCATCTACATCGATGCGAACACCTTCATTATCGTCGTTCTGCTCGGCAACAACACCGTAAAGAACAAGCTCGTGCATCTGCCGTTCTCGGTGGAGCAGGGGCAGATCCAAAAGCTTTCGGCGCTCTTCAATGCGGGCTTCACCAACATCCCCGAAGAGAGCATCACGCCGGTCCTGATCTCCGCCACGGAGCGGGCGGCGCGCGACACGATGGGGCTTACCTCCATCATCGCGGCATATGCCATCGAGGTGCTCAGCGAGAGCCGCGAGGGTGCGGCGTATGTCACCGGCGAGAGCAGCCTGCTGCAGCAGCCGGAGTTCCGCGATCCTGACAAGGCGCACCGCGTCATCAGCTACCTCTCCGATTCCGACCACCTTATGAATCTTCCGGGCGCCGCCGCGGGAAACGGTTCGGTCCGGGTGATCATCGGTCCCGAGAATGTCGCCGAGGAGCTCCGCGATTCGAGCGTCATCATGGCGACCTACGATGCCGGCGAAGGACAGCGCGGACTGATCGGCGTAGTCGGACCGCTCCGCATGGACTACAGTGCCGTAGCCGCTAAGCTGCAGTACATCGCCGACGGGCTCAGCCGCCTGCTGGGCGGCGGCGAGGTGCCGGCGGGATTCGGAAAAATGATACTAAAAGGAGATATAACGACCGATGAGCAAGGAAAATAAGAAAGCCTCCGTGCCGGAGGAAAAGCCCATCGAGGAAGCAGCGGCGAAAGACGCGGAAAAGACTGCGGAAGCCGCACCGGCGGAAAAGACCGCCGAACCCGAGAAAAAAGAACCGTCGGAAGCCGACAAGCTCTGCGAGGAGCTCAAGAAGGCGCAGGACGATCTCGCCGCGGAGAAAGACAAAAATCTCCGCCTCCGCGCAGAGTACGACAACTTCCGCAAGCGTTCCGCCAAGGAGCGCGACAACATTTACGCCGATGTCAAGGCGGACACGCTCCTGAAGATCCTGCCGATCTTCGATAACCTCGAGCGGGCGCTCCGGCAGGAGACCGCCGACGAGGCGTACCGCAAGGGCGTGGAAATGACGATGAATCAGTTCCTCGAAGCGCTCAAGGCGCTCGGCGCCACGCCGATCGAGACCGAAGGCAAAACCTTCGATCCCCACGAGCACAACGCCGTGATGCATATCGAAGACCCCGACAAGGGCGAGAATGTCATCGTGCAGGAGTTCCAGAAGGGCTTCAAGCTGGGCGACCGCGTCATCCGCTTCAGCATGGTGCAAGTCGCAAATTGATTTGTTATCCCGATTTTTGCATATAGATCCCATTCAAATCACAAAGTAAGTAAAAAACATTCGATCATACAGGAGGTCATTTATCATGAGTAAAATTATCGGAATCGATCTTGGTACTACCAATAGCTGCGTCGCCGTTATGGAAGGCGGCGAACCGAAAGTCATCCCCAACGCCGAGGGCGCGCGCACTACGCCGTCCGTCGTAGCGTTCTCCAAAACCGGCGAGCGTATGGTCGGTCAGGTCGCAAAGCGCCAGGCCATCACCAACCCCGACCGCACCATCTCCTCCATCAAGCGTGAGATGGGCAGCAACTACCGCGTGAACATCGACAACAAGAGCTACACGCCCCCCGAGATCAGCGCCATGGTCCTGCAGAAGCTGAAGACCGACGCGGAAGCGTACCTCGGCACCACCGTGACCGAAGCGGTCATCACCGTTCCGGCGTACTTCTCCGACAGCCAGCGTCAGGCCACCAAGGACGCCGGCAAGATTGCGGGCCTCGATGTAAAGCGTATCATCAACGAGCCTACCGCCGCTGCTCTGGCGTACGGCCTCGATAAGGAATCCGAGCAGAAGATCATGGTCTACGACCTTGGCGGCGGCACATTCGATGTCTCAGTCCTCGAGATCGGCGACGGCGTCATCGAAGTTCTGGCCACGGCCGGCGACACCCGCCTCGGCGGCGATGACTTCGATAAGTGCGTGACCGATTACCTCGTGTCCGAGTTCAAGAGAGCCGAAGGCGTTGACCTCTCCGGCGATAAGGTCGCCATGCAGCGTCTGCGTGAGGCCGCCGAGAAGGCAAAGTGCGATCTGTCCGGCGTTACGAGCACCAACGTCAACCTGCCGTACATCACCGCCGACGCGAACGGCCCGAAGCACCTCGATGTGACCCTCACCCGCGCAAAGTTCAACGAACTCACGCATCACCTCGTAGAGCGCACGATGGCGCCTGTCCGTCAGGCTCTGAGCGACGCCGGCCTCTCCGTCAACGACCTGAGCAAGGTCCTGCTCGTCGGCGGCTCCACCCGTATCCCGGCCGTGCAGGAAGCCGTGAAGAACTTCACCGGCAAAGAGCCCTTCAAGGGCATCAACCCCGATGAGTGCGTGGCCGTGGGCGCAGCTATTCAGGGCGGCGTGCTCGGCGGCGATGTCGAAGGCATTCTGCTGCTCGATGTCACCCCGCTGTCTCTCGGCATCGAGACCCTCGGCGGCGTGTGCACGAAGCTCATCGACCGCAACACCACCATCCCGACCCGCAAGAGCCAGGTGTTCTCCACCGCTGCGGACAACCAGACTTCCGTCGAAGTCAACGTTCTGCAGGGCGAGCGCGAAATGGCACAGTACAACAAGAGCCTCGGCCGCTTCCATCTGGACGGCATTGCTCCGGCACGCCGCGGTGTGCCGCAGATCGAGGTCACCTTTGATATCGATGCCAACGGCATCGTGAATGTCTCCGCCAAGGACCTCGGCACCGGCAAGGAGCAGCACATCACCATCACCGCTTCCTCCAACCTCTCCAAGGACGACATCGACAAGGCCGTGAAAGAGGCCGAGCAGTTCGCCGCCGAGGATAAGAAGCGCAAGGAAGAAGTCGATGTCCGCAACGCCGGCGACCAGATGGTCTACCAGACCGAAAAGACCCTCTCCGAGATGGGCGACAAGCTTCCCGCGTCCGATAAGGGCGAAGTCGAGCAGAAGCTCTCTGCACTGAAGAGCGCCCTCTCCGGCACCGACACCGAGGCCATCAAGAAGGCCACCGAAGAGCTGACCCAGGCATTCTACAAGGTCAGCGAGAAGATGTATCAGCAGGCCAACCCGCAGGGCGGCCAGGCGGCTCCGGGCGCAGACCCCAACGCCGGCACGCAGAACAACGGCGGTCAGACCTACTATGACGCCGACTACGAGGTCGTCGACGACGATAAGGACAAGAAATAATCGAACGATTATTTCGCGCCCCATTCAACGGAATACAGGGCGGGCGCTTGTCCGCCCATATTCCATGTTAAGAGGAAAGTTATATGGTCGATAAACGCGATTATTACGAGGTGCTCGGCGTAGACAAAAGCGCCGGTGCCGAAGACATAAAAAAAGCTTACCGCAAAAAGGCAAAGCAATACCATCCCGACCTGCACCCCGGCGACAAGGAATGCGAGCAGAACTTCAAGGAAGTCAACGAAGCCTATGAGGTCCTCTCCGACGCCGATAAACGCGCGAAGTACGACCAGTACGGCTTTGCCGCGTTCGATCCGTCCGGGTTCCAGTCAAGTGCCGAGGGCTTCGGCGGTTTCGCCGACATCATCAACGACATCTTCGGCGGCGGCTTCGGCGGCTTCGGCGGCCAGACGCGCTCACCGAATTCTCCCGCGCGCGGCAGCAATGTCGGCGCGGAGGTGCAGATCAGCTTCGAGGAAGCCTGCTTCGGCACGAAGCCCGAGCTGGATGTCATGAAAGTGGAGACCTGCGACAAGTGCAAGGGCACCGGCTGCGCCGAAGGCACCACGCCGGAGATTTGCCCCGACTGCAAAGGCCGCGGCACCACGGTACGCACGGTGCGCACTGCCTTCGGCATGATGCAGACGCAGGACGCCTGCTCCCGCTGCGGCGGTACGGGCAAGATCATCCATCAGCCGTGCACGACCTGCAAAGGCAAGGGCATGGTGCGCCGCGCACGCAAGATCAAGGTGGACATCCCCGCCGGCATCGATGACGGACAGACCATCTCCCTGCGCGGCCTCGGCAACGCCGGACGCAACGGCGGCCCCGCGGGCGACCTGCTCGTGACCGTGAATGTGCGGCGCCATCCGCAGTTTGAGCGCGAGGGAACATCCATTCTCTACGAGCTGCCCGTGTCCATCGTGCAGGCATCGCTCGGCGCGGAGGTGGAAGTGCCGACCATCGACGGGAAAGTGAAGTACACCGTCCCCGAAGGCACGCAGTCCGGAACGGTATTCCGTCTGCGCGGCAAGGGCGTGCCGTACCTGCACGGCGGCGGCCGCGGCGATGAATTCGTCACCGTGAAGGTCGCCACCCCGAAGAACCTGACCGGCGAGCAGAAGGACCTCCTCCGCAAACTCGGAGAGTCCCTCGGCGACACCGGCATCCCCAAGAAAAAAGGCCTCTTCGGCGGCAAGTAAATCAAATAAGCAACAGGCGAGAGCGCACCGCAAAGTGCATTCTCGCCTGTTTTTCTGTTTTTGCGTTTTCAGAGTTTCGGCACGACAACGCCTCTCGGCTCCTCGGCCGTTAGGGTAAGGGTGTCGGTTTTGAAATAGTGCACATCCTGTGCGGGGTAAAGGGCGGTGAAGGCGTCGAGGGGGGAGATGACATCGTAGCCGAAGCTTTCTCCGCGGTAGTGCATGGGGACGATCACGCGCGGGCGGATTTTTTCGGCGATGCGGAGGGCTTCTTCGGCGTCAACGGTATAATATCCGCCGACGGGGAGGAGCAACGCATCACAGCCGCGGAGCGCGGCGAGGATCGGCTCCTCCGGCATGCGGCCGGTGTCGCCCATGTGGACGACACGGAGCGAGCCGAAGGTGAATTGACGGATCTTGTTCATGCCGCGCTTTGCTCCGCCGCGGTGGTCGTGCGGAATGTCGTATTCCTCAACGCTCACATCCTCCGCGAGCGGGCGGCCGGAGAGCCGCACGCACTCGGCGGCATTGTGGTCGCCGTGACCGTGCGAGCAGAAAACGGCGTCCGCGCTCACGCGCAGCGGCGCAAGCCCCGGCACCGAGCCGTCGGCATACGGGTCGGTCACCAGAGAGCTACCCCGGTACTCCATGCGGAAGCACGAGTGACCGAGCCATTGGATCTTCACTTCATTGTTCATACGAGCTTATCTCCTTTTTCACTTCGGAAAGCAGAGCTTCCCGTTCATTCGGCAGCGTTTCGTCCAGCACGGCATCGAGAAGGTGCGAGAGGATCTCGCCCACGGCACGCCCCGGCTGCACGCCGAGCGCGACAATGTCGCCGCCCGTGACGGTAAGGTCCTGAATATGCAGACATCCCTGTTCGGCGATCAGCTCGTTCAAAAGCTGTTCGTCCGCGTCGGCCAGCGCGGTCAGACGGACGCGAGCCTCGTCCGCGTGGGCGGAGGCATCGGCGCGGCGGATGAGCATCAGCCGGCGCATGTTCTCCTCACCGATTTTGGCGAGCAGGCGGCGCACCGCCTTTTTGCTGTGCCCGGTCTGCATCTCGTGATTTGCCACGAGCGTTACGACCGTCTCGCGCGTTTCGTTGTCGCACCGCAGGCGGCGGAGCATCGTGTCGGTGAGCACGGCGCTCTCCGCGGGGTGCGTGTAGAAATGCCCGCGTCCGCTCTCGTCAAATGTGAGGCAGTGCGGCTTCGAGCAGTCGTGGAAAAACATCGTGAGGCGCAGGATCGGGTCGGGCGCAACGGCGTCCACCGCGTGGGCCGTGTGCCCCCAGACGTCCCATTGGTGGCAGTCCGGACGGTGCTGCTCAAAGCCGAGCATCGGCTCCATCTCAGGCAGCGGCACAAAAAACACCTCCGGAAATTCGAGCAGCATTTTCCCTGCACCGCGCGCGCAGAGCATGCCCTTGAGCTCCGAGAAAATGCGCTCCGGCGATATGCGCGAGAGCAGCGCGCGGTTCTTCCGCAGTGCCTCGGCCGTCTCCGGCGCGATCGAAAAATCGTATCGTGCGGCAAACCGCAGCGCGCGGAGTATACGCAGCGCGTCCTCATTGAAGCGCTCGTCTGCATCGCGCACACAGCGGACGATGCCGTTTTGCAGATCCTCCCGCCCGCCGAAATCGTCGCGCAGACCGCGCGATGGGCTGTACGCCATGGCATTGATCGTAAAGTCGCGCCGCGCAAGATCCTCGTGGATATCGCGCACAAATGACACGCTGTCCGGATGGCGGCAGTCGGAATAGCCGCCCTCGGTGCGGAAAGTCGTGATCTCCAGCGGCATCGACGGCGTGAGCACCGTGAGCGTGCCGTGCTTGAGTCCGGTCTCGATGACGCGGTCTCCGGCAAACACGGTTTTCATTTCCTCCGGCGGCGCGGCGGTACACAGATCCCAGTCGTGCGGCTCACGCCCGAGCAGCGAGTCGCGCACACATCCGCCGACCGTATAGCTCTCCCAACCGGCGCTCTCCAGCTTTTCGAGCACCCGTTTTACATCCTGCGGCAATTCCACGGCACATTCCTTCTTCCTTTTTTGCAGATCTCACGCATTATACCACAAAACCCCGCCGTCCGAAAGGGGTGCGGTTGACGGATGCGCAAATTTTTCATATAATAAACAGGCAGCACCGCGGCCGGCCTTGCGCGGTGTCTATACCCTTTCGAAAAGGATGCTGTTTATGAAAAAACGATTTTTGCGCTTCGGTGCGTTCGTGCTGCTCCTTGCGCTCTTCGCCTGCGCGATCCCCGCGTCGGCGGATGACGGGAGCGGCATCGACTTCCTCTCCTACGAGGAGGCGCTCACCTATTTTGATTTCGACCGCGCTGCGAGCAACTGGTGCACGAACTTTGGCTTGGATGCGGCCACGCAGCTCGATACCGCTAAGGCGGCCATCCTGCACGGCACGAACCCCGAGCTCATCATCCGTCTCGCCACCTTCGCGCGCGATGTCGGCTACGGCGACGAAAAGCTCTTCGTGACGAACGCCTTCCGCCCGGCGTGCTATCAGGAGGTCATCGGTCTGCACGACAGCAACGCGAACACCGGCTATTTCCGCAACGCGCTCAAGTGGAACGGACAGAGCGTCACAAACTTCTGGTGGAACGCCGAGAGCGCCGAGGGCTGGCCGGAGGCATATTCCATCGACCTCTCCGCCTACGACCTCGATACGCTCGGTTTGAAGTACTATTACCGCGCCGCGCTCCGCCTCTGGGATAACACCTGGGTAAACGGCTACTATGCAAAGCCCGGCTGCAGCGCCCACAACAGCGGCAACGCGATGGATATATCGAACTACTGGATTGCCACGAATTTCAAAACGACCTACACGAACGAAAAGACCGGCGTGGAGTACTCAATGGCGGACTACGGCCTCTATAAGCCCCTGCAGCCCACGGCGACATCGGCGGGAGAGACGTGGCACATCACCGCCTCCGAGGAGGTGTACGCGCTCGCAAACTACGACAACGCCCTTGCCTCCGGCTACGAGATCGTCTATACGCTCTATTATAACCCTTCGCTCCGCGGCTGGTCGATGGCGGACGGGCGCGGCGTGTACATCGGCGCGGGCGTCACGGTGCTGCAGGTCGCCCTATGCCGTCTCGGATATCTGGAGGAAAAGTACATCACCGGCTACTACTGCTCGAAGACCGACGAGGCCGTGCGCGCCTTCCAACTGCAGGAGGGCTTGACCTCGGACGGCATCGCGGGCAGCGGCACGGTCGAGCGGCTGCTCTCGGAGGAGACGCACACCGGCGACACGAACGCGCCGACGCTCACGGCGTACGAGATCGGCAGTACCTCATCGAAGGGCTTCGCGCTCTATCTCGCCGGCACGGACGAAAAGCGCGTCAATGCCTTCCGCGTGGACACGCGCGAGGAAAACAGCGACATCTGGGTCACGCGCTACTATAATGCGCCGTCCTCCGGCTCCGGCACGCTCGACATCGACATCTGGCGCGAGGGCACCTACGAGGTGCGCGCCGCCGCGTGCGATGATGACGGCAACGAGAGCACCCTCACCGACATCGGCACGGTGTTCGTGGATATGACCGCGCCGACCATCCGCTCCCTTACGATCACCGACATCACGGATTCGGGCTTCTCGCTGCACTACGCCATCGAGGACAACAGCGCCGTCGCGGGCCTCACCGTCACGCTCACCTCGGACACCGGCGACGAAGTGAGCCGATTCCTCGTGACCGATGGCACGAGCGATTACCCCTGGATCGCCGAAAACCTCACCGAAGGCACCTGGACGATCACCGTGACCGCCCGAGACGCCGCCGGCAACGAGACCCCCTACACCTTCGCCTGGCAATTCACCCCCAACAACGCAAGCCCCGGCCTGACCGTGGCGAGGCTGGGATAAAAATCGGGACACATCCGAATCTGATGTGTCCCGGTAATTTTTGCGTTTATTACTCTCCAAATGTGAAAGGTGCTGATTCCAAAAGTTTGCCGTTCTCATCGTAGACGGTGACGACATAATCGCCGACCAAACCAGTTTCGTTATCGGAAAACTCTGCTGTATATCCAACACCGCTTGCTAGCACGGTTGCCGTATCGGTTTGACTATATCCGCTGCTGTTAGAAACGACAACGGTAAAACCGGTGTTTTCCGGCAGATTTGTTTTAATTCCAAAGAGAACCTCACCGGTCTCTTCGTTTACATTCGGCTCAATTTCGATTTCAACGGTATCGGAAGAAGCAACCGGTACATCGGCGATTGCCGACTGAGATGTTTCCGGCACAGATGATGTATTTGCAGTGTCGGAATTTCGACTGGCAAGCATCAAAATTCCATAGAAGATCCATGCAACAGCGATAATTACGTACCGAATTTTTTTGTCAAGCTTGCAAGTCGGCCTCGACATAAGAATTGTCAGCGGTACCGGGAAAACAAAGATCCATCCCAATACCCAAAGCCAAGTCCTCTTCTTACGCGTAGGCTCCGCATTGCCGGTCGTAGTCCAAGTGTATCCGCAGTCTTTACAATACCCTATGGTAGACCGCACAACAGCGGTTGCGTTCTTTCTGCGGATCTCCCCCTTCTTTTCGCGGTTGAAAGTGATGTTGGAGCTTCCGCATTGCGGACAGCCCTTTTTACTCAGGCGCTCTTGTTCTTCCTGCATTTCGGAGGTAATCTGAGAACCGCAATATTCACAGAATTTATTATTCTCGGCGATATCGGCTCCGCAATTCGGGCATTTCATACGGTGTTCCTCCTCAAATCATCTGTGGTAAATCAGCCGTTATACATTCTTTGAAGAATGTAAAAAATTTATAACTTGGTTGATTGCATAATGAAGTTGGACAGCTAAGAAAAAAATCCATAGTGATTTT
>CAVGGQ010000038.1:0-19274 GCA_963628785.1 Oscillospiraceae bacterium | reverse complement strand
TGCCTCATTCGGAAGCGAAATTTGCTCACAAATCGCTCTTGCCGAATTATGCGGTGTTGCCATAAAACCGTACTGCGGGAAACATCCTGCGGAACAGCCCGAAGTATCGCTTTTTCTCCTCGGCGGTACTTCTCCGAAAAAGATACCGGCTCTCATCGAAAGGCAGCGATGGGAACCGGTATTCTTTGGGCAATACCGCATAATTCGGAAAAGCGCCGCAGACGACATTGTGCGGTGTTGCCTTTGTTTCAGATCTCCGCGTGTTCCATGCGGAGGAGGAAGCGTTCTTTGTCTTCGGCGGTACCGCGGGCGTAGAGCGTTGTGCCGTCGAGGGAGTAGGCAATGTCGGAATCGAGGCCGCGCGGCATTTCCTTGCGGTATTCGATCCACACACTCCGCAGCTCGTGCGTGCGGGCAAACTCCCCGGGCAGCAGATTCTGTCCCCAGCGGAGATAGAGGCAGTTGTTGAGATGGCCGTTGCTGTCGGTCTCGGCATCGGTCACGCGCCGCTCACGGTGCTCGCCGAGCTCCTCCGGAAACGGAATGGAGCGGAAGGTCGCGGGCAGCTCGCCTTCGACCGTCACGCGCGCGCAGCCGTCGGCCCAGGTATGGTTCTTCGTGAGTGCGCGGGTCTGAATGTCCATGATGACCCAAATCGACACCGCGTACAGCACCGGTTTTTCCTCACGGTCCATGATGCGGTAATGCCGCCAGAAAAGGCCGTGCGCGTGGCGGCCGACCCAGGTGTCCAGAAAAAGCGGCTCTCCCACGCGGGGCATGCGCGTCATCTTCATCTCCGTGCGCGCGAGCGCCCAGAACGAGCCTTTTGTTACGGCAACCTCCTGCCCGACGCCGAGCGCCGAGTGATGCATGCCGGCGATTTCCTGAAACCGGTGGGCGATGGCATCGGCGCGGACATGCCCGAGCGCATCGGTCTCCTCCGGTGTGAAAACAAGACTCTCGCGATAAACGCCTTCCGGCAATGCTTGTGTGCACATGACGGGTTCCTCCCAAAGCGTAATACACCTATTAGTTCATCTTGTGTTCTATATTAGCAAAGCGGAAAGCGAAAATCAAGCCGTTCCGGAAAATATTCCGCCGCTTTGTTACAGGATCCGGATTTTGTCATGCTTCCGGCTCCCGGCAGACAGATGCTTGCTGAGATTGGATATTGATTTTTGCCGATAATGTCGTAAAATAGAGGCAGAAATTCGATAGGAGAACTTCTATGAAAAAACATCTGATGCCGCTTCTGCTGGCGGTTTGTCTGCTTCTGGCGGGATGCGGTGCATCGGCGCCGGAGCCTTCACCCTCGCCGAGCGCAGAGCCGACGGCGGAACCCGCACCGACCGCCGAGCCCGCAACGCCGACGCCGTCGCCGACGGCGGAGCCCACGCCCACGCCGACACCCGCGCCGCGCTTCACGGCGGGGGAGAACGAGACGGCGTATATCCTGCTGGTCGGCCGCACGGACGGCGCCCACGCACTTTCCATATGGCTGCGCACGGAGGGCCGCACGACGGCGGCTACGTTTATCCCGGATGAGCTCACCGAGCCGATGTTCACGAGCACGGATGCCGAGGATCTCACGGACGAGATCCCAGCCGCAACGGATGAATCGCGCCGCGTGCGCGTGGCGGCGGACGACTTCCTGCTGGAAAGCGGTCTGCTTGCCGACCTTCTGCCGCGCTTCGTGGCTGCGACCGGCTACATCTGCGAGGTGTACGCGGGTGATTTGAGCGTACTGAAAGACGAGGCCAACGCCGGTGAGGCGGACATTCTTCTCATGAAGCGCACCGACGCCTCCGCCCTCGGAAGCATGACGCACTATCCCATACGCTTTGATTTCGTATCCACCGTATATTCCCTGACGGAAACCGATGAAGTTGAGGAGGAAATGCCATGAAACGATTTTTCCGTAATTTTCCCTTTGCCGCGTTCGGCGTGAGCCTTTTGTGCATCGCGCTCGGCACGGCGGTGCTGCTTTGGCCGGACGACGCCATGAAATGGATGTGCTACGGCTTCGGCGGCGTAATGATCCTCTCGGGCATACTGCAGGTCGCCTCGTATCTTGCGGGCGAGCGCGTGGGGTTCCTGCGGAAGCTCCTGCTGCTCTCGGGCGTGATCGCCGCGGTCGCGGGCGTGTGGATCCTGCTCAGCCACGGCGCCACGGAACAGATCCTGCGCCTCACGGTCATCGTGATGGGCGTGGTGCTGCTCTACCACGGCTTCATGGACTGCAAGTACGGCCTGGACATCAAGCGCTGTGGCACAGGCGGCTGGAGTGCATCGATCATTCTCGGCGTTGCCATATGCGCGGTGGGCGTGCTGCTGCTCGTGAACCCGTTTGAGAAGAACGACACGCTCCTCTTTGCCGCCGCCTTCGGCTTCCTGCTCGACGGCATCTCGGGCCTTTTCACCACGGTCGCCGTGGCACACGGCAAAGCCCACGCCGAGCTCCTTGCCTCGCAGGCCCCCGTCATAGAGCTCGACCCCGCCCAAGCTGCGGAAACGCTCCCCGACACCCCGCAGGAGAGCACCCCCGCTGCCCCGCAGGAGAGCACCCCCGCCGAACCTGCCCCCACCGAAACGCCGGAAACCAAATAATACCATCCCATGCGGCAGCGCCCTGTTCTTTCGGGGCACTGCCGCTTTTGCGTATTTGTTATCCAACTGTAAAAAATTTTCTTTCTGTTGAATTAGGCCTTGAGATAGGGTAAAATAGAAGGGCAAAAACAACGGGGAGGCGCGATATGATCGGTCTTTGCTGGGATTGGGAGTTTACGCGGAAATGGACGACGGCGTTCTGCCGCGGAGAGGGACACTTCGAGCGGGTGTCGCTCCCGCATACGGCGGGTGAGGTGCCGCTGCACTACGCAAAGCCTGAGGACTATGCCGGCATCTGCGGCTACCGCCGGACGGTGAGCGTGCCGATCGAGTACCGCGGCAAGCGGCTCTTTCTGCAGTTTGACGGCGCGGCGCACCTCGCCGAGGTATATGTAAACGGCGAGAAGGTCGCCTCGCACGCGTGCGGGTACACGGCCTTTCGCGTGGAGATCACGCACTGCGTGCGCTACGGCATGGAAAACCGCTTAGCCGTGCGGCTCGACACGACCGAGAACCCGGCCGTGCCTCCGTTCGGCTTCGTGCTCGATTACCTCGCCTACGGCGGACTTTACCGCGAGGTGTGGCTCGATGTGCGCAATGCAACCTACATCGAAGATGTGTTCGTCATGACGCCGAGTGTATCGAGCGCGGACATCACGCTGACCGTATCGGGCAAAGCGGCCCGCCGCCGCGTGAGCATTCTCGACAGGGACGGCACGCTCTGCGCTCAAGCCGAGGGCGACGGCGATGCTTTCCGGATCGACTGTCCGGCGGCGCGGGCGTGGTCGCTTGATGAGCCGAATCTCTATTTCCTCCGCGCGGAGCTCCTCGACGAGGACGGCGCGGTGACGGATGAAAAGACCGTCCGCTTTGGCTTCCGCACGGCGGAATTTCGCCGCAGCGGCTTCTATCTCAACGGCGAGCGAGTGTTCCTGCGCGGCCTGAACCGCCACCAGTGCTACCCCTACATGGGCTACGCCGCGCCCGCATCGCTGCAACGCGAGGATGCGCGCATCCTCAAGGAGGAGCTGTGCTGCACGGCAGTGCGCACCTCGCACTACCCGCAGAGCCAACACTTTATCGATGCGTGCGATGAGCTGGGCCTAGCGGTGTTCACCGAGCTCCCGGGCTGGCAGCACATCGGCGACGAGGCGTGGAAAAAGCAGTCCGTCCGAAATGTGCGCGAGATGGTGATGCAGTACCGCAACCATCCGTCCGTCGTCCTCTGGGGCGTACGCATCAACGAAAGCCGGGACGACGACGATTTTTACCGCGAAACGAACGCCGCCGCGCACGAGCTCGACCCCTCGCGGCAGACCTCCGGCGTGCGGTATCTCCAGAAGAGCCGGCTGCTGGAGGATGTGTACGCCTACAACGATTTCACGCACGACGGCAAGGCACCGGCCATAAAGAAGCGCACTGCCGTGACGCCGGACATGAATAAGCCGTACCTCATCTCCGAGAACAACGGCCATATGTTCCCGACAAAATCCTTCGATCCGTGGGAAAAGCGGCAGGAGCACGCGCTCCGCCATGCCCGCGTGCAGAACGCTGCGGCGGCGGACGGTGAGATCTCCGCGTGCTTCAGCTGGGTGATGTTCGACTACCCGACGCACAAGGACTTCGGCTCGGGCGACCGCGTGTGCTATCACGGCGTGATGGACGCCTTCCGCAACCCGAAGCTCGCGGCGGCCCTGTACGCCTCGCAGGGGGAGAAAACCCCGATGCTCGAGGTCGGCACGCCCATGGACATCGGCGACTACGCCGCGGGCAACATCGGCGACATCTGGGCGTTCACGAACGCCGAGGAGGTCGCACTTTACAAAAACGATGTGTTCGTCGCCTCCTTCCGCCCGAAGGGATGGGACGGACTGAAGCACGGCCCCATCGCCATCGACGACACCATCGGCGAGATGCTCGAAACGCAGGAGCACTTCCCGCACGAGAAAGCGGAGCTGCTGCGCCAATGCCTCGTGTCCGCCGGAAAGTACGGCCTTTCGATGCCGGCGGCGGACAAGGCGAAGCTCGCCTGGGCGATGGTGCGCTATAAAATGAAATTCGCCGACGGCATGGCGCTCTACGGCAAGTATGTCGGCAACTGGGGCGGCGAGGCAACGCGCTGGCGCTTCGAAGCGCGCACCGGCGGCAAGACCGTTGCGAGCGTGACGAGAGCCTCGGGCAGCCGGCTCCGCATGGAAATAAAGGTGAGCCAAACGGCTCTGCGCGAGGGCGATACCTACGATGCCGCCGCCGTGCGTGTGCGCATTCTCGATGAATACGGCACCCCGGCCGTGTATGCGCAGCTTCCCATACGCTTTGCCCTTGCGGGCGATGCCGCGTTCATCGGCCCGGACATCGTGACGGCCGAGGGCGGCATGTGCGGCACCTATGTGCGCACGATCGGCAAAGACGGCGAGGCGCGCCTTCGCATCTCGGCGCACGGTCTCCCGGACGAGGAGATCCGCTTTACCATACGCAGCACAAACGAAACGGCAAATAACAGCGAAGAGGAGTAATGCAAAATGGAACTCTTATGGCGCGTGGAACTCGATGACGGCAGCACCTTCACCGGCACCGGCCTCCTGCAGCCTGGCGCGAACCGGATCGCGTGCGAGCTGCCGCAGGGCGTATTGAAAAAGGTCACGGCGAAAATGCTCCTGCCGTGCGAAACGGATGAAAAGATCTTCATCAACGGCTACCAGAGCTGGACATACTCGCCGGAGTGCGGCGTCAGGGACTACACCCACGGCTTCGCCACGCGGCTCGCCCGCTTCAAGCCGCTCGGGCTGGAGCGCTATGGCGACTACTATTTCATGGAATACCCCCAGAAAAGCGGCGTCACGCAGGGCGAATCGTATGCTTACTGGCGGCGAGGCGAGCACTTCCGCCTCCTCGCCTCGCTCGATGAAACGAACGGATACACGCTCTACCGCTACGATGCCGGCACCGGCATCCTCACGCTCGGCCGCGACTGCTACCGTGTGAATTGCGGCGGCACGTTTGCCCTCTTCGATCTCTTCTATGCCGAAGGGAGCGAGAACGAGGTGTTCGACGGCTGGTTCGCCGCGATGGGGCTTCCGAAAAAGCCCGTCGAGCGCATCGCCGGTTACTCGAGCTGGTATAACCGCTATCTCAATATCAACGAGGAGTGCATCCTCTCCGACCTTGAGGCGTGCTCCGGCCTTCTCTCGCCGGGCGATGTTTTCCAGATCGACGACGGCTGGGAGCCGGGCGTCGGCGACTGGCTGACGACGGACGAGGAGAAATTCCCCCGCGGTCTTCGCGGTACGGCGGATAAGATCCACGAAAAAGGCTTCCGCGCCGGACTGTGGCTCGCACCGTTCGTGTGCCGCAAGGATTCGGAGATCTACCGCCGCCACAAGGACTGGCTCCTGAAGGTAAACGGCCGCCCGTGGTACTGCGGCATGAACTGGGGCGGGTTCTTCTCACTCAACTTCGATAACCCGGAGGCGGCAGAGTACCTGCGCAGGGTGTTCCGCCGCGTGTTCGAGGACTGGGGCTTTGACCTCGTGAAGCTCGACTTCCTCTACGGTGCCGCGCCCGTGAACTTCCCGACGGAGAGCCGTGCCAAACGCATGACGCGCGCGATGGACTTTTTGCGCGAGCTGTGCGGCGACAAGCTCATCATCGGCTGCGGCGTGCCGCTCATGCCGTCGTTCGGCCGCGTGGACTACTGCCGCATCGGCGGCGATGTCGGGCTCGACTGGAACGACTCCGTGTGGATGCAGATGGCGCACCGCGAGCGCGTGTCCACCAAGCAGTCGCTCGCCAACACGGTCTTCCGCCGCGAGCTGAACGGCCGCGCCTTCGGCAACGACCCGGATGTGTTTTTCCTCCGCAGCGAAAATCTCAAGCTCACCGAGGAGCAGAAATTGATGCTCGCCAAGGCCGATGCCCTGCTCGGCAGCGTATTCTTCACCTCGGACGATATGGGACGATACGATGAGGAAAAGCGCGCCGCCTACTGCGATCTTTGTCATCTGCGCGATGCGGAGAACATCTGCACGCTGCTGGACGGCGAGCCGCGCATCGTCTACACGCTCGACGGCGAAGAGCACGCCCTCGAGCTGCCGTTCCTGCGCTGACGATAACCGCAAATCTATACTACATATAACCGGAGTGCCGCTTATGGAAAATACACAGACAAATCCCCGCGTAAAATTTTTGATCAACATTGCGTACTGGGCGGTGATCGTGGCGATCATCTTCCTCGTATTCAAGTATCTCATCAACCTCCTGATGCCGATCTTCCTCGGCTTCGTGTTCGCTGCGGTCGTGCGTCCGATCTCGCGCGCCTTGAGTGCGAAAACAAAGTATGTCCGCAGGAACGGCAAAAAGGTGCTCGTTGACCGAAAGTTCCACATGAACCGCAATGTGGCGGGCGTCATCAGCGCACTGGTGCTGTTCATCGTGGTCGGCGGACTGCTCACGCTCATCGTCATAGAGCTCGCGGATACCATCGTGGACTTCGTGTCATACGCGCCGACCTTCTATGAAGAGAGCGTTCTCCCCGGACTCACAGATCTCTATAATCGCATCCTCGTATTCGCCGACCGGTTCGATGTCTCCATCGTCGATGCCGTTGAATCGGCTCTGCCGAATGTGATATCAAGCATCGGCAGTGCCGTGACGAGTCTCTCCGGCACCATCATCGGCGGCATTACCGGTGTCGCCTCCAAGCTCCCGAACATCCTGCTCAAGGCCATCATCTGCCTCATTGCAACGGTGTTCATCTCCGTGGACTTCGACCGCATCAAGCTCTTCGTCACGAAGAACCTGCCGGAAAAGACGCTGCGCGTGGCGGTGAATGTAAAAGACTCGTTCCTCGAAATGATCTGGCAGTTCATCAAGTCCTATGCCATCATCTTCTGCATCACCGTAACGGAGATCACCATCGGCCTTCTCATCGTCGGCATCAAGCACCCGGTGCTCATCGCCGCGCTCATCGGTATCTTCGATGCGCTCCCCATCGTCGGCAGCGGCATGATCCTCATGCCGTGGGCGGTCATCACGATGCTCACCGGCAAGCTCGGACGCGGCCTCGGCCTCTTCATCATCTATGTGGTCGTCGTGTGCGCCCGTCAGGTCATCGAGCCGAAGATCGTCGGCAAGCATGTCGGACTGCGCCCCATCGTCACGCTCACCTGTATGTACGCCGGTTCCAAGCTGTTCGGCGGCCTCGTCGGACTCTTCGGTCTGCCCATCGCCGCGGCCATCATCATGGATCTGAACTCGAGCGGCGTCTTCCATATCTTCAACTCCGTGGGCGATGACACCACCGTCGACGAAGCCGCCGAGCACGCGGAGGAAGCACGCCGCGCCCGCCGTGCGGAAGAAAACGAAAACGAAAACACGAACGGATCGGAGGATCCCAAACCATGACCATCAACATTCTCGCCGTCGGCGATGTGGTCGGACAGACCGGCATCGCCTACCTCAAGGAACATCTCAAGGCATATAAAAAGCTCAAGGGCATATCGTTCACCGTCATCAACGGCGAAAACGCGAACGTTGTCGGCGTAACGCCTGCGCAGGCGGACGCCATACTGGAAGCGGGCGCGGATGTCGTGACGCTCGGCAACCACACTTGGACGCGCTGGGAGCTGCAGCCCTATCTCGACGAAAAGGCGCGCATCCTGCGCCCGGCAAACTTTGCCCCGCAGTGCCCTGGCCGCGGCGACGCGACCTTTACAACGCCCTTCGGCCCCATCCGCGTCATCAATCTGCTCGGGCGCTTCTCGCTCGACCCGAACACGGACAACCCCTTTCCACTCGTCGATTCGCTCCTCGCGGACAATCAGACGCGCATGGTGCTCGTGGATATGCACGCTGAGGCAACGAGCGAAAAGCTCGCCATGGGTTGGTTCCTCGACGGCCGCGTCTCCGCAGTCTGGGGCACGCACACCCATGTGCAGACCTCGGATGCGCGCATCCTGCAGCGCGGCACGGGGTACATTTCCGATCTCGGCATGACGGGCCCCTCGGAATCGGTGCTCGGCATCGCGCCGGAACAGTCCATTCGTAAATTCCTCGGCGACCCGCCTCGCCGCTATGAGCAGGCGAAAGGTCCCGGAAAGCTCGAAGGCGCCATATTCACCGTTGATACGGAAACGGGCGCGTGCACGGCCGTCGAAGCCGTGCGGCTGCAATGAGTATACGAATGATCCATGCCGCCGACCTGCATCTCGATTCCCCCTTTGAGGGACTCGATGCGGAAAAGGCGGCAGTGCGCCGCAGCGAACAGCGCGAGCTGCTCGGGCGCATCGTTACGGAAACGAAAAAGCGCAAGGCGGATATCCTCCTGCTCGCGGGCGACCTGTTCGACAGCACATCGGCCTATACCGAAACGGGGGAGGCCCTGCGCGCCGCGCTCGCCTCGCTGGATATCGCCGTATTCATCGCGCCGGGCAACCACGACCGCTATACCCGCCGCTCGCCCTATGCGCGTATCGGGTTCCCGGAAAATGTGCATATTTTCACGAAGCCGCAGCTTGAATGCATCGAGCTGCCCTCGCTCGGCGTGCGCGTGTGGGGCGCCGGCTACACGGGCACCTTTTGCCCGGCGCTGCTCTCCGGCTTTCGTGCGCCGAAAGAGCCGGGCATCAAGAATATCCTCGTTCTGCACGCGGAGCTCGGCCGTCCCGGCTCGCCCTACTGTCCCGTTACGGAGCAGGAGCTTGCGCAAAGCGGCTTCTCGTACGCCGCGCTCGGCCACATCCACACCGGCAGCGGCCTTCGCCGCACCGGGCGGTGCTGCTATGCATGGCCGGGCTGCCCCGAGGGGCGCGGCTTCGATGAATGCGGCGAAAAGGGCATATTGCAAATCGACCTCGAGGACACCAAGTGCGCGGCACGGTTCGTTGTGACATCCTCGCGCCGCTATGAAAAGCTCGAAGTGCCGGCGGGGGAGGACGCCCTCGCGTCCGTCCGCGCGATGCTGCCCGGGAACACCTCGCGCGATATCTATAAAATCACGCTCACGGGCGAGTGCGCGGCCGCGCCGGACATCGCCTATCTGCACCAATCGCTGGACAATGATTTCTTCGCCCTCACGATCGCGGACGAAACGCGCCCGCCGCGCGACCTTTTCGCGCGCGCCGAGGAGGACACCCTCGCCGGGCGGTTCCTCCGCCGCATGCAGCACCGCATTGACGCCGCGCCCACGGAGGAGGAAAAGCAGAGCCTGCTGCGCGCGGTGCGCTACGGCATCGCCGCGCTCGAGGGATGGGAGGTGCGGCTTTGATCATCCGCAAAATGACGGCGAGCTTCGGCGTGCTACAAAACCGCACGCTCGAGCTGCAGCAGGGTCTCAATATCATCGAAGCACCGAACGAATACGGCAAATCGACCTGGTGCGCCTTCCTGCGCGCCATGCTCTACGGCGTGGACACCGCGCAGCGCGCCCGCGCGGGGGTGAAGCCGGATAAGGTGCTGTATGCGCCGTGGAGCGGCGCCCCGATGAAGGGCACGATGGAGCTCACCCACGAGGGGAAGGACATCACGCTCACGCGCACGACCCGCACGCCCAATGCCCCGATGCGCGAATTTTCCGCCGTATACACCGGCACGAGCCAGCCGGTCTCCGGTATCACCGGGGAGAATGTCGGCGAGATGTTCACGGGAGCGACGCTGCCTGTATTCGAGCGCACGGCGTTCATCGGCGCGGGCTCGCTCGGCGTGCGCCACACGGCGGAGCTGGAGAAAAAAATCGCCTCCCTCGTCACAGCGGGGGAGGAGAGCAGCTCGTTTACGGAAGCCTCGGAGCGTCTGCGCGCGCTGCAGCGCAAGTGCCGCTACCACGGCGCGGGACGCCTGCCGGAGCTGGAAGCGCAGATCTCGGACACGAGAGCGCGCCTCGACGCAATGGACAACGTCGCGCAGAAGCTCGCCGAGACCGAGGAACGCGTTCAGGCCCTGCAGGCGGAACGCACGGTCGTACCGGAAACGCCGAGGGAAGAGAATACGGCCGAGCGGGAGCGCATCGAAGCAGAGATTGCGCAGTGCACCGCGGAAGCGGACGCCGAGCGGCTCTATGCCGCGCGATGCGAGAAAAACGCAGCGGCCATCCGCGAGGAGCTGCGGCAGAGCGCCTTTCACGGCGCGGAGCCGGACTCCATGGCCGAGCGTGTGCGCACCGACACCGAGCGGTGCGAGCGCGCGGGCAAAACGGCGAGAGTCTCGGTGCCCGGCGCATGGCTGTGGTTCCTCTTTCTCGTGCTCGCCGCCGGACTCACATATGTCGGCATGCGTTTCCAAAAGCTCTGCTGGGCGGGCGCGGTCATGTGCCTGCTCGCTGCCATCGCTTTCGCCGTGGCGCGCTGCTTCGTAAAGCGCGACCGCAAAATGGCGGCCAAACTCTCCGAAAAGATCCTGCACCGATACGGCGCGGAAAACGCCTCGGATATCCCGGCACTCTTTGAAAATTACCGCAAGCGCTGGAACGAAGCGGCGGAGCTCGATGCCTCCTGCGAGAGATCGCGCGAGACGCTGCGCACGCTTTCGGAAAAAGAGCTCACACTGCGCGGCACCACGAGCGAGAACGGCGCAGCCGCAGCAGCGGGGGAGAGCGCCGAGGAACGGCAGCTTCGCGAGGAAGCATCGCGGATGCGCGGCCGACTCGAAGCGCTCGGCGACCCGATGGCAGAGGAATGCCGCCTGCGGGAGCTCGTAGCCGAGCACACCCGTCTGGAAGCCGAGCTCGAGAGCCTCAACCTTGCGCTGGAGGAGATGAAGATCGCCGACGAGGAGATGCAGGCGGAAACATCCCCGGCACTCGCCCGCGCGGCGGCGGAGATTCTCTCGCAACTCACGCACGGCGCGTACACCGACCTCACGCTCGACCGCATGCTGAATGTGAATGTCCGCGCCGAGGGCGACACCGTGCCGCACGAGAGCGCGTATTTGAGCCGCGGCACCGTCGACCAGATCTACCTTGCCCTGCGCCTCGCACTGTGCGAGAAGCTCCTCGCGGGCGAAGATTCCTGCCCCATCGTCCTCGATGACGCGCTTATCAACTTCGATGACGACCGCATGGCCGCCGCCGTCGACACCCTCACAGCTATCTCCCAAGACCGCCAGATCCTCCTCTTCACCTGCCACCGCCGGGAGAAGGAATATGTAGAGCGGAAAGAGTCGGAAGAGCCGGAAGAGACACCTCCATGGGACGATCAGGAAGCCCCGGAAGGACCCGCCCCCCCCAACGATCCCGCCCCGTGGGACGACCCGCCGGAACCGGACGAATAACTTCACAGAAACAAAAATGAGAGGCAGCGCCCTTTTGGCACAGCCTCTCAAAATTTTATTCGGTCTCAATGTCGGTCACGGTGTCGGTGATGACTTTTACGGTGTCGTCGCGGATGCCGGCGAAGCCGCCTTGGACGTGGGCGTGAAAGACGGTCTTTCCGTGGAGCTTCGCCTCTGCGGGGCCGTCGCCGAGGGCGGCTACGGTGGGCACATGCCCGCGGCGGAAGCCGACGAACCCGCCGCCGTGGCCGTTTTCGTCATCGGTGAGCGTGAGGTGCACGCTGTCGCACGAAAGGTTCGCGGCCTCGCCGTGCGGCGTGAGAAGGATGAGCGTCAGCGGCGCTTCTAAGTTCGTTGCCATTTCGGTCACCTCTTGCCGTCAGCGGCTCTTGGCGTACACATCGTCGATCGTTCCCGCCATGAGGAAGCTCTGCTCGGGAAGGTTGTCGCACTCGCCGCCGAGGACGGCTTCGAAGCCCTTGATCGTGTCCTCAATGCGGACAAATTTACCCTGCAGACCGGTGAAGCTCTCGGCTACATGGAACGGCTGCGACATGAAGCGCTGCACACGGCGCGCACGGCGTACGGTGCGGCGATCCTCTTCGGACAGCTCTTCCATGCCGAGGATGGCGATGATGTCCTGCAGCTCGTTGTATCGCTGCAGAATGCGCTGCACTTCCTTGGCTGTCTGGTAATGACGCTTGCCGACGATCCCCGGCGTGAGCATCCGCGAGGAGGACTCGAGCGGCGCCACGGCAGGGTAAATGCCGAGCTCCACGATGCTGCGCGAGAGGACGGTCGTAGCGTCCAGGTGCGAGAACGCAGTCGCAGGGGCGGGGTCGGTGAGGTCATCGGCGGGGACATAAATGGCCTGCACCGAGGTGATGGAGCCGTTTTTCGTGGAAACGATGCGCTCCTGCAGCATGCCCATTTCGGACGCGAGCGTCGGCTGGTAGCCGACGGCGGAGGGCATACGGCCGAGCAGAGCGGAAACCTCACTGCCGGCCTGCGTGAAACGGAAGACATTGTCGATGAAGAGAAGAACATCCTTGTGCGACTGCTCGCGGAAGTATTCCGCGATCGTGAGTCCCGCAAGAGGCACACGCAGACGCGCACCGGCCGTTTCATTCATCTGACCGAACACGAGCGCGGTCTTGTCGATAACGCCGGACTCCTTCATTTCGTTCCAGAGGTCGTTGCCTTCGCGGGAACGCTCGCCGACACCGGCGAACACGGAGTAGCCGTTGTGCTCGAAGGCAATGTTGCGGATGAGCTCCTCGATAAGAACGGTCTTGCCGACACCTGCGCCGCCGAACAGGCCGATCTTGCCGCCCTTGGCGTACGGCGTCATGAGGTCAATGACCTTGATACCGGTCTCAAGGATCTCCCCGGCGGGGACGATCTCGGTGAAATCGGGGGCACGGTGGTGAATGGGCCAGCGTTCTGCGGCGGGGATGGGGCCGGCACGGTCGATGGGATCACCGGTGACGTTGATCATGCGGCCGAGCATTCCCTCGCTGGCGGGAACGGAGATCGGTGCGCCGGTGTCCATTGCTTCCATGCCGCGGGACATACCGTCGGTCGGGCGCATGGAGATGCATCGCACGGCACCCTTTCCGAGCTGCTGCAGACATTCCAGCACATAGACACTGTCGTTGATACGCACTTCAACGGCGTGGAAAATGTCCGGAACATCGCTGTGCTCCGGAAACTGCACGTCGACGACGGGCCCGCTGATGCGTGATATAGTACCAATATTTCCGGCGGACATAGATTATTCTCCTTGCTGAAGATTGCCGGAGGCGATTTCGATGACACTGGCGGTCACATCCGCCTGTCTCCGGCGATTGATGGTGGTTTCGAGTTTTGCGGCGGTCTCCGCCGCACTGTCGCAGGCGGAGCGCATCGCCATGAGCGTGGCCGCCTGTGTGCCGGAGGCGTTGTCGAGCGCCACGGCGAATACCTCGTTGTTGAGGCAGATGAGAGCCAGCTGCGCCCCAATGGCGGTGCCGCTCGGAAGATACAAAATACTGTCCGGATTCACGCTCTCGTGTACGTCCGCATCGGGCAGCATCTGCCGGTCGGTCGGCACCTGTGTGAGCATGTTCCGATAGGCCTGATATACGAGCCGCACGGTGTTGACCTCGCCTTTTACGAAAAGCTCACGCATACGGTCGCAAAGCGCGTGCGCCTCCTCGTAGGTCGGCACATCGGAGAGAATGCACTCTTCATATGCGAGGCCGTGCTCGCGGCAGTAGCCCGCGGCCTTGCGGCTGCAGACGATGATGAGCGGTGGCTCGGTCTCGCGGGCGAGGGCGGCATCGAAGAAGCGGAACAGCTCCGCATTGAATCCGCCGCACAGCCCCCGGTTGCTGCCGAAAAGCACAAGGCAGTTGCGCGCCGATACACGATCCGCCTCGCGGCGGATGCCGAAACGGCCGAGCAGCGAGAGCATGTCGGCACCGCCGTCGGCATAGGGGAGAAACTCCTCGCGCGCCTTGCTCACACGGGCGTATTTCACGGTGGCCGCGGTGCGCATTGCTTCGGCAAGCTGACCGGTGGCACGAATGGTTTTCAGCCGCTTGCGCAGCTGCTGCAGCCCGGCCATCAGTACGCCTCCGCAAAGGAAGCAAGAGCGGCGTTGAGCGCACTCTTCGTCTCCTCCGCGAGTTTATTGCCGGTCTTGAGCGTTTCGGTGAGGCCGCTCTCATGCGTCGGGAACCATACGAAGAGACGTGAAGCATACTCTTCCATGGCATTGTTGTCGACCTTATCGGCAAAGCCGTTCGCCACGGCATAGATGAGCAGCGCCTGCTGCCAGTCGGGAATGGGAGAGTAACGGTCCTGCCGCAGTGCCGCCATCATCTTCGCACCGGCAGCAAGTGTCTTGCGTGTGCTTTCGTCGAGATCGGAGCCGAACTGCGTGAACGATGCAAGCTCGCGGTACTGCGCGAGACCCGTGCGGAGCGACGAGGCGACTTGCTTCATGAGCTTCGTCTGCGCCGAGCCGCCGACACGCGACACGGAAAGACCGACGTTGACGGCGGGGCGCTGGCCTTCGTTGAAGAGGTCGGCCTCGAGGAAGATCTGACCGTCGGTAATGGAAATGACGTTCGTCGGGATATAAGCGGAAATGTCGCCCGCCTGCGTCTCGATGATGGGCAGCGCCGTAACGCTGCCGCCGCCCGCCTCGGCATTGAGCCGCGCGGCGCGCTCGAGAAGACGGGAATGCAGATAGAAGATGTCGCCGGGGTACGCTTCACGTCCGGACGGACGGTGCAGCAGCAGCGAGATCTCACGGTAGGCCACGGCGTGCTTGGAGAGGTCATCGTAGATGATGAGGACATTCTTGCCGTTGTACATGAAATACTCGCTCATGGCAGCGCCGGAGAACGGCGCAATGTACTGGAGCGATGCGGAGTCGGACGCCGTGGCGGACACGATAGTCGTATACTCCATGGCGCCGAGCGCCTCGAGGTGCGCTGCCATCTGCGCTACGGTGGAACGCTTCTGACCGATGGCGACGTAAATGCAGATGACGCTCTGCCCCTTCTGGGCGAGGATGGTGTCTTCCGCGATGGCGGACTTGCCGGTCTGGCGGTCGCCGATGATGAGCTCACGCTGGCCGCGGCCGATGGGCACGAGCGCATCAATGGCTGTAATGCCGGTGTGTAGCGGCACGGATACCGACTGACGGTCGGGAATGGCGGGAGCCCGGAACTCGATGGGACGGGTCTCGGTGCTCCAGATGCGGCCCTTGCCGTCGATGGGCTTGCCGAGGGCGTCGACCACACGGCCGATGAGCGCCTCACCCACAGGCACGCTCGCCATCTTGTTCAGACGGCGTACGCGGCTGTAGCTTTCGACATGGTCGTAGCGGCCGAATATGATGCAGCCGACCTTGTCGGAATGAATGTCCATGACCATGCCGCGCTCGCCGTTCGTGAATTCGACGAGCTCGCCGTACATGATGTCGGCCACACCGTCGAGCCAGCAGATGCCGTCCGACACGGTGAGCACGCGGCCGACCTGGAAGACATCAATGCCGAGCTTCATGCCGTGCACCGCATCGAGCATGCCGGCGCGGATGGACTCGGCATCCGTTTCGGTGAGCGGGCGGTCGTTGAGCGCCTTGCCGAGACGGTAGAGCTTGTTGACAATGGTGTAGTCATAAATGGTGTCGCCGATGCGCAGACGCAGTCCGCCGATGAGCTCGGGATCCTCGCGCACCCAGAACGACATTTTGCCGCCGGCGGTGTCGAGCACCTCCTGCGCTTTTTGACGCACCTTTTCCACGGTGTCGTCGTCGAGCTTCGATGCGGAGGTGAGCGTGACATAAAGCACGCCCTTCTGCTTCAGATACGATATGTCGCCGGGCGTCAGATGGATCTGACGCAGGATCTGATCCACGGCACGGTTCTGGCGGTCGAGCTGCGTGGCGCGGTACTCGTCCGAGCGCATATGCTTTTCGGCGAGATCGAGCACTTCGCGGATGATGCGCGCACGGGCGGAGAGGAGCATTTCGCGGCGCAGGTCTTCCCGGTCGGCTTCGTACTGCGCGTCGATCTCGGCGGCAGACTTTGCTTCCTCACTCTGCGCGGCGGCAAGCTCCGCACGGTAGGGTGCGTCGTCCACGCTCTTCGCCTCCGGCAGAGGCTCTGCCTTCAGCGGCTCTTTCGCTTCGTCCAGCTCACGGTCGATGTTCTCCCGGCGGGAGCGGAACATTTTCACGATGGCCTTCCGGCCGGCAAACCAGACGACCGCCGCGAGGATCAGCAGATTGATTACGGAATATACAAAACGCATAGTTTCTCTCGTTCCTTGGGGCGAATGAGCGAAAATGCTCACCCGTCCGAAAATTTAGTTTGTCTCTGCTTCGCGCTGCCGACGCAGAACGTCGGCGGCGGCATAAGGTGCGGCGACGGCATCGGCGTCCACAACGGAGTTGCGGTCGTTCTGCCAGAGCTGCAGATGGTTGACGATGTCCTGCGCAAGTCCCGGAAGCTCCGGCTCCAGCGTGCTGCAGATGCGCTCGGATTCGGCGTTGAGCTCGGCGCGGTAGGCATCGAGCTTCTGCCGGCACGCGGCGCTTTTTTCCGATAGAACGCGCTCGGTGTCGGTGCGCACCTTCTCGATGGCGGCGGCGTTTTCCTCACGCTGTCGGGTCTCCTCGGCGGCAAGTTCCGTCTTGCGGCGGGAGATTTCCTCCTCGCGTTCACGAGCGGCATTTTCCTTCGCCTCACGGGCGGCGCGGATCTTTTCCCTGCGCGCGTCCATAAAGGTGAGCATCGGGCGGAAAAGCAGGTTTTTCAGTATCAGAAGCAGCGCCAGAAAGCAGAGAACCGTCCATACGATGAGAGAGGGTTCAATGTTCATCTCTTGCTCCTCAGATCTTGGCGACGAGCATGAAGGCAATCAGCAGGCCGTAGATGGTGAGAGCCTCCATCATTGCCATCGAGATGATGAGCGAGGAGCGGATGTCGCCGGCGGCGTCGGGCTGACGGGCAATGCTCTCCATGGCGGCAGCGGCGGTCTTGCCCTGACCCATAGCGGGGAACATGGTGCTTACGGCGATGGAAATGGCGGCGGCCAGTGCGATAATAGCGGAATCGGTCATGGTAAATAATCTCCTTAAAATAAAGTAGTCGGTATTTTTGCGGAAATCAGTGTTCTTCGATTTCCGTGGCTTCCTGCAGATAAATGGCAACGAGCGTCGTAAAAACAATGGCCTGCAGCGCGCAGAAGAGCAGCGAGAGCACCATCATAACGATGGGCGCACCGATGGGCATCAGCTCATAGAGCTGCTCGGTAACGGTCTCTTCGCCGAAGATGTTGCCGAAAAGACGTAGCGCGAGCGAGGCGGGCTTGATGAACTCATCCAGGATGAGAAGCGGCAGCATAATGACGATCGGGGAGATGAATCTCTTAAGGTACCCGAGGAATCCGTGCGCTTTGATGCTGGACCCCTGCAGATAGAAGAACGTCACGATGCCGAGACCGAGTGTCACCGAGAGGGACGAGGTCGGAGCCTTCCACCAGTCCGTAAGTCCCACGCCGGGGATCAAACCGGAATAGTTGCTGAAAATAATGAAAATGAAGAGCGACCCGAGAAACAGCAGATGCTTCCGACCTCTCTCGTATCCGAGCAGGTTGCAGAAGTAGTTGTCGAGATACTCAACGCCCATTTCGATGACGTTCTGTAATTTGCCCGGACGCTCCCGGAGATGCCGCGTGGCGAGCCAGGATACAAGCGCGACGGCGGCGAGGAGGATCCACATGCCGATGACCTCGCCGGTCACATCCAGAATGCCGAAGATCGGAATTACTACCGTGGATGCTTCACCCATTTTCCTTTCCTCCTTTCTTCTCCGCCTGTGCGGAGGTTCTCGTCAGCTTGTCGTTGTATCGGGCGAGCCAAAACGCAAAGAGCATCGAAAGCCCGGTGAGGCCGAGCGCCGCGCCGACGAGCGGAGCGGTGACATCCCACCCGAGCGCACGCGCGCCGAAGAATACAAGGACAAGATAGGCTACATTGAAAAGCTGCCGCACGGCGGAAAACGAGGCATACGCCGAGGCTTTCTTCTTGAGCATCCGTGCGGAGAGCAGGGCATTGAGCCCGGCAACGGCAGCGCCGCCGAGGAACGTGATGATACCCTGCACGATCGGTCGATCCATGAAATATCCTTTCCCCGAAAAAAGCAATGGCAAAAACGCCGAAATTAATTTCCGAAAATTCGAAATTTTGAACTTTTCCGGGTCGCATTTAAGAATTATAGTGCTTTTTTGTAATCGAATCTAAAGAATTTTTTGCAAAAACTTTGCGCAAAAATCGACAGGTTTTTTTGTTTAAAAATGCGCAGAAGCGGTCAAATCACTCCTCACCGTAGAGCAGCGTGAAGCTCTCGTAGTGATCCTCGGTATAGTAGATGAGACCGTCGTTCGAGTAGACGATGCGCTTCGCACCGCGCGAGGAGGCACTGAGCGTATCAATGTCGCACTCGTGATATTCACGCCCCGGAGCGTCGGGCAGGAGCCCTTCGTAGTTGCCGAAGCGGTCGCCGCCGATGCTCATGCCGTCGGCATAGCCCTCGAGCGAGCCGCCCTCCCAGCCGAGCGCGCGGGCGTCGGTCTTGGTGATGAAGTTGCCCGGAAGCTTTCCGTAGGTGTGGATGTAGAGCGCCACATCCTCCGCCGAGGTGTAAACACCGTCCTCGTCGATGGCAGCTTCGGCCGTATCGTCCGAGGCATCCGGCGCGGGTGCTTCCTGTGCATCCTCGGAAGTATAGGCATCCTCGAGCGCGTCCGCCGAGGACATGACTTCCTCGAGGGACTCCTTAGCTGCCGCTTTGTCCGTCCCGGCCATAATGCCGCATCCGGCGAACAACGACAGCACCAGCACCAGT
>CAVGGQ010000037.1:0-19819 GCA_963628785.1 Oscillospiraceae bacterium | reverse complement strand
TTCATAGTGCCGATTAAATCAGAGGTTCCTTAACATTGACAAAGTGAGAGAGATAAATTAAAATAATTAAATGAGTAAATAACAGAAAATTTGGTGTAAAGATGGAACAGAAAAGTAGGAAAAGAAGTATATCCTTCACTCGCTCGGACCGCATGGTGCTTGAATCCTATAAGACGCTGTGTGAGGGACTTGCCAATTATTTGGGAGATGGGTACGAAATCGTTCTGCACAGCCTTGAGAACTATGATAAATCCGTTATAAAAATCATAAACGGCTACTATACCGGCCGCAAAGAAGGCGCTCCCATCACCGATCTTGCGCTGCATATGCTGGAGGATATCCGTTGCAATAACGGCAAGGATTATATCGCGTATTATTCCAAGAACAAAAAGGGCGAGCCAATGCACTCCACAACGATCGCTATCCGCAGCGAGAACGCAAAAATCATCGGGTTGCTGTGCATCAACTTCTATCTCAATACGCCGCTTGCCTCCGTTATAGGCACGCTAATGAAAACAGACGAGGGGGCAAGCATTGACCGGGAAGAAAACTTTGCCGACAGCCCTTCGCAGCTCGTTGGGGATACGATCGCGGAAACGAAGCGAGTCGTGATGGCAGATGCGGATATTCCCGTCCATGACAAAAACAAGGAAATTGTAGCGCGGCTCTACAACAAGGGGTTCTTTAAGCTGAAAAACAGTGTAGTGGAATGTGCCGAAGCGCTGGGCATCAGTAAAAACACCGTGTATCTGCATATTCGCAGCTGCAAGAACGCCTAAATAATATGCTCCCTCTATGAGAGACAGTGAAAAACAAGAACTGTCAAACGCAGAGGGAGCATTGTTATTAGGTAAAAGCCAAAATACGGGCCATCGGGGAAGCCGAAGCTAAAGCCCCCGCGATGTTCCCGCCAAAGGCGGGGACGAGCGCTGCCTCGCAGAGTTTGCGCCCGCAGGCGCAAAGAAAGTGGGATCATTATTGCCGGCGACATGCGCGTCGGCAATAATTCTTCTCGCGGAGCGGAGTGTCGAATTGCCCGCGCAGTGGGCAACCGAGGCACGGAGCGGAGTGCGGCCCCTCAAACGAGAGCCCAGCGCAGCGGGTCTCGTTTGACTTCAGTAGAATGTGGCGACTTCCTGCTCGGGTGCACTGCACGGGTCGATGGACACCATGTGCAGAACCGGACCGGGGCCTTCGTAGACGTTGGGGAGGGAGCGGATGTCGATGCGGGCGGTCAGCTTGTACCAGCCGAGGTTCGTGAGCTTCGCCGTGTCGTCCGTTTCGGCGGCCAGCGGGATGAAGCGGATGTCGTTGGCGCAGCAGGTCATCACATCGCGGCCGAAGTAGAAGTAGCCCTTCTTCAGGCTGCGCGACTTCGTGATGGCTTTTCCCTTGAGCGAGACGGTCTTGCCCTTGTACTTGTCGGGCTTATCCATGATGTCCTGCAGGAAAATAGCATAATCTGTGTCGGCGATCTCCGCGACCGGAGCGTCCAGATCGTACGGGAGCGGCAGCTCGATGTCATCGTAGGTCACCTTGCCGTCGGGCGTCTCGAAGGCGATGTCGCAGCGGCGGTTCACGGCACGAACGATCTTGTGTGCCTGCATCTTCAGATCCTCGTCGCCCGCGGGGAAGCGGTTGAGCACCACGAGCTCGCAGCTCTGGAGCTTGTCGACCATGAGCTGGCGCATATTGTTGTTGTAGTTGAGGAACGTGCGCGCATCGATGAACATGAATTCCTGCGCGACGACCCACTCCTTCGGCATATTCGTGTAGAGCGTGTCGAGCATCCACATGCCGTTGTACTCCACCATGACATACTCGCAGCGGTGCTTTTTGAGGAGCGCCGCGAGATTCTCGGTCGTGAGATCGCTTTCGTTTTCAATGGTCTCGGCGAATACGGTCGGAGAGGCGAACGAGGAGGCATCGTATTCCTCCACACCCTCCTCGCACACCAGGAGGAGAATGCGGTCGCCGTTATTGAAGTTGCTGTCCTCGAGCGTCTGCTGCGCGAACTTCGTTTTGCCGGACTCCAGGAAGCCGGTGAAAAGGTAGACGGGAACCTGTTTAGCCATCGTTCGATGTTTCCTTTCAGCGGAAGAGCTCGGCGACGGCGTCCTCGTGCAGCTCGTGGCCGATGACGCACAGACGGCCTGTTATGCCCGCGCTGCCGCGGCGGATGTTGATCTCGCCCGGTGTGTAGTCGAAGTGGATCCACTCGCCCTCTTCCGCGGCGACGATGCCCTTGGCGCGCAGCACGATGCCGTACTTGCTCTCGTCCCCGAGCGCTGTGAGCGCAGTGCGAAGACCGTCCTCGGTGAACTTCTTCGCGGTCTCAAGACCCCAGGAGGTGAACACCTCGTTGGCGTCGTGGCAGTGGTGATGGTGGTGATGATGACCGCAGCCGCACTCGTGCTCGTGCTCGTCGTGGTCGTGATGATGCTCGTGCTCGTCCTCATCGTCATCGTCGTCATGGTGATGATGGTGGCAGCACTCGTGGTCATGCTCCCCGTCCTCATCGTGGTCATGATGATGGTGATGGTGCTCGTGCTCGTGTTCGTCTTCGTCGTCATCATCGTCGTCATCGTCATGATGATGGCCGCAGGAGCAGTTGCCGTTTTCGTCGTAGTGGTGATGATGGTGATGCTCGTGCTCGTCCTCATCTTCTTCCTCGTGCTCGCGCTCGATGCTTTCGAGAGCGGCGGAGAGGGTGTCGCGCTTTTCGATGGCGGCGAGGATCTGAGCGCCGGAGAGCTCTTCCCAGGGCGTCGTGATGATGACGGCGCCGGGGTTCTTCTCGCGCAGGAGCGCCACGCACTCGGCGAGCTTTTCTTCCTTCATGCCGGAGGTGCGGGAGAGAATGACGCAGCCGGCGGACTCGACCTGGTTATTGAAGAATTCGCCGAAGTTGCGCATATACATTTTGCACTTGCTCGCGTCGACGACCGTGCCGAGAGCGTTGATCTCAAGGTCGCCGTTCGAGGCCTGCTCCACGGCGGTGACGATGTCGGAGAGTTTGCCGACTCCCGAGGGCTCGATGAGGATGCGGTCGGGGGCATAGGTCTCAATGACCTTATGCAGCGCGGCGCGGAAGTCGCCCGTAAGGCTGCAGCAGATGCAGCCAGAGTTCATTTCCGTCACATTGATGCCGGCGTCCTTCATGAAGCCGCCGTCTACGCCGATCTCGCCGAACTCGTTCTCGATGAGGACAAGCTTTTCGCCCGCATACGCTTCCTTGATGAGCTTTTTGATGAGCGTGGTCTTGCCCGCGCCGAGGAAACCGGAAAATACATCAACTTTTGTCATAATTCAAAAAATCCTTCTTTCTGCTTAAGCAGCTTGTTTTCTAACAAATTATTATAACACACTCGTCAAGGGGTTTTCTTTGACTTTTCCTGATTTTTCGAAGATTTTTTTCAAAGCCGCGCACAATTGTCCGCGGCCGCAAAAAATAAAAGAGGAGGCGTCACGCATGAAAGCTTGTAATCCTTTATTTATATGTTATAATGAAAGGTGTCGTATTTTTCGTTGATGGAGAGGTAGAAACATTGGAAAAGAAAAAGGATCCCTCCCGGACGACGCGGGTATTGCGGTTGCTGCTCAAGGGCAGCGGCAAGTACTTCGCCGCCTGTATTCTCCTGGGAGTGCTGCTTACCCTGTGTGAGATGATCGCGCCGCAAGTCATCCGCGTGACGATCGACTCGGTCATCGATTCCGAGCCGCTGGATCTGCCCGCATGGGCGCTCCGCCGAGTGGAGACGCTCGGCGGCGTGGAGTATCTGCGCGCGAATATGTGGGTCATCGCGCTCTTCCTCGCCGTTACGGGCCTTTGCTCCGCGGCTTTCCGCTACGGCTCGAACATCTACAATGCCAAGGCGGGCGAGACACTCGTCAAAACCGCACGCGACAAGCTCTTCCACCACATCGAAACGCTGCCGTGGAAGTGGCATGCCGAGCATCCGACCGGTGACATCATCCAGCGGTGCACGAGCGATGTGGAGCGCATCAAAACATTCTTCCAGGAACAGTTCGTGTCCGTGTTCCAGATCGTGGTGCGCATCGTCATCGCGCTCACGGTCATGACGGTGATGAATGCAAAGCTCTCCATCGTCGCGTGGGTCATCGCGCCGATCATCGTGCTCTACTCTGTGCTCTTCCATAACAAGATCCGCACGCGCTTCACCGAGTGCGATGAGGACGAGGGCGTGCTCTCGACCATCGCGCAGGAGAACCTCACCGGCGTGCGCGTGGTGCGCGCGTTCGGACGCGAGCGGTATGAGCGCGACCGTTTTGCCGCGCAGAACGACAAGTATACGAACTGCTGGATCGGTCTTTGCATTACGCTCTCCGACTTCTGGGCGGTAGGCGACTTTACGAGCTGCCTGCAGGTGCTCCTCGTGGTCGTGCTCGGCACGGTCTCGTGCGTGCACGGCGAGATGACGCCGGGCGAGTTCGTGTCGTTCTCGCTCTACAACACGATGCTCATCAACCCCGTGCGCCGTCTGGGCCGCATGATCTCCGAGATGAGCAAGGCGGGCGTATCCGTCGACCGTCTCGGCGAGGTGCTCGAGGCAGAGCCGGAGCAGGATGCCCCGGACGCCGCCGAAGCGCCCATGGACCGCGACATCACCTTCGAGAATGTTTCGTTCCGCTATGAGGACGACACCCCCGAGGTGCTCCAAAATGTATCCTTCACCATCCCCGCCGGAAAGAGCTTCGGCATTCTCGGCGGCACCGGCTCGGGCAAGAGCAGTCTGCTGCTGCTTTTGTGCCGCCTCTATGAGCCCACCGGCGGCAAGATCACCGTGGGCGGCACGGACATCGCCAAAATGCCTGCGCGCTATGTGCGCGAGAATGTCGGCGTGGTGCTGCAGGAGCCGTTCCTCTTCTCACGCAGCGTGCAGGAGAACATCGGCATATGCGGTGCGAGCGACGCCGAGGTGCGCGCCGCCGCCGTTACCGCCTGTGTGGACGGCGACATCACACGCTTCTCGCAGGGCTACGACACCATGGTCGGCGAGCGCGGCGTGTCGCTCTCGGGCGGCCAGAAACAGCGCGTGGCCATCGCGCGCATGCTGACGAAGAAAACGTCGGTCATCGTCTTCGACGACTCTCTCTCCGCCGTAGACACCGAGACGGACGAGAAGATCCGCGCCGCACTCGACCGAGATCTCGGCGGCTCGACCTCGATCATCATTTCCCACCGCATCACCACGCTGCTCGACTGCGACAACATTCTCGTGCTCGAAAAGGGCCGCGTGAGCCAGCTCGGTTCCCCCGCGGAGCTTCTCGCGCAGCCGGGCATTTTCCGCAGGATCTATGACATGCAGATGTCCGTCGGAGAGGAGGTGAAGGCATGAACGACAAGAAAAAATCCTCCCGCGTGAAGTGGTTCGGCATTCCGAACCTCATGCCGTACATGAAGCCGTACGGCCGCCTCATCCTCTGGATGATCACAATGGCCTTCTACGGCAGCGCGATGGACGCCGTAATTCCGCTCTTCCAGCAGTACGCCATCGACAACTACATCGCTGATTCCACGCTCAAGGGGATCGGCTGGTTCCTCGCCGCGTATGTGTTCATCATCCTCACGCAGACCGCCTCGAACTACATCTCCGCCTTCGGCGCGTGCAAGCTTGAGCTGTCCGTCGGCCGCGACCTGAAGCGTGAGAGCTTCAACCATCTGCAGACGCTCTCGTTCTCGTACTTCAACCGGAACAGCGTCGGCTATGTGCACGCGCGCGTGATGTCCGATACCGACCGCATCGCGAGCACGCTCGCCTGGAGCATGGCCGAGGGCATGTGGCACACGGCGTACCTTCTGTGCGCCATCGTGATGATGCTCATTCTCAACTGGAAAATGGCGCTGTGCGTGCTTGTCATCGTGCCGGTCGTCGCCGTCTCGTCCGTGTATTTCCAGAAAAAGCTCGTGTTCTTCCACCGCCAGGTGCGCGAGAAGAACTCCCGCATCACCTCGGCGTTCAACGAGGGCATCACCGGCGCGACCACGACCAAGACGCTCGTTGTCGAGGATAAAATGGAGAAAGAGTTTGACGGCCTGACCACCGACATGAAGAAGGTCAGCGTCCGTGCAATGCACTTCCGCGCCGCATTCATCTCCACCACCACCTTCGCCGCCTCCCTCGCGCTCTCGCTCGTGCTCTGGCGCGGCGGCATCGTCACACGCGAAGGGCTGATGCTCATCGGTACCCTCACGGTGTTCATGAACTACGCACAGGGCATGATGGAGCCCATCCAGTGGCTCGTGCAGGCGATCTCAAGCCTTGTGAATGTGCAGGTGAATGTGGAGCGCTTCACGACGCTCATGGAAACGAAGTCCGATGTGGAGGACACGCCGGAAGTCATCGAGAAATACGGCGACACATTCAACCCCAAAAAGGAAAACTGGGAAGAGCTGCACGGCGACATCGAATTCCGCGATGTGACGTTCCGCTACCCGGACGGCGACGAGAACATCCTCGAGCACTTCGATCTCAAGGTGCCGCAGGGTACGAATGTCGCCATCGTCGGCGAGACCGGCGCGGGCAAGTCCACGCTCGTCAACCTCGTGTGCCGCTTCTATGAGCCGGCCAAGGGACAGGTGCTCATCGACGGGCGCGATGCGCGCGAGCGCAGTCAGCTCTGGCTGCACTCGAACATCGGCTATGTGCTGCAGACGCCGCACCTTTTCTCCGGCACCGTGCTCGAAAACCTGCGCTACGGCCGCGAGGACGCGACCATGGAGGAGATCGAAGCGGCGGTCAAGGCCGTGTCTGCGGACGGCATCATCACCCGGCTGCCGGACGGCTACAACAGCCAGGTCGGCGAGGGCGGCAACAGCCTCTCGACCGGCGAGAAGCAGCTCCTCTCCTTCGCCCGCGCGCTGCTCGCCGATCCGCGCATCTTCGTGCTCGACGAGGCGACCTCGTCCGTTGACACCGTGACCGAGTGCCTCATTCAGGAGGCCATCGAAAAGGTCATGGCGGGCCGCACCTCGTTCATCATCGCCCACCGCCTCTCCACCATCCGCCGCGCCGACATTATCCTCGTCGTCCACGCCGGCAAGATCGTAGAGCGCGGCACCCACGCCGAACTTATGGCACAAAAAGGCGTTTACTACGGCCTCTACACCCGACAGTACAAAGAAGAGCAGATACAAAAAGTTATGCAGTAACTCGAACGCCTCCCGCAGAAAACGTGCGGGAGGTATTCTTTAGGCAATACCGCATAATTCAGCAAGAGCGATTTGCGAGCAAATTTTGCTTCCGAATGAGGCACATTGACGCAGCAATACTTTGTGTATTGCAAGGAAATGCAACGAACTGCGGGAGCAAAATTTCCGCAAAGCACCGCAGATGACATTGTGCGGTGTTGCCTTTATACAAAAAGATGCTCCTCCTGCAGACAGTCGATGTTGTCAGCAGGAGGGGCTGTTATATTTCCCGAATGTTCTGCGGTTTATACTTTCTCCGGGATATGGGCGTGACCCGCGTTTACGAGGAGGTCGTGGCGGATGTCCCAGAGACGGTCGGAGAGATCCACATAGTAGCCGTGCGGATTTTCGAAGCGCTTGACCTCGGGCCAGAGCGTGTTGAGCTGTTCGGCGCAATAGGTGCGGATCTCTTCGAGCGTCGGGAGCTTATATACAAGCTTTCCGTCGCGGAAAACATGCACCATCATATTCTCGGCGCGGAAATTCGTAAGCGTTTTGCGCTTCCAGGTGTTTTCCGGGTGGAAAATGGTGAGGGGCTGCGTGTCGTCGGGCGTCTCGTCGTAGAGGCAGAGGTAGTCGGCGAGGGCCTTACCGTTCTCCCGGTCGTAGAAGCGGTAAAACTTCTTGAAATGCGGGATCGTGATTTTCGTCACGTTCTCGCTGATTTTTATTTTTGGAACGATTTCGCCGTCCTCACGCTCGACGGCCACGAGCTTGTAGACGCCGCCGAAGACCGGTTCGCTGCGCGCGGTGATGAGGCGCTCGCCGACGCCGAAGGCATCGATGCACGCGTCCTGCCGCAGAAGATCCTGAATGATATACTCGTCGAGGGAGTTGGAGCAGGAGATCTTGCAGTCCGTCCAGCCCGCATCATCGAGCATTTTGCGCGCTTTTTTCGTGAGATACGACATATCGCCGGAGTCGAGGCGGATGCCGCACTTCGTGATGCCGAGCGGCTTCAATACTTCGTTGAACGCACGGATGGCGTTCGGCACGCCTGACTGGAGTGTATTGTAGGTATCCACGAGGAGCACGGCGTTCGTCGGGTAGGTCCGGCAGTAGGTGAGGAAAGCCTCGTACTCCGAATCGAACATCTGCACCCAGGAGTGTGCCATGGTGCCGAGGGCCGGCACACCGTAGAGCTGGTCGGAAATGGTGCAGGCCGTACCGGCGCAGCCGGCAATGTACGCGGTGCGAGCGCCGAGAATGGCGGCATCCGCTCCCTGCGCGCGACGGGAGCCGAATTCCATGATCGTGCGTCCCTGCGCGGCGCGGACGATGCGATTGGCCTTAGTGGCGATGAGCGACTGGTGGTTGAGCGCGAGCAGGAGATAAGTCTCGACAAGCTGCGCTTCGATGGCGGGGGCACGCACCGTGATGAGCGGCTCGCGCGGGAACACGGGCGTTCCCTCCTGCACGGCCCAGATGTCGCCGGTGAAGCGGAACGTGCGAAGGTATTCCAGGAACTCCTCGCAGAAAATGCCGCGGGAGCGGAGATAGGCGATGTCGTCCTCCGAGAAGTGGAGATTTGTGATATACTCCACCACCTGCTCGAGACCTGCGACGATGGCAAATCCGCCGCCGTCCGGCACCTGCCGGAAGAACAGGTCAAAATAGGTGATGCGATCCTTGTAACCGTTGCGGAAGTAGCCGTTGCACATGGTCAGCTCGTAAAAATCGCAGAGCATCGAGAGATTCTGGTCGCTGCGCACATTCATTGGCGTTGTCCTCCTGAGCCGTTCTTCGGCACCTTTAAATATGCCTTACGGCATTGCCGCAATTATCTCACAATTCCCGCTGTATTGCAACCCTTTCCAGATTGACAGAGGCGGGAAAAAATATTATTCTATAATATAATTGTTTGGATAATGCGGTTTGGTAAAAGGCTATGGAACGAAAAGACGAAAAATCGAACAGATTTCTCCGGCTCTACGCGCTCTCGCCGGGCGGTCCCGTGCGGAGCGTGCACGGCGAGCGGCGGATCGTCTTTGCCTCGTGGGCGGCCATCGAAACGGCAGAGGGTCATGCGGAGAAAACGGCCGTTGAGGCCGTGCGCGATGAGCTGATGCGCTCCGTCGCCCGCGGCGAGGTGCCGGTGCTCTGCCTGTATGCCGGGGAGGATCCCGCGTGGTTTGCCGAAAAGGGCGGCTGGCTCAAGGAGGACAATCTCCGCTGCTATCTCCGCTACGTTGGAAAAATCGTGCGCGCCCTCGGGCACCTGACGGACGAGTACATCACGCTCTTTGAGCCGAACGAGCTCGTCTGGAGCGGCCGTGAGGTGAAATCGCTTCCGCTGCGGCTCCGGATGCTCTCGCACCTGGCGTGCGTACATGTCCGCGCCGTGCGCCTCATCCGCGATACGCGCACGCAGCGCTCTCTCGGCGACACGCGCGTGGGCTTTGTGCTGCGCATGGTCCCGGCCATCGATCTGCGGCGCGGCCTGCTGCTCGGGAAAAATGCCGCGACGGCCTCGCCCTATGAGGTGCTGCCGCTGCTCGCGATGGCAAAGGGCGAATTTCTGCCGCCGCTCCGCAATGTGCTGCGCATCCGTCCCGGTGCGTGGGCGGACTTCGTCGGCGTGTCCAGCGGAGGCGACGGGAAAAAGCAAAACTACTGCTGCCGCACGGCGGCCACGCTCGTCAATGCGGAAATTCGGGCGGTAAGCGATACTGTGATTCCGGAGGGTGCCGAAAACGAATAAAACAGATTTTCTGCCCGTTTCCCGCGAGGATATGCTCGCGCGGGGTTGGGACTGGTACGATATACTTTTAGTAACAGGCGATGCGTACATCGACCACCCGTCATTCGGCGCGGCGGTCATCTCGCGCGTGCTCGAAAACGCGGGCTTTCGCGTGGCGATCCTCGCGCAGCCGGAGTGGCACGATGCCGCGGCGTTCGCCGCAATGGGGCGGCCGGAACTCGGTGTATTCATCGGCGCGGGCAATCTCGACAGCATGGTCGCGCACTACACTGCCGCGAAGCGCCGCCGGAGCGAGGACTTCTACTCTCCCGGGCGGAAGGCGGGTCTGCGCCCCGACCGCGCCTGCACGGTGTACGCCAACCGTGCCAGAGAGGCGTTCCCCGGCATTCCCGTGCTCATTGGCGGGATGGAAGCCTCACTGCGCCGCTTCGCGCATTACGACTACTGGGACAACAAGGTGCGCCGCAGCGTGATATTCGATGCGCGCGCGGACATTCTCGTATACGGTATGGGCGAAACCGCCACGCTGGAGGCGGCGAGCCGTCTCCGTGAGGGGAAGCCGCTGCGCGGCATTCGCGGCACGGCGGTCATTGCGGACAAAGCGCCGGAGGGCGCCGTGGTGCTGCCGAGCTTTGAAGAGGTGTGTGCCGACAAGCGGCAGTACGCTCTCGCCACGCGCACGGAATATGCCGAGCACGACCCGGTTCGGGGCAGAACGCTCGTGCAGGCACACGGCGGCAAGCAGCTTGTCGTCTACCCGCCCGCGATGCCGCTCCGGCGGGAGGAGCTCGATGCCGCGGCGGAGCTGCTCTACGCGCGCGAGCCGCACCCGATGTACGATGCGCTCGGCGGCGTGCCGGCCATCGATGAGGTGCGTTTTTCCGTCATCCATAACCGCGGATGCTTCGGCGGGTGCAATTTCTGCTCGCTCGCGTTCCATCAGGGACGCATGATCACCTCCCGCAGCCATGAGTCGGTCGTCCGCGAGGTGGAGCGCATGACGCGCCACCCGCTCTGGAAAGGATATGTGTCCGATGTCGGCGGCCCGACGGCGAACTTCCGCGCGCCGGGCTGCAAGAAGCAGCTCAAGGAGGGCATGTGTCCCCTGAAGCATTGCCTCGCGCCGACGCCGTGCAAAAATCTTGTTGCCGACCACAGCGACTATCTCGCACTGCTGCGGAAGCTCCGCGCGATCCCCGGCGTGAAAAAGGTGTTCGTTCGCTCCGGCGTGCGCTTTGACTATGTTCTCTGCGACAAGAACAGTCCGTTCCTCGCCGAGCTCGTGCAGAACCACATTTCCGGCCAGCTCAAGGTCGCGCCCGAGCACTGTGTCGACACGGTGCTCGGCTACATGGGCAAGCCGCCGGTCGCGGTTTATGAACGATTTCTTGACAAATACCACGCACTCAACAAGCGCTACGGCAAGGATCAGTTCGTGGTGCCCTATCTCATGTCCTCACATCCGGGCAGTCGGATGGAAGATGCGGTCGCGCTCGCGCTCTATCTCAAGGCGCACAACGCCCGCCCTGAGCAGGTGCAGGACTTCTACCCGACGCCCGGCACCATCAGCACCTGCATGTACTATACCGGCATCGATCCCATCACAATGAAGAGCGTGTATGTCCCGACCGACCCGCACGAGAAGGCCATGCAGCGCGCTCTGCTCCAATACACCGACCCGAAAAACGCCCGTCTCGTCCGCGAGGCTCTCATTGCCGCGGGGCGGGAGGATCTCATCGGCTTCGGACGCGAGTGTCTCGTCCGCCCGGCTTCGGGCAAAGGAAAGGAAGAAAACCATGGAACCAAACAGCATACTTCTGTTCGCGTACATTCTGGGAATGAACCTTCTCGCGTACATTCTCATGGCAGTCGACAAGACCAAAGCCATCCGTCACGGCCGGCGCATTCCGGAAAAGACGCTTCTGCTCGTCGCGGCGCTTGGGGGAAGTCTGGGCGAGTGGGTCGGAATGATAAGCCTTCGTCACAAAACAAAGCATAAAAAGTTTCTGATCCTCGTGCCGCTCTTCCTGCTCGCGCACATTCTGATCGGCGTATACTTCGTGTTCTTCCGGTAAGTGCGCATGGGAAAATTAGTTGAAATTCAAGACTTTTTCGCGCCCGAGCTAGATGTGTACGCACGGCTGACCGAAAATCAGCTCTTAAACCGCGCCGATCTCGAGAATGCGTGCTTCATCGCGGAAAGCCCGCTCGTCATCGGGCGCGCGCTCGATGCGGGATGTGTGCCGGTGTCGGTGCTCACGGAGAAAAAGCATATAAACGGCGCGGGCGCGGATATTCTCGCGCGCGTGGGTGATGTGCCGGTATACGCCGCCGACGATGCCGTGCTCGTGCAGCTCACAGGCTTTCATCTCACGCGCGGCATGCTCTGCTGCATGCGCCGCCCGAAGCTGCCCGACGCATCCGAACTCTGCCGGGACGCGCATCGGATTGCGGTGCTTGAAAATGTCATGAACCCGACGAACATCGGCGCCATCTTCCGCTCGGCGGCGGCGCTCGGCATGGATGCCGTGCTCCTCACCGAGGCAGGGAGCGATCCGCTCTACCGCCGCGCCGCGCGCGTGAGCATGGGGACGGTCTTTCAGGTACCGTGGACCTATCTTCCGAGCGACCGCGACTGGCAGGAAATGCTGCATGCGCTCGGCTTCCGCACGGCGGCGCTTGCCCTGCGTGAGGACTCGCTGAGCATCGCGGACGAGCGGCTGCAGCGCGAGGCGAAGCTCGCACTCGTGCTCGGCACGGAGGGCGACGGGCTTGCCAATGACACGATCGTGCGGTGTGATTATACCGTGCGCATCCCGATGTCCCACGGTGTGGACAGCCTGAATGTGGCGGCGGCGAGCGCGGTGGCGTTCTACCAGCTCGGCACACTTTCCCGCACGGAGGAGCCGTGCGTATGAAAAAAAGAGCCATACGCATTGCCGCGGCGCTGCTCGCCGTGCTGCTGCTCATGCCGACCGCGCTCGCGGCGGATATGAAAAGCGGCTCGGACGGCGTGCGCATTTCCGAAATGATGTATAAAAACCACGCGACGCTGCAGGACGCGGACGGCGACTTCTCCGACTGGTTCGAGCTGGAGAATACATCGAACAAGGCCGTGTCGCTCAAGGGCTGGAGCGTATCGGACGGCAAGACCGTCTGGGACTTTCCCGCCGTGACGCTCCGGAGCGCTGAGTTTCTCGTCGTATTCGCCTCCGGCAAGAACCGGACCGAGGGAGAGCTCCACACGAGCTTCGCGCTCGGCGAGGGTGAGTCGCTCTATCTCCTCACGGCGGACGGCACGATCGCCGACCGCGCCGACTGCGACCCGGAGCGCGGGCATGACTGTGTGCTCTGCCGCGACGCCTCGGGCGAGTTTGTCGAAAGCGCATGGGCCACGCCCGGCTACGAGAACACGCTCACTGGATATGAAGAATTCTGTGCGTCGCGCGAACCGGCGTCCGACCTCATCATCAACGAGGTCATGACGGCCAACGGCGCATACAATGACTCGAAAACCGGGGAAAAATATGACTGGATCGAGCTTAAGAATGTGTCGAAAAAAACGATCCGGCTCTCGGACTACTGCCTCTCCGACTCGCGCAAGGATCTGCTGCAGTGGACGCTCCCGAATGTCAAGCTCGCGGCCGGGAAGACCGTCCTCATCTACTGCACCGGGGAGAAAACGACGCCGGGCACATACTATGCGCCTTTCGCGCTCAACGGTGCGAGCGAATCGGTCTATCTCACGCATGCCGGCGAAACGGCAGCGTGTGATTTTGTGTGGGTGCACGATCTCCCGCGCAGTCGCAGCATGGGGCGGCTGAAAAATGAGGCCGGCTTTTTCTATCTGTGGGCTCCGACACCCAAAGCGGAAAACAGCGGTGAATCGTATCGCTATGTATCCGAAATGCCGTCGGCAGACACGGAGTCCGGCGTATTCGAAAACTGCTCTTCCCTGCAGGTGGCGCTCTCCGGTGTCGGCGACATATACTACACCACGGACGGCTCCGCGCCGACGGCGAAGAGCACGCTCTATACCGACACGCTCACCATCAAAGAAACGACCGTCCTTCGTGCCGTTTGCATCGAAGAGGGCGGTGCACCCTCGCGAACGCTCACGCTCAACTATTTCCTTAACGAGGGGCACACTCTGCCGGTGGTCTCGCTCGTGACGGACACGCCGTCGTCTTTCAAAACCGCATACGAAAACGGCACGCGCGACAGGGAATTTTCGGCAAGCCTCGCCTTCTATGAGGACGGCGGAAGCTTCTCACTCGACTGCGGTGTGGAGCTGAAGGGGCACACCAGTCTCATGCTCCCGAAAAAAAGTCTCGGCGTGAAATTCCGCAGCTGTTACGGTACGGAGCTGCTCTCCTATGATATTTTCGGCGACGGCACAACAGAATTTTCCTCACTCTCCCTCCGCGTCGGGCAGGACTACCCCACCACGGTGTTCCGCTCGGAGCTGATGCAGGAGCTCTGTCTGCAGGCCGGCGAAAAAACGCCCACGCAGCGAACGCGCTACTGTGTCCTTTACATCAACGGCAAATATTACGGCATTTACTGTCTGAAGGACGATCTCACGCAGCAGTACTATGCCAACCGCACCGGCACAGTGAAGGACGACGTGGAGATGTTCACTTCTCCCGTCAGCTCTTCCTCTTCGCTCTACAAAGAGGCGTTCGTATACACCAAGAGCACGACGCTCTCGTACGACGAGGCGTATGAGCGTTTCTGCGAGGCATTTGATATCGACAGCATGATCGACTGGTTCATTTTCGAAGGCTACTGCTGCAACGTGGATCTTCACACCAATCTGCGCTACTTCCGCACGAAGGGCGGCAAGTGGCAGATTGCATTCTATGATCTCGACTGGGCGTTCCAGACATCGGAAAGCTGCTTTACCTATCTCTGCTCCTCGGACGCGACGCAGATCTCGCAGATCGTCCAATGGCTCCTGAAGAGCGAGGACTTTCGTAACCGCGTGCTCACACGGTATGCGGAGCTTATAAAAACGACGCTTTCCAATGAGAACGTTCTCGCGGAGATCGATGCGCTGCACGATCTGCTCGCGCCGGAAATGGCGCGTGAGCGAAACCGCTGGAACGGCACCATAGCCGCCTGGGAGAAAGCCTGCAATGCTCTCCGCAGCTTTTTCATCGACAACGACTACGAAACGCTGAGCGTAAAAAAGCTCTGCGCCGCATTAGGCGTCAACAGCGAGACACGCAAAGAATACTTCGGATTTTGACACAAAAGTAAAAGTCGGCGGCGTTCCCGAATTTGCGGGAACGCCGCCGGTCTGCATTTGGCGGTATGTTGCCAGGGCAACACCGCATAATTCGGCAAGAGCGATTTGTGAGAGATTTTTCGCCAAATCGAGGAAGAGAGCCGCAGCCATACTTTGTGTATGGCAAGGCTTGATGACGCGGATTCGGCGAAAAAGATCCGCAAAGCGCCGCAGACGACATTGTGCGGTATTTCCTCAGCCCAGATCGGGGCTTGTGGCTTCGGTGGGGGCTGCGGTGGCGGGAGCTTCGGGGGTGATGGTATCGGCCGAGGTGCTCTCCTCGGGGGTCGCGGTCGCTTCGACGGCCGTGATGCGCAGATACTCTCCGGCAGTCCAGCCGTAGCGTCCGGTCGTGGTGCGCACAAGGAACCAGCCGTTCTGCTTGGCGAGGATCTCCACGGTATCATTCATATTGAGTGCCATGTTCTCGCCCCAATCCATGCCGGGGCCGTAGTGGACGGCGAGCATGTACGGAATGACAACGGCAGTCTCCGCCTCATCGAGCCACAGGGAATCTTCCGGACGATAGACATCCCCGAGCATTTCCGCCGTGACAGCCTCGCGCAGCGGCACGGGCGTCGGTTCGGGCGTAGGCGACGAGGTCGGCGTCGGTTCGGGCGTAGGTGTCGGCACGGCGGTCGGCTCGGGCGTAGGTGTCGGCACGGCGGTCGGCTCGGGCGTCGGCGTGGCCGCAGCCTGTTCGGCGCGGATCGCATCCAGCTCCGTCTGCACGCTCGTGAGCTGCGAGGAGAGATAATCCGCGCGCTCGTTTGCGCTGTTCAGCTGCAGGAAAAGGTAAACGCCGATGCCAGCAAAGAGAAGACAGACAACGATAAGCGCAATAACCAGAGCCTTGAGAGGATCATGGTACTGCTCTTCCGGTTCTTCTTCGTATTCATCTTCGTCGTAATAATCCATAAGCACCCTCCCGGTAAAGAAATATCCCACGCGGGCATACGAAATTATATCAGCTCATTGTACCAGAAAAACACCGTGAGGTCAAGAAAATCCATATCTTTTCGAAAGAACGCCGGGCAGGATAAAACGGCGCTCCCTGCAGCAAGGCAGAGAGCGCCGTAAAAGGGGGCAGAATTATTTATGCAGCGTTACGGTGAAATCATCGTCATCGCCGTCTTTCACGGACACGGTGTAGCCCTGGCTTTCGCCGAAGCGGGTCACGTTTTCCACGGCACATTTGTTGTCCACCAGAACCTGCAGTTCACTCGGAGCATCGGCCTTCACGGCGCGCTGTGCCATGATGACCGGCTGCGGGCAGGCAAAGCCACGTGCATCGATCGTTTTCATTTACTCTTCCGCCTTTCTCGTGAAAAGCAGGGAGATGACGAGAGCTACGACAAAGCCGATGATAACGGCGATCTTGCCGTTGGCGGTCGGGCCGTCGGTGGAGGAGGCGAGGTTGAAGTTGTGGCAGAACGCCGCACCGCACATCATGCCGAGAACGGTGATTGCGCTGTCGCTCTCGCCCTGTCCGGCCAGGATGAGCTGGCGGAGCGGGCAGCCGCCGAGCAGGACGCATGCCCAGCCCATCAACGCGGTGCCGAGGAAGTTCCAGAGACCGTCGCTGTGAGCAACCGGCTGATCGGCAAAGCCCGGGTTGAACTTGCCGAGGATGAGATTGCCGACGAGCACAGTAAGGATAACCATGATGAAGCCGGCGACAAGACCGAAGTCCTTGAACATGACAGCGTTGCGGATGCCGCCGACCATGCACATACGGCTGCGCTGGCAGAGAGCGCCGACCACGAGACCGGCAACCAGGGAGAGGATCCAGATGGCATGCTTGCTGCCGGGGCCTTCTTCGGAGAACTTGAAGAGCGTGGGTGCAGCCAGCCAGAGGACGAAGAGAAGAGCATAGATTACGGGGAACGCGGCGCCTTCCGCGGTCGTCTGCTTGTAGCTGCAGCCGAGCGTGAAGCCTTTCTTGAGAAACACAACGCCGACGAGGATGCCGACGATGAAGCCGACAAGGCCGACCAGAGCATTCCAGTCGCCGCCGCCGATACGGATGACCATGCGGAGCGGGCAGCCGAGGAACATCAGAGCACCGATCATAACAAATACGCCGAGAATGAAGCGAACCATCGGGGAGGAGCCGCCGCGGCCTTTAAACTCCTTGGCGAGCAGGGCGGCGATCAGAGAACCGAGGATGATGCCGACGATTTCCGGACGGAAATACTGCACCTTGCCCGCAGAATGCATACCGAGCGAGCCGGCGGCATCGCGCAGGAAGCAGGCAATGCAGAAGCCCATGTTGCCGGGGTTGCCGTGCGCACCGAGAACGAGCGCCGCAATGCCGATAACAAGGCCGGTGACGAGGATCAGCCAGTTGTTTTTGAGCCAAGATTTCACAGTTTTTCCCTCTCATTCGTTGGATAATCTCTTTGTTCCGTGGAGATATCCCTTAATTTACACTCGTATTATACGGCATGCATCCGGGAAATTCCACACGATAAATCGGATATTACTCTAAATTATATCGTTAGAACCGATTGAAAACGATCGGAAGCAGGGGCGCTGCATCAACAGGGCCTCCATGTTTCAGGTTTTTATCCTCGTCCGGTCGAGAATGTATTCGATAAATTCGCGAGCGACCTTCGTCGGCCGGCGGTCGCGCGCGCGGATCATGTAGATCTCGTGCTCATTGTTCTTTCCGACAAGCGGGAAGGCGAGAAGCTCCTTCGTGGCGCTCGCGGCGAGGCCGGACACAACGGCACAGCCGAGGCCGCAGCCGACGGCACGGAGCACCGCCTCACTGTTGTCCATGCGCGCCACGATGCGCAGTGAGCCGGTGTCGATGCTGTTCTCTGTGAAAAAGCGCTGTCCGGCAAGCTGCGTACCCGAACCGCCCTCACGGAAGATCAGCGGCTCGCCGAGCAAGTCGTTTCCGGGCCGACCGGCATCGTACATGGCGTGATAGCACGGAGTATCCGGTGCGACGAGAACCAGCGGATCGGAAGCGATGCAGTCGTACTGCAGCTCGCGTGCATTCATGACCGCGCCGACAAAGCCGAGGTGTGTCTCTCCCTGCAGCACGGCGTCGTGCACGCTCGCGCTGTCGCCGCTGTGGAGCAGAAAACGAAAATCCGGATGTGTTTTCGAAAACTCCGTCACGAGAGCCGGCAGAATGTACTGCATCGGGATCGAGGATGCCGCGAGTGATACCTCGCGCGAGGTCTGCTCCTCCAGTTCCCGCGAGAACTCGCTGCAGCTTTGGAGAATGGCGTGCGCATGGTCGTATACGCGCCGTCCCTCCTCGGTGAGCGTGATGCGGCGTTTGCCGGAGCGGATAAGCAGCGGTACGCCGATGTCCTTTTCCAGGGCAAGAATATGCCCGCTCACGGTAGACTGCGCAAGATAGAGCGTCTCCGCGGCCGCCGTGAAGCTGCCCTGCTCAACTACGGCGCAAAAAACTTCGAGCTGTTTTAAGTTGAGTGTCTGCATATCGTTTTCCTCATCAAAGTTCTCGTATCCATACGCCGGAAATTTCCGGAATTCCGGGCTCCTTCTCTATGCGCTCGCGCTCGGACGGTGCGGCAGCCCATGCGATGCCGCAGTCGGCGGTAATGCTTCGCGGCACGGGGATCAACCGTCCGGGAATGCTCCGCGTCTGGCAGAGCTTTTCCATGGCCATGGCGGCAGCTGTCGTATAGAAGGTGAAAATTACATATTCTTTCTTTTCTCTTGCTTTCATTCCGCAATCTCCCGAACCGCCTCGGCGGCAGCTTCCGCTTCTTCCGAAGTATTAAACCAGCCGAAGGAAAACCGCACCGCGCCCTGATCCGTCGTGCCGAGAGCTTCGTGCATGCGCGGGGCACAATGCGCGCCGGAGCGCGTGGCAATGCCGTAATCATCCGAAAGAATGGCTGCGGTCTCGCCGGAATCCATATCGCCGATGTTCAGCGCGACGATCGGTGCGCGATCGTGCGCAAAGTCGCCGTACACCGTCACATCCGGCAGAGCCGATACCTTATGGTAAAATGCCTGCATAAGCGCCGTCTCGTGCGCGTGAACGGCCGCGGGCGTGATCTCGCGCAGGAAGTCCACGGCTGCACTCAGTCCGGCAATGCCGTGTCCGTTGAGCGTGCCGCTCTCGAGGCGCGTGGGATATGCATCCGGCTGCTCGCGCAGGAAGGACTGCACGCCGGTGCCGCCGGTTTTGAGCGGGCGGATCTCCACGTCCGGAGCAATCACGAGGCCGCCGGTTCCCTGCGGAGCCATCATCCCCTTATGACCGGTAAAGCAAAGTACCGAGATGCCGTCGCGCTGCACGTTGATGTCAAAGCTCCCCGCCGTCTGCGAGGCATCGACGATAAAGAGCAGGCCGTGTTCGCGGGCAAAAGCGCCGATGCGGCCCAGATCCAGCGCATTTCCGGTGAGATTGGACGCATGCGTGCAGACAACGGCGCGTGTGTTTGGGCGGAGCGCACACGCAAAATCGTCATAATCAATGCAGCCCTTTCGGTCGGCGTGCAGAAACGTGAGTTCCGTGCCCGATTTTTCCAGACGGTAGAGCGGGCGGAGGACGCTGTTGTGCTCCAGGTCGGTGGAGATCACATGGTCGCCGGGGTTGAGAAGGCCGAATATGGCTATGTTG
>CAVGGQ010000036.1:0-20069 GCA_963628785.1 Oscillospiraceae bacterium | reverse complement strand
CCCATAAGGTACCTCCTTCGTTTCTTTAGTGCGGTCGGCAAACCCTCACTATTCTATCACGGGAGGTTTATTTTTCCCCTCATAGGCTCCGCCTTTTTTGAACCTCGGGCATAGCCCGAGGTTTTCTGGGTTATAACAAAGAGAGACCCTGCTGCGAAAGCAAGGTCTCTCTTGTTTTAGGCAGTGCCGCAGACGACGTTGTGCGGTGCTGCCTTTACCCTATCTTTACGACGAGCACGCCGTCGATCCATCGGACGCTGTCCGTAGCCGGGAAGACCGGCATGACAGCCACTGAGGGATCTTGGATGGTCGAGGCATCGCAGAGGTTAGTCGGCGTTTGGAGAATGTTCTCAAAGTACGCTTCATAGTAGAGCGACGACCATACGGGACTTTGGTGTATGAGGCCGGTGATGGTATCCACACGGCCGCGAACGGTCACATCGGTGCTCGGAATGCCGATGAGCGCCGTCGGCGTTTCGCCGGGGACATAGCCGTCGATTTCACCGAGGCGCTCGGTAAGCGCCGTCATGAGTGAGAGCGTCTGCTCCCCTTCGGCGGCTTTCTTATCGTATGCCGCATGTGCCGTACCGGTCTCGCCGCAGAGGATCAGCACCGTGAGGGCGAGCGTGATCACGGCGGAAAGGCGCGGCAGCTTCGCATCCGGCATCTCTTTTGCGCAGGCGCGCAGCACAAGATAGCCGAGCAGATACACATACCAGAAGGCGTAAGTCATGAGATCGTGCCCGCCGAGGCTTGCGGAATTGAGAAAATATGCCAGATTCATGCCGAGCGGCAGCAGCGCGAGAAGTGCGAGGATCAGCAGAATGCTGCCCGCCGAAAGCTTTTTCCGGCGCAGATATCCCGGAAAAAGCGCCAAAACGGCAAGCGCGAGCAGCACATGGCTCCCCACAGTCACGGCAAACGGCAGCACATGCGGCCGGTCGAGAATGCTCTCCAGCCAGTAGCTGTAAGTGAGGCGCAGAGCGTGCGGGATCGAAACGCTGCCGAGCTCGGTGAGATTCGTAAGGCCGTTGTACCCGCTGTCCATTGCGACATCGAAAACGGCGCAGGCACAGCGGATAAGCCCATAGTAGAGCACACCGCCGAGGATGAGGAGCCCGATCGCCTTCAGGCCGTCCGTAAACACGGCCCTGACCGGCTCCTTTTCCCAAAGGCGCACCATGCACGAGAGCATGATGAGCGCAATGGTCACCGAGACCTCAGCCTGATAAATGCCGAGCGAGAGCGCAACGAGCGGAACGGCCCAAAGGCTTCGCTTCCCGCCGCGCCGCCAGAACCGGAACGCAAGCACCGCGAGGAGAACGGCGAACATATTGGCGTCCAGATCGTTGATGTACGATGCCGACTGCGAGATATATGTCACATTCACCGCGGAGATGCCGCCCAAAAGGCCGAGCGGGACGACATGATCGATCGAAAACTCCCGCGCAAGAAAGTACACCGCGAGCGAGACCCACACGAGCGAGAGCAAGAGCGCGAGCCACGGCCGCGTGGTGACGCCGCCGAAGAGAATGCGATAGAGCGGGTTGATAAAGCGCCCAAGCGAGATCTTCCACTCGGCGACCGTCATGGCCGCATAGTGCATGTCGCCCCACAGGTACATCTCGTTGAGCGAGTCGCCCGAGAGCGAGCAGTGCAGAAACCATGCGCCGTGCGCGAGGATGCCGAAGAAGAACACCGGCGCGAACGACAGCAAAAGGCGCTTCCGTTCGGAAGATATGCGAAAAATTTGTTTATCGAATTTCATAACAGATCAATTCCATGTTCCGGCATTGGATGTGAAAAGCTCATTGATGCGCGCGCGCAGCGGCGCGAGCTCCGCACCTTTCAGCTCCGGGTTCTCCTTGCAGAGCTTTTCGGCGGCGGTCTGCGCTTCGCGCAGCATATCGAGACTGCCGAACAGATCCTTTACATGCATCTCCGGCAGACCGTGCTGGCGCGAGCCGAAGAAGTCGCCGGGACCGCGCAGATCCAGGTCGGCCTGCGCGATTTGGAAACCGTCGTTTGTTTTCGTGAGTACGCGCAGCCGCTCTTTGGATTCCTCGGTCGGCATATCGGAAACGAGCACACAGTAGCTTTTCGCCTTCCCGCGCCCGACGCGCCCGCGCAGCTGGTGGAGCTGCGAGAGGCCGAACCGCTCGGCATTTTCCACGACCATGAGCGTGGCGTTCGGCACGTCCACGCCGACTTCGACTACGGTGGTCGAGACAAGAATATCCGTCTCCCCGGCGGCGAATGCCGTCATCACGGCTTCCTTTTCCTTCGGCTTCATACGGCCGTGCACACACGCGACTTTGATATCCGGGAAGATCTTCCGCAGCTCCTCGGCGTGCTCCGAGGCGGATTTAAGTTTGGCCTTTCCGTCCTCCGCATCCTCATCGTCCTCGACCTTCGGGCAGACAACGAACACCTGATGCCCCGCCTCCGCCTGCTTGCGAATGAAGCCGTTGAGCCGCGCGCGGTAGCTCTCCGTCACGGCGAACGTGTCCACCTTTTCGCGCCCCGGCGGCAGCTCGTCAAGCACCGACACATCGAGATCGCCGTAGATCATCAGCGCGAGTGTGCGCGGGATGGGCGTGGCGGACATGACGAGCACATGCGGCTGAACCCCTTTTTCACTCAGTGCGCCGCGCTGCTGCACGCCGAAGCGGTGCTGCTCGTCCGTCACGGCAAGCCCGAGCTTTCGGAAACGCACATCCTCGGTGAGCAGGGCGTGCGTGCCGACCGCGACATCACAGAGCCCTTCCTCGAGCGCCGCCTTTACGGCGGCTTTTTCTTTGGCTTTCATGGAGCCCGTGAGCAGCACGACGCGCATGCCGAACGGCTCCAGAAAGCCGCGCAGCGTCTTTTCGTGCTGACGGGCGAGAATTTCGGTCGGCGCCATAAACGCGCTCTGATACCCGCTCTTCCGCGCCGCCCACAGGCACGCGGCGGCCACGAGTGTTTTGCCGCTGCCGACATCGCCCTGCACGAGACGCGACATCCGCTTCCCGGATGCCATATCGCGCAGTGCATCATCCACGGCGCGACGCTGCGCCCCGGTGGGGGAAAAGGGCAGAGATGAATAAAACTCCTCAATATCCGGCAGGGTGATTTTCTCGCCGGGCGCGTCCTCGCGCTCCGAGCGGAGACGGCGCGTAGCGCAGGAGAGAATAAAAAGTTCTTCGAATATGAGCCGCCGCCGCGCAAGGGCAAGCGTCTCGTAATCCTGCGGGAAATGCACGTTCCGGTAGGCAAAGCCCACCTTGGGGAGCGCGTATTCCGCCGTGATGCTCGCCGGGAGCAGTTCCGGCAGCATATCGCCGCAGGCATCGAGCGCACATTCCGCCGCATTGAGAATAAGGCGGTTCGATATGCCGTGTGTCAGACGGTAGAGCGGCAGGATGCGCCCCGTGACGACGCCCGAGCGGTCCTCTCGCTCGAACACCGGGTTCGTGAACGTTTTGCGCAGGAACGTGCCGCCCGCTTTGCCGTAAAACACATAGCTCTTGCCCTGCACGAGTTGGTCGCGGACATAGGTCTGGTTGAAAAATGTCACATCCGCGCCGCCGCTCTCGTCCACGATGCGCAGCTTCACGATGTCCATACCCTTGCGGATATGGGAAAGGCGCGGCTCGTTGGCCACCATGGCGCGCACGCACGCACTCTCCTCGGGCTGAATTTCGGCGATCGGGCGCACGACGGTGCGGTCCTCGTAGGCGCGGGGAAAGTAGTTGAGCATATCGCCGAGTGTGCGGACGCCGAGACGCGAGAGAGACTTTGCTCTCTGCTCGCCGATGCCCTTGATATAGCGAATGTCCGTATTCAGCTCCGGCATGCCTTTTCCCCTTTCATCGCTTCGTTAATCCGAGAGGGTCTCCCACTCGGCGTACAGTGCTTCGATCCCTGCTTCGGCGGCGGTCTTCTTTTCGCCGAGTTCCAGCAGCTTCTGATAGTCGGAGGCATTGGCCTCCATTTCCTCCTCGAGCGCATGCAGTGCCGTCTCGGCGCGTTCGATATCGCGCTCGACTTTCTGACGGCGGCGGTCGCGGTTCGGCTCGGCCTTTTTCTTCGGCTTCTCCTCGCGCTCGACGCTCTTGGTCGCCTTCGCCGCCTGACGGAGCGACTCCTGCCGCGCACGGTATTCCTGCCACTCGGTGAAGCCGCCGCGGAAGTCTTCGATCGTCCCGTCATGCAGGCACCAGATGCGCGTGGCGAATTTTTCGATAAACCAGCGGTCGTGGCTCACAAAGAGCAGTGCCTCGGTATAGTCGCACAGCGCGTCTTCCATCCACTCGCGCGAGAGAAGATCGAGGTGGTTCGTCGGCTCGTCGAGCATGAGGAAGTTAATGTCATCGCGCATGAGAATGCACAGGCGCAGACGGCTCTGCTCGCCGCCGGATAGCACCGACACGGTCTTGAACACATCCTCGCCCCGGAAGCCGAACGCCGCGAGACGGTTGCGCGCCGTCTGCGTGTCGCACTTGGCCTCCCAGAGCATCGTGTCCACCATGTTGCGGCTCGGGTCGTCAAACCGCACGAGCTGCGGCAGATACGCGCTCTTCACGGCGGGGCCGAGATGGATCCAGCCGCGGTTGGGCAGCTCCTCACCGGTGATGCACCGCAGCAGCGTGGATTTTCCCGTACCGTTGTCGCCGATGAGCGCCACACGCTCGCCCGGCTCAATGAGCTCCTCAATGCCCGAAAAGAGCTTCTTCTCGCCGTAGCTTTTCGCCACATCCTCGAGCACGAGCACCTCGTCGCCGTAAAATTCCCTCTGACGGAAGCGGACGGAGAGCTTTTTTCCCTCCTTCGGACGCTCGGCGGTCTGCAGCTTCGCGATGCGCTTCTCCACGGAAAATGCCCGCTTGTGCAGCTTGTCCGCGCCCATGAACGCCCACAGATGCAGATCGTCTGCCGCCTTCTGCAGATGGGCGATCTCCTTCTGATTTTTTTCGTACTGCTTGCGCAGCTCCTCATAGCGGTGCTGCTTTTCCTCGGCATAGAATGTGTAGTTGCCGTTATACAGCTCCGCCTTGCCGTTGACGATCTCAATGATCCGCTGCGCGATCTTATCGAGAAACCAGCGGTCATGCGATATGGCGAGCACCGTGCCCTTGAAGCGGAGCAGATAGTCCTCAAGCCATTCGGTCGCGTGCATATCCAGGTGGTTTGTCGGCTCATCGAGGAGGAGAATGTCCGTGTCCTCCAGAATGAGCCGTGCGAGATTCACGCGCGTTTTCTCGCCGCCGGAGAGCGAATCGAAAAGCTGTGCGCGCATCGCGGGCGGAATGTCGAGACCGTTGGCCACCTTGCTGCGGCGCACCTCGGCATCGTACCCGCCGAGCGTTTCGAAGCGCGAGAGAAGCTCGTCGTACTCCGCGAGCACGGCGCGGTCGTCCGAGACGGCCATGCGCTCTTCGAGCTCACGCATGCGCGACTGCATCGCATCGAGCCGCGCCTCGGCCGTGGCGAGCACGTCCTCTACGGTGTAGCCCTCCGGGTAGTGCGGGATCTGCGAGACGAGCCCGAGCCGCTTGCCGCGGGCAATTTCGATCTCGCCCTTGTCCTCGGAGAGTTCTCCGACGAGCAGGCGGAAGAGCGTCGTTTTTCCCGTGCCGTTGCAGCCGAGAATGCCGACGCGATCACCGTGCTGCACCTGAAAGGTGAGCCCGTCCAGTATGTTGTTGTTGACCTCAAAGGCTTTCGTGAGGTCACGAACGGAAATGTCGATCATTGGGCATAATACTCCATTACGGTTTGTAATACGGAATTGGCGACGCTGCCGGCCTGCAGAAGACCGCCGCCGCCGTGCTCGAGCATCACGGCAAACGCCACCGGCGCGCCGGAGCGCAGGTAACCCACGAACCAGGCATGTGTGGTGCCGTCGCCGACCTCGGCCGTGCCGCTCTTGGCACAGAGGTCGAGCCCCGGAAAACGGTCACTGCCGTAGCCGTAGGTGACGGCGTAGCTCATGCTCTCCTCCAGAAACGCCGCCGCGTCCGCGCTCAGCAGCGAATCGGTGCGGAGCGTTCCGTTGAGACGGAGCGTGGGGGCAATGAGCGTGCCGCCGTTGGCAATGGCGGCGCACAGCCGCGCCATTGAAAAGGGCGTCACGAGCTCGGTATACTGTCCGATGCCGGACCACGCCTCATCGCTCGTGCCGGCTTCGGCGCTCTCCACCTGCCCCGAGGCCGTGGACGCGCCGTCGATTTTGAGCGACCCTGCCACGCCGAGGCGCTTCGCGGTCTGCGCGATGGTGTCGCTCCCGAGCTCCATAGCGATCTCGGCAAAGGCACAGTTGCAGGAATTGGCAAGCGCCTGCTCCGCCGTCTGCTCGCCGTGCCAGCCGGTGCACACGATCGTCCCGCCGGGGAGGTCGAGGTACTGGCTGCAGGTAAAGGTCTGCTCGGCGAGATCCGGAATGTTCTCGTACGCCGCAATGAGCGTCACGAGCTTGAATACCGAGCCGGGCGTGAATGTCGCGCCGGTGCAACGGTTGAGGAAAAGCCCGTCAATGCTCGTGTCCGGGTCGCCGGTCGGGTCGTACGAGGGCGAGGACACCATGCATAGAATTTCGCCGGTCTCGTAGTTCATCACGAGCACGGCGCCGCTGCGCCCCGCGAGCGCGTACCATGCCGCACTTTGCAGCCGCGCATCGAGCGTGAGCGCGACGGTCGCGCCCTCGCCGTCGGTGCCGATGATGAAGGAATACCCCGCAAGGTCATCCGAAAAGTTCGTGAGCGCGCCGTCCACATAGCTGCGGTAATCGCCGACGGCGTGGAGCGACGCCATGCGCACCGCCGCATCGTCCGCATAGTGGTAAGTGCCGTTCGCAGTCTGCGCGAGGATTATGCCGTTGCGGTCGGTCAAAGTGCTGTTTTTCAGCATGCCGTTTCGGTAAATGTGCTGATTGGCGGAATAAGCTGCCCAGTCGCCGCCGTGCAGAGCAAGACGCACGAGGAAAAAAACCATGCCGAGCAGCAGAAGGAGCGCGAGCAGGAGGGCAATGGCGGAGCGGTGTTCGATGCGCTTCATTTCGCCGCCCCCTTCCGCTTTTTCTTCCGGCGCTCAAAGCTCGTGCGCAGAGCGAAGCTGCCGCCCTGCCGCGTGTCGCCGGCCTTGATGTAGGCGAGCATGCCCCAGCAGGAGATGAGACTCGAGCCGCCTTTTGATACGAACGGGAATGTCACGCCCGTGAACGGCAGAATGTCGAGCGAACCGAACACATTGAGCGCAAGCTGCGCCATGAAGATCGTGACCGTGGCGCACGAGGCAATGACATAGTAGGAAGAGCGCCCCGCGGCCGCGCTGCGCACGGAGAATACCGCCAGCAGCAAGATCGACAGCACACAGCAGAACCCGACGATCAGTCCGAGCTCCTCGCACACGACGCCGAACACCATATCGGTGTTGGCCGCGACAATGTCCTTGAGCCACCCGGCCCCCGCGCTGCGTCCGAAGAGGCCGCCCGAGGCGAGCGCGCTCATCGTACGCACCTGCTGGTAGCCGGTGCTGAGCGGATCCTCCCACGCGTGTCCCCATGTGGCAAAGCGCTGCGCGACATAGGGCTTCACGGTGAGCACGAGCATCACCGCAAGCGCCGCGCTGCCGATGGCGAGAAAGAGCGTGGCAAAGCTGCCCGAGCGCATGAACGAGATAACGAGGAAGCAGATAAAAAACACGAGCGCCGTACCGAAGTCCCCCATGAGCGCGAGCGCACCCACGCACACGGCGGAAAAGCCGATGAACAAAATGAGGTTGCGGCGGCGGAACAGACGGTCGAGCGTGGCCGCGCCCGCATACACATACGCGATCTTCACGAATTCCGACGGCTGCAGCGACTGCCCGGCAATGCTCAGCCAGTTTTTCGCGCCCCAGATCTCCTCGCTCAGCAGGAGATTGAGCGCGAGAAAGCCGAGCGCCGCGCCCGCCATCAGCCAGCGCATTGCCCGCACGCGGCGCAGATCGCGCAGCCACACGCCGAGCGCAAAGAACACGGCGAGCGCCGCAAGAAACAGCAGGCACTGCCGCACCATGCTCTCCGGCGCGGACGAGGCGACGACGGAAAACCCGACCGTCGTGAGGAAAAAGGCAATGGTCTCCGGCTCAAACCCGCGCACGGATATGCTGCGCATCACGAAATAAGCAAACCACTCGAGCGCAAAGAGCATCCCAAACGCGAGCGAGATCGAGAAAAGATCCGCCGTATCCGCCGTGAAAAAGAACTGTAAGAGCAGCACAAGCTGGAAGCAAACGAGCAGCAGGAGCGTGACGGCCGGCTGCACCTTTCGCCCGATCACGGGGCGCTTCCGCTGCAGCGTGGCGCGCTGCGCGTCGCTGAGCGCGAGAAAGCGGAGATCCGTTTTTCCGAGCCGGATGGTATCGCCGCCGTGCAGCGGCGCATCGCCCTTGACGGCCTCGCCGTTCACCCAAACGCCCTTGCCGCCGTCGAGCGCGGAAATCGTCCACTCGCCCGCGCCGTCGCGCTGTATGGCGGCGTGGCTCCGCTCGATGTCCTCGCCAGTGAGGAGAATGTCCGAGGCCTTCGCCCGCCCGAGAATGCACTCCCAGTGCTCAATGGCGCGCGATGAGCCGTCCGGCAGCTCAAGATAGCCCCAGACCTCCGGCACATATTTTTCTTTCAGCATGGACCGTGCGCACCGCACCGTGATCCAGACGGCCAGCAGCGCGAGCACATAGCCCGTATATTGCAAAAACGCAGTATCGGTCATGAAATAGCTCCCGTGACATAGACATACAAAATATATTATAGCATTTATCTTGCGGCATGAAAAGAGATTTGCTATAATATTCCCCGGAAAAAACGCGAAGCGGCTCGGAGGAAACAGATATGAGCGGGAAATTTATTGTGATCGAGGGGCTAGACGGCTCGGGGAAAACGACGCAGATGCGTATGCTGGCGGACAGCCTGCGCGCGCTCGGGCGGTCGGTCGCAGAAACGGCGGAGCCGACGACGAACGCCACCGGCGGCCTCATCCGCGATGCGCTCTCCGGCTTCACGCCGCGCACCGGCGCGGAAATCGCCGCCCTATTTATGGCCGACCGCGTGGCGCACAACATGAACCCGGTGAACGGCATTCAAAAGCTGCTCGCCGACGGGCGCGATGTGATCTCCGACCGGTATTATTACTCCTCGCTCGCCTATCAGGGCACCGTGACCGATCCGGAGTGGGTCTATCACATCAACATCGACTGCCCCGAGATCCGCAAGCCCGACCTGTGCATCTTCCTCGACCTATCCGACGAGGAGTGCCTGCGCCGCATGGAGCAGGGCCGCTCCTACCGCGAGATCTACGAGAACGAGAACTCGCTCCTCGCCATCCGCAAGCGCTATCATGAGATCTTCCGCCGCCTCGAAGGGCGCGACCGCATCTGTACCGTCGACGCCGCCCGCACGCCGGAGGAGGTGGCGCGGGACGTCCTCGCCGCCGTAAAAGCCGTGTTCGAGTGAGGAATACACGAAATTTTGCCGTTTCGCGGCGTTCTCGTGAATTTTTCATTGACAACGCCGCATACCATGTGGTATGATGTTCGAGCGGTCTGGAGAAGTACCCAAGAGGCCGAAGGGGCTCCCCTGCTAAGGGAGTAGTCGGTGATGAGCCGAGCCCGGGTTCAAATCCCGGCTTCTCCGCCACATAAAAAGCCTGTGATCTCAACGATCACAGGCTTTTTTGCGTCTTTGCGCGGCAAAATAACGGAAATTGACAGCAAAGGCATTTGTGAGTATAATATTGTTAGAAAAATATAAGCACATTTCGGCGGGAGCCGGGAGGAGAATACGGCATGGTCACGGGAGTCATCAGGAACAAAGTCGACAAGATCTGGACGGACATCTGGGCGGGCGGCATCACGAATCCGCTCACCGTCATCGAGCAGCTCACCTATCTGATGTTCATCCGCTCGCTGGACGAGAAGGAGCTGGAAAACGAAGCCTTCGAGGCCGAAGCCGGCATCAAGACCGTGCACATTTTCCCCGCGTCCGCGGCGGGGCAGTCGATGCGCTGGAGCAAATTCAAGTACAACGACCCGAACGACATCTATGCCGTCATGTCGCGGTGGATCTTCCCCGCCATCGAGGGGATGAAGAACGGCCGTCTGCCCGATTTCGACGCGCACGGCGAGCTAATCCCTGTGCCGGAGGAGGGCAATGACCCGGGGGAGGAGACGGCGTTCGCCCGCTACATGAAGGACGCCATGTTCCTCATCCCGACAGCGCTCGTGCTGCAGAAAATCATCACCGGCCTCGACGATCTCTATGAGCACGACATCGCCTATGCGGACATACAGGGCGACCTCTATGAGTACATGCTCGGCAAGCTCTCCACTGCCGGTCAGAACGGCCAGTTCCGCACGCCGAAGCACATCCGCGAGATGATGGTCGCGCTCGTGTAGCCCACGCCGGACGACACGATCTGCGACAAAAGGCTTTCAATATTGATACAAGAAATAGCCGGATATTGGGGCTATAAGGCTGCGTAAACCGAGAATTTCATGATTTTAGACCTGAGAGGGTCTTATTTTTTTGCCGAATGGCGCATACTAAGTGCCCACAATTGAAATCACTGTGGGTACGGGGGTTCATACCATGTAACGATATATGTAGTACAATTCGTTAACTGGTTGGTTTCGTTAGCAGGTATGGATTCATTATCAGCGAGGCGGTCAATCCTTGTGGGAAAAGGTAGTCTGTCATGTTATAATTAAGGAAACAATCCAATGGCGAGGAGGCGATTAGGTGGACGTACTTACAAAAGAACAACGGCATAAAGCTATGTCTCACATTCGCTTCAAGGACACATCTATTGAAGTGAAGCTTCGGAAAGCCCTCTGGCATAAGGGGTATAGATATCGGAAAAATTATGGAAAACTGCCGGGAAAACCGGATATTGCATTGACCAAATACAAGATTGCTGTTTTTGTGATAGCAAGTTTTTCCACGGAAAAGACTGGTATACTATCCTTCGCCCAAGAATCCGAAGAGGAAAAAATCCGGAGTTTTGGGAAAAGAAGATCATTCGCAATATGGAACGTGATGATGAGAATAACAAGGAACTTCTGTTCCTTGGCTGGACTGTAATTCGGTTTTGGGGAGATGAAATAGCAAAGAACACCGATGGCTGTATAGAGTAGCATAATTTCATGTTTTTGAATAGCTTTTTTTTGCGGATTTTTCAATCCGCTAATTTGTCATGCCCATTTTGCAGAAAGAGTGCATCCGTTGCCGGATGCACTCTTTCCTTGTTGGATCAACCACTGGAGCAACGCCGCTAACTTAGTGACATTGGCCATGCGGCAAGCGCTTTTTCGCCCCGGCGGGAAAGTTTGTGAAACATTCCCGCCATATGGTGCAAAGCCGTATGCGCATTTTGCGCAGAATGCATTTACCGGTGCAGCGCCGTCTCGTCGACCATGGCGAGCACGCGGGATCTTGCCTGCTCCATAGTCTCCGGAACGACCTCGTTTTCCTTCGCCGCTTCCGCCTCGGCTCTCTCGCGGTCAATGCGCTTTTCACGCCGAATGGCCACAGTGGCGGTCCCCGCAAGCAGAGCCGCACTTCCGCCGAGCTGCACGAGCGCCGACACTGTGCCGTATTCCGACCACACGAGCGGCAGCACTTCGCCGAGAAAGGCCAGCAGCGCCGCACCGCCGAGGATCCACCACAGGTTCTTTTTCCTAACCATGTCGCGCAGCCGCTTTTCCGGGAAAAACGCCTTGCAGAGCGCCGCAAGCGCCGCCGGAATGCCGAGCGCCGTCACGGCAAAGCCGAGTACCCCGGCGAGCACCGGCGGCATCACAGCGGCAAAGAGCGCACTCAGAGCGCCGGATGCGAGCCACGCCGCCCCACCGATGCCGACGGAAATCATCAGCCGCGCGGAAAACGACAGCCGCGCAAACCACGCGCTCATGCGGCGCGCCTTTTTCTTTTCCTCATCGTTCTCGGCGGGCACTTCATCGACATTCCCGCTGTCGCCGCCGCCCGCAGCGAGCGGCACGGTCTCCACGATCGGCGTGGGAGCTTCGTCCATGCCGTCATCGAATACGCCGTCATCGGGCAGTACACCGCCGACCATCACGCTTGCACTGGCCAGTGCCGCGACCGTTGCAGCCACGGCCTGCGTTTTGATTTTTTCGCGTTCGTTTGCTTCCATCAGACCATGTTTTCGGGCTTATATGCCGCATCAAATTCCTCTGCCGTCATGTAGCCGAGCTTCAGGCAGCTCTCGCGCAGTGTGAGATCTTCCCGATGGGCGAGCTTCGCAACTTCCGCCGCGCGCTCATAGCCGATGTGCGGCGTGAACGCCGTCACGAGCATGAGCGAGCGCTCCATATTTTCTTTCATGCGCGCCCGGTCGGCTGTGATGCCGGAAACACAGCGTTCGTCAAATGAAGCAATGGAAGCCGCGAGCAGCCGCGCCGACTGCAGGAAATTGTAGATGCAGACCGGCAGAAAAACATTAAGCTCGAAGTTTCCCTGCGATGCCGCCATGCCGACGGCCGTATCGTTCGCGATGACCTGCACGGCCGTCATCGTCACCTGCTCGCACTGCGTGGGATTCACCTTGCCGGGCATGATGGATGAGCCGGGCTCGTTTTCGGGGATGCGGATCTCGCCGAGACCGCAGCGCGGTCCCGAGGCGAGCCAGCGCACATCGTTCGCGATCTTCATCATGTCGCACGCGAGCGCCTTGAGCGCCCCGTGTGCGAACACAAGCTCCGAGCGCGAGGTGAGCGCGTGGAACTTGTTCTCCGCCGTCACAAAGCGGTGTCCGCTCAGGGCGGAGATGCGCTCGGCGGAGAGAGCGGCAAAGCCTTCGGGAGCGTTGAGCCCCGTGCCGACGGCCGTGCCGCCGAGCGCGAGAGCGCGCAGCGGCTCGATGCTCTCGCGGATCATCGCTTCCGCCGTTTCCGCGCTCGCCCGCCAGCCGGAAATCTCCTGCGAGAAGCGAAGCGGCACCGCATCCTGCAGATGCGTCCGTCCGACTTTCAGTACATCCTCGTTCTCACTCTCCAGCTTCCGCAGCGTCTGCACGAAATGATGGCACGAGGGGAGAAGCTGCTCCTCGAGCACCGTAACGGCGGCAATGTGCATGGCGGTCGGGAAGGTGTCGTTTGAGGACTGCGACATATTCACATCGTCGTTCGGGTGCAGAAGCTTTTTCCCCGCTATGGCGTTGCCGCGTTTGGCGATGACTTCGTTTACGTTCATGTTGGACTGCGTGCCGCTGCCGGTCTGAAATACGATCAGAGGGAAGTTGCCGTCTAAGTCTCCGGCGAGGATCTCCTCACACACGCGGGAGATGGCAACGCACTTTTCCTCCGTCATGCGGTTCGGGACGAGCGTGCGGTTGGCCTCGGCCGCTGCGCGCTTGAGCACGGCAAAAGCGCGTATGATCTCCTCGGGCATCGTTTCATGTCCGACGCCGGCGGGAAAGTTGCGGCGGCTGCGTTCGGTCTGCGCGCCCCAGTATTTGTCGGCGGGGACGGCGACTTCCCCCATTGAATCGTGTTCTATGCGCATTTCCATGTGGATCGACTCCCTTTGCCGTTATTTCGGTCTGCGCCCGCCGCAGAGATAGAAGATAGTCAAAAGTCCGGGGCCGCAGTGCGCACCGATGACAACGCCGAGCGCCGTGATCGTGATCTCTCCGAGATCGGGATGCACACTGCGCAGCTCGCCGCGGAGCCACTCGGCATCCGGGATGCAGTCGGCCTGCAGAATATGGATCTCGAGTCCCTCGGTGTCCGTTTCACCCAGGTCGTGCAGTATGGCATCGCGAATGGCGCGCAGTGCCGCCTTGCGCCCGCGCACCTTCTGCGCCACATCGAGCGTACCGGCGTCCGGCACATACAGCACGGGCTTGATGTCGAGGATCGAGCCCACGAGAGCGGCGGAATTCGAAACGCGCCCGCCGGCCTTGAGATAGTTCAGATCGTCCACCGTGAAGCGGTGCGCGATGCGGAGCTTGTTCTCCTCGCCCCACGCGACCACCTCGTCAAACGATGCACCCTCTTCCATGCGGCGCACCATGTTCATCACGAGCAGACCGAGACCGCCGGAAATGCAAAGCGTATCCATCACGTACACACGCCGCTCAGGAAATTCCGCACGCAGCTTCTCCGTTGCCTTGTTCGCATTCTGGAACGATACGGACATTTTCTGCGACATATCGAGGAAGATGACATCCTTCCCCTCCGCAAGAAACGGATGGAGGAAGTCGTAATACGCGTATTCGTTGATCATCGAGGTATGCAGAAGGTCACCTTTCCGCATACCGGCGTAGACGGCGGCACGCGTCTCTTCGCGGCAGTCGTCTTCGCAGAGCGTGTCATTTACCGTGTAGGTGTAGGCAATGAACGGAATGTTGTGCTCGTCCAGCCACGTACGCGGCAGGTCAGAGGTAGAGGATGTGGCAATGATGTAGCCTTTCATAAAGAGAACCTCCTGTCAGTTTAAGAGTTGAGAGATCCATTCTCCGGCTTTCCGGAAAAAGGCTTTGGCTTTCTGCCAGAAAGAGACCGCCGTGTTCGCGGCAGACTCCACGGTGCTGGGCAGCTTCTGCACCTGCTCGGAGAGCCCCGCCTCGCGGAGCTTCTGCAGCTTGCGGAAAAGATCGGCAAGCTGCTGCGCCTGTGAATCGTTGAGCGGTATGCCCTTTTCCGCGGCAATGGCTTGGATGCGCCCGGGGAGCTCACTCTCGCCGAGCGCGGCCAGCTCATCGAAAAAGCCGTCCATTGTGCCGAGGATCTCCTCCAAACGCGAGAGATCGATCTCCTGCGTGAGGTTTTCGGTGATCTCTCCGGTCTCGCGCAGGGCCGAAGCCGCCGCTTCGCGTGCCTCCGGCGATACCGCAAGGCAGGTGATCGACTCGTACGCGCGGAATACCGCCGGGAGCGCCGCAAGAGCCTCTGTCGTTTCGGGCGCGACGGCTTTGATGCTCACATCCGTGAGACCCGCCGCGGCGAGCGCGGTGGAAAATACGGTCTCGGCACAGGAGATGTTCGTGAGCGAAACTGAAAGCCCGGCACCGCCCTCGAGCACAGTGAGATACACCGCCGTGCGCGCAGCTCCCTCGGGGACTGCCGAAAAGCTTGCCGCCGCGTCCTCGCACGAGAGCGTCTGCTCCATGGCCGTGCCGCGCTCTGCGCCAAAGAGGGCGTACATGCTGTCCGCCTCGGCGACTGTGAGATCCCCGCCGAGCACCGCAATGCTCTCGCCCGGCACGGCAAAGACCGCAACAGCGAGAAGCGCCGCGCACAGCAGGAAGCGCAAGAAAATGCGAATTGTTTTCAATGTGTTTCCTCCGAAAAAGAATCGGGCGGCAACGAAATTCCCGTGCCGACCGATTCTTTCCTTTCGCTTCTTACGAGCCGTAAACTTTGATGCTGGTGATGACCGGCTGGTTGGCCTCGGCGATAAAGCCGTCGGCTCCGGTGACCTGTACGCTCGCGGCGATCTGATCCACGATGTCCATGCCGCTCACGACCGAGCCGAACACGGCAAAGTCACCGTCCAGATAGGTCGCATCGTTCTGCAGAATGAAGAACTGGCAGGTGCCGCTGTTCTTATCCGTGCCGCGCGCCATACCGATGGCGCCGCGCGTCATGGAAAGCGGATTGTTGAAGCCGTTCGAGGTGAACTCACCCTCCACCGTCGTGCTCGCCTTGCCCGTGCCGTTCTTATTCGGGCAGCCGCCGTAAATAGCGAAGCCGTCAATGGCTCGGTAGATGGTAAGATTGTTGTAGAAGCCCTTTTTGGCGAGATTGAGGAACTGCGATGCCGTCTTCGGTGCGCTGTCCGCATCGATCTCCAGACGGATGGTACCGTAATTCTTTACGACGATCTCCACCTCATGCTTGCCGGTCCACGTTTTGCCGCTACCGCAGGCCGTGAGGACGCTCAGCATCATCAGAAGAGCCAGTACAAGTGCGATTTTTCTTTTCATAGGGCAAACCTCCGTTTCGAAAGAAGTCCTGTGGGGAATTATTTTTTCTCGGCAAGAGAGCGGGAATAATCCGCGAAGCGTTTCTTCTTCTCATCGCACTCCTCGGCGGAAGCGCCTCTTGCAAGAACATACATTTTGATTTTCGGCTCCGTGCCGGACGGACGGACGACAAGGGCCGAGCCGTCGGCAAGCTCAAAGTAGAGCACGTTGCTGCCGACGATGGGGGTCTTTTCCACAACGCCGAGGCCGGGGATGGTGACATCGCCGCTCTCGTAGTCGCGTACGCGGGCCACCGGCAGACCGCCGATCTCTCTCGGAGGCGTCTTGCGCAGCGACTCCATCAGAGCGCGCATCTCGCCGAGACCGTCCACGCCGTACATGTAGAGGTTCACGGTCTCCTCGCGGTAGTAGCCGTACTTGGCATACAGCTCGTCAATGGCGTCGATGAGCGTCATGCCGCGGTCGTAGTAGTAGGCGGCCATTTCCGCTACGATCATGGAAGCCGTCACGGCGTCCTTGTCGCGCACATAGTCGCCAACCATGTAGCCGTAGCTCTCCTCGAAGGCGAGAATGTATTCGTAGCTGCCCTTTTCCTTATACTCGGCGAGCTTCTCTGCCATGAACTTGAAGCCGGTGAATGTCGCTTCAAAGTGGACGCCGTTCTCTTCGCAGATGCGCTGCACCATCGTGGTGGACACGATCGTGCTCAGCGCGGCAGGGTGCTCCGGCATGGTGCCGGCGGCGCGGCGGGCGTTGATGATGTAGTCGAGCAGCAGGCAGCCCATCTGGTTGCCGGTGATGGGGATATACTCTCCGTTGCGGCGTGCCATGACGCCGATGCGGTCTGAGTCGGGATCGGTGCCGATGATCAGGTCACTGTTGACCTTCTTGGCGAGCTCAATGGCGATATAGAAGCCTTCGGGATTTTCGGGGTTCGGGCTCTTTACGGTCGGGAAATCGCCGTCGAGCACCATCTGCTCCTTTACCGGATAGACGTGCTTCACGCCCAAACGGTTCAGTGCCTCGGGAACAAGCTTCCAGCCGCAGCCGTGGAACGGCGTGTAGACAATGCGGAAGTCGTCGGCAACCTTCGCCACCACATCGCGGTTGATGGCCTGCTGCTCCACATTCTTGAGGAACGCCTCGTCGGTCTCTTCGCCCATCCACTCGATGAGCCCCTGTTCGACCGCGGCGTCAAAGTCCATGCGGCGGGGGGAGCGGAAAATGTCGGAATTCTCCATGCGGCGCGCGATCTCCTCCGCATGCTGCGGGGGAAGCTGAGCACCGTCGGACCAGTATACCTTGTAGCCGTTGTATTCCTTCGGGTTGTGGCTGGCCGTCACGTTGATGCCGGCCTCGGCGCCGTAGTGGCGAATGGCGAAGCTCAGCTCGGGCGTCGGGCGCAGCGACTCGAAAAGACGCACATGCACGCCGTTGGCCGCCATGATCGCCGCGGCCTCGCGCGCAAATTCCTTGCTGTTGTGGCGGCAGTCGTGGCACACGCACACGCCGCGCTTCATGGCGCCCGCACCCTCGGCCACGATCAGCTCCGCAAACGCCTGCGTGGCGTGACGGATGACATGGATGTTCATGCGGTTCGTGCCGAGCCCCATAACACCGCGAAGTCCCGCCGTGCCGAATACGAGAGGAGCATAGAAGCGGTCTTCGATCTCCTTGTCGTCACCGCGGATGGAGTCGAGCTCCTTCCACTCTTCTTCGCTCAGAGCCGGGCTGTTGAGCCACTTTTCGTATGTTTCGCGCCAGTTCATTGTTCCTCCTCCGTTTCCGTTTCATCATCATTTTCCCGAATGAGCTCGCAGGCATCCGCCCATACCGAGGCGGGAACGAATATGTCCACACCCGATCCGCTCAAACCGAGGATCAGTTTGCCGAATTGACCGTCATTGGGATACTGCCGCAGGCAGGGAATGCCGTACGCCTCCAGCCGGCTGACAAGCAGGGTCTCGTCCATATCGAGACCCTTGCAGTGGCAGAGATATACAGGTGCTTCCGGCTCGCCCTTCTCGTCGCGCGGCCATCGCTCGAGCAGGTTACCCGGAAGCTCACGCCCCCATTTGCCGTTTTCTTCGTTCATACGTATTCCTCTTTTTTGCTATGGCAGCACCGCAGACGACATTGTGCGGTGTTGCCCTATTTATGATACTTACCGCCGTCATTGATATTGAACGCACGGTAGATCTGCTCGAGTACCATCACGCGGGCGAGGTGGTGCGGGAATGTCATGCGCGACATGGAAAGACGCACATCCGCGCGGCGCTTCACACTCTCCGAAAGACCGTCCGAACCGCCGATGAGAAAACACACGCGCGATTTTCCCTGCAGGGCGCAGTCACCGAGGAGCGACGCGAGCTCCTCGCTCGAGTAGCCCTTGCCTTCGATGCACAGCGCCACGACAAATGCGCCCGTGCCGATCTTCGCACTCATTGCCGCGCCGTCGCGCCCGATGTCGCCGCTCTCCGGCAACTCGATGATCTCGAGCGAGCAGTAGCGCTGCAGGCGCTTGTCGTATTCCCTGCACGCCTCGGCGTAAAACTTTTCCTTGAGCTTTCCGGTGCAGATCAGCTGTACTCTCAGCACGGTGCCGCCTCCGGGAAACTCATCCGACGGCGTTTACGCGCATTTCGTCATCGGGCTCGTCGATGATGCAGATGTCTGCGCCGAGAAGGCGGAGCTTGCCGACAAGATCCTGATAGCCGCGCTCGATGAACTGGATATCCTGCACGAAAGTGGTGCCCTCGGCGCAAAGTCCCGCGATGACCATCGCAGCACCCGCGCGCAGGTCGCACGCCGCGACGCTCGCGCCGCGGAGCGCTTCCACGCCCTCAATGGTCGCCGTACGGCCGTCTACGGTCACGACCGCGCCCATTTTATAGAGCTCGTTGATATACTTGAAGCGGTTGTCCCACACACCCTCGGTGACGACGCTCGTGCCGTCGGCCAGAGCGAGCGCCACGCCGATCTGCGGCTGCATGTCGGTCGGGAAACCGGGATAGGGCTGCGTTTTTACGTTGGCGTGGCGCAGCCGGCCCACGGAGCGGACGAGCACGGATTCCGGATATTCCTCCACCGTGACGCCCATTTCGCGCAGCTTCGCCGTGATGCAGTCCAGATGCTTGGGAATGACATTTTTAATGAGAACTTCTCCGCCGACCGCCGCGGTGGCCGCCATATAGGTGCCTGCTTCGATCTGGTCGGGAATGATGGCGTAGGTGCCGCCGTGGAGCGAGTCAGTGCCGATGACCTTGATAGTGTCGGTGCCCGCGCCGCGGATGTCCGCGCCCATGGAGTTGAGGAAATTGGCCAGGTCAACGATGTGCGGCTCGCGCGCCGCGTTTTCAATCACGGTGCGCCCTTCCGCGAGAGCGGCGGCGATCATAATGTTCATCGTCGCGCCGACGGAGACCTTGTCCAGATAGATGTTCGCGCCGCGAAGCCGTCCGCCGGGGACGGATGCGGTGATATAATCGGAAATTTCGACCTGTGCACCGAGAGCCTTCATGCCCTTCACATGCTGATCGATCGGACGGACGCCGAAGTTGCACCCGCCCGGCATCGTCGTGCGCGCCTTGCCGAAACGGCCGAGCATCGCGCCGACAAAATAGTAGGACGCACGGATCTTGCGCATGCGGTCATAGTCCGCGCCCTTCCATGTAACGTTCGTGCAGTCTATCTCCACCGTGGAGGGATTGAGAGAGCGAACTTTTGCGCCGAGCGACTCCAGAATATGCAGCAGAGCTACGGTATCACTGATCTGCGGCAGATTTTCGATGCGGCATACACCGTTCACCATAAGAGCAGCCGGAATGATGGCAACGGCCGCGTTTTTCGCTCCGCTGATCTCCACTTCTCCGTGCAGGCGGTTTCCGCCCTGAATCTTATATTTTTCCAAGTGTTGATTACCCCCGTCGATACGGCTTTCGGGAAACGCCGACAAGGCCTTTCCCAATAATCCACAGTGATATTACCACATGCGGGCAAAAAGTGCAACTGAAAATTAAAAGGCTTGGAAAATCAATGGATCCCGTGGTTGGTGTTGGGGTGATGTGCAACACCTGTGCAACGGGACCCATTTGTTTATAC